>NZ_QPEQ01000002.1:600000-922806 GCF_009455625.1 Paraburkholderia bonniea | reverse complement strand
GCGTCGGATTGAGGTGGGAGGATTGGGCCAAAGCATACCGTCCGGGGTGATGCTCGTCTACAGAAACGCGCTCACCCTTGCGGGTGAAACGGTCCTCCCATTCACAACTCACCTCGCCAGGTTCCCGCAAACCCTCACCATCATCTGTTTTGGCGCATTCAGCCCAGCATTGTGCTGCGGAAGGATTGAGCCGATTCATGGTTTTAGCCCGGCCTTGAACGGGATAAATTAGCTCCCGTATCACCTCACCGAAAAAATCTGTCGCAGTTTCACGACTCCAGTGCAATTCGGCTGGCTTTTTCATCTTTGAGAATTTTCATCAGACAAAACACTACAAAACGACCTGTCTCTGCAGCAAAAAACAGGGGCATATGTGATGAAAACGTTCGCTGCGGGTGCTCGCCATCTGCAGAGTTCGTTTCATCTCCCGAAAACGCTCACCTAAATCGCCGCCAGCCCCTGAAATGACGTGGCCCGCCACTTATCTGCCAGAAAAAGTCCGTTTGCCAAGCACCCGAAAACCCTCACCTTTGCCAGCAACATCACCATGAAAATCATCCCGGCTGGCCAGAAACACTCGATAAAACAGCTCCCGAAAACTCTCACCTGCTGCCTGGTTCAAAAAAATACTCAATCGTTTCCGGTACTTACCCGATACACAGCCTCGCACCTGCTTCAATACCTCCCCCGAATTCCCTCACCTTTATAAAACCTGGCGCATCACACCGGCTACAACAGCACAAAAATTAAGCCTCCCGGAAACACTCACCTTATGAAAGGGCGAAGGCCAATCCTGAACAAGCAATATGTTGATTTAGAACGATTTAAATGAGAGTGACTACCAACTTTCCCGGAATACAGACGGGTTCGAAGCGCATCTCATCGCCGAATACTCCCCCGAAAACCCTCACCTTTCTGCTTCTAAACCT
The DNA here is from genome assembly GCF_009455625.1 of Paraburkholderia bonniea. Lineage (NCBI taxonomy): Bacteria > Pseudomonadati > Pseudomonadota > Betaproteobacteria > Burkholderiales > Burkholderiaceae > Paraburkholderia > Paraburkholderia bonniea. The sequence continues at coordinate 921,877 of NZ_QPEQ01000002.1, read as the reverse complement.
ATTCCGCACCTTGGCGGCGAGGCATTTAGCACCGCTCCCGAATAGGCTCACCTCTGATAAATCAGCGGTATTTCCGGGCTGCCCGGAGACTAACGTCCCGTAAAACCTCACCTCAACCTTCTCTGGGACCCAATCCTGGCTTGAGATCAGCCTCCAGCCCCTGAAAAGTCTCACCTCGTGATCTGTTTTTTTCCTGTTAACGCTCACCGGTCCATCAATTCACCCCCTCAAACCTTGCCGAACAGGGTGTTTTTACCATCCTGAATAATCTCACCGTGATTCATCAGATCCCTAACCAACCGAGCTAGGTATAACGGGCCAGACAACTCATCAGGTCCCGAAAAATCTCACCTTGGCAATTGCTCACAATCGATCTCTCTCCTGAACTCACTCACGTTCTATCCCGGACTGTCTCACCCACGCCCCCGAATCCGAGCACCTTTCCATCCTGCATGCCCTCACCCAGGCTCCCGCAGAGCTTCACCTTGGCTGGCGCAAACGCTTTCCTGGCAAGGGTTTCACCAAGCGTTAACGTTTTTAACAAGGTTCAAGGGTGTTTACTTCTAATACTCTCAACAAGCTGTTTGTGTGCTCAGAGATAAATCTCTTTTCTGACTGCGCATCCTCCTGTGAAACACTGCAAAAAATCTTGGATAACGGATTAACCATTTGTTATCAACAACTTACAGCAAAATATAGATGTTGTTTCACAAAAGATGGCGTGATAACAAGCACCAATCAGTCTATTTCCAACTTGATTGGGGTAAGCATCTTCAGCGCATCAATGGCCAAATAAAACGTATAAAAAAATACGTAATTTGTTATTATTTGAACTTTTCTGACCTAAGCAGGTTCGCTGATGAATCTAGATGAAATACGCGCCAATATCCGCGAAGAACTCCAAAAAATGCGCAAAAGTGGCAGTAAACGGCAAGAAATGTCACTTCATGCGTGCAAACGGCTATTTTTTGATCTAGGCATTCGTCCAACCATGGCAACGGTCCGCGATCTCACGCAAACAGGGAGTGCGAGCGATATTCCAAAAGACATCGATCATTTTTGGGAGCGTATTCGCAGCGCATCCAAAATCCGGATCGGCACAGGCGTCATTCCACCTCTCCTTGAAGAACGCGCGGGTGAACTGCTCCAGACACTTTTTGAAGAAGCGCTGCGCTCCGCCCGAGCTGAACTAGAGGAAGAGCGGCAACAATTTCAGGCTCAGGTCCAGTCGGCGGAAAAAAATGCCCACGAAGCCAGCATTCGTCTGGATAGCTCGGATGAATCAGTTCGCCGGGAAGAAGAAAAAACCGAAGCGGCCCGGCAACGGATTCGTGAGCTGGAGGCTGAGTTGACCAGCGCTCATCTCCAGCGCGGCGTACATCAAGACGCGCTGCAATCCGCCACACAACGCATGCAAACGGAAACGCACGCGCTGCAAACTCATCTAGATACAGAACGCGCTGCTAATACGGTATTACGAGAGCGTGTCGAAGAACTGCATGTCGAATTGCGCGAACGAACCGAGCACTACGCACAACAAATAAAAGACGCAATTGATGCCGCGGAGCGCCGGGTAAAACCTCTGCTGGTTGAACTGGATACCTTGCGTGGCATGGCGGCAACGTATCAGTCAGGGACGAGAGAGGCGAATCGGAAGGAGTTTGAGTTTCTGCAGCAGTTAGCCGTAACCAAAGCACAATCGGACCGGTTTAGCGCTCAGGTTGAAGAACAAGCAGAAGCACTTGACGCGCTAAACCAGGAGCTGGCTGAACTGCGAAAGCAACAGGATGCAGATCCGGCGCTTGCCGCCTTGCTTTACAGGCAGGCGCTTTCTGGACGTTTAAGCGCTGATGAACTACAGATCATCGGCTCGAAACTGGATGCGCAGATATCGCTGCCGCAGCATTGCCCTCAGTGCAAGACTGGGGAGCCCGAGCTTTTTCAAACCGATGGCCAGCATGAACTGGCTTGCCCGGAATGTGAGCATTCATCTGGAGCCAGGTCTTCACGGCTGGAGGCCATTGCTGGGTTTTTTTCAGCCGGCTCATTGTCTGATGGGGTGTGAAAAACCTCATGAGACTGACAGTGAGCTTATTCGGGAGCGGTTGTTGGAGCGTCTGTGGAAGTGATGGCCAGCTCAGGCGGCCATGGGGCACCCACCGGACCAACACTAACGGGCTCCTCTTGCTGAACACACCATGCCTGCCATGCCAGATGCAAGCGGGCAATCGACACAGGCTGAATTAATCCCAGCCACTGCTGGATCACATCGTGATCGGTATTACATTCAAAAAGACTCGCTGCAAACGCGTTTCGCAGCGTTTGCGGGCTGACACGCTGTTGCCGTGCCGAGATGACGTCCGCTGCCTCAACCAGCGTATCCACGGCACGTAATACGGTCGCTTTGTGCATCGGGCCGCCTGAAAGCGAAGCAGGAAATAACAGGTCACCAGAAAACGCATGACGTTGCCGCTCCGCGAGCCAAACCTCCAGCGCTGTGACGGCAAAAGGAAGCAAGTGCGTGCGGCGGGTAAAAGCCGGATTAGCTGTTTCAATCAGCAAAAACGGCAAGGCTTCAATGCAACTAACGGTCAATAACCGCGTTTCGCCAACCTTTAACCCTCCGCCGAGAAAAACCGCGATCAATGCGCGATCACGGCGGGCTTTCCAGCGTTGGAACGGGGCGGATGCTTCCAGGGGCGCTTGCAGAAATGTCGTCAGCCGGGTGCGCTCCGCCGCGCTGAGGAACCCGGTGGGATCGTTGTTATCGGCCTCGCGCCATGCTGCTGCGCCATCTTGCGCAATAAAACGTGCGGGATTAGTCGAGGCAAATTCAATCGCCCGGATATGGTCCAGCACTCGCTCGATCAAGCGCAGATAGCGTGCGCGCTGTGGTTTGCGGATTGACAGCCCGGCGACGAAAAGCGCGATGGAGCGGGTGTCCACCGTTTGCAGGGTTTGACCTTGTGCGGCAAGCCAGTCGAGAAACAACCCCCATTGCGCCCGATAGACCTCCGCTGACGAAGCGCGAAAAGCCTGTTGCGCTAGCCAGGCATCGAATGCGAGACGCGGCGCGAGATACCAGTCTTCACGCTGCTGGTTGAAGAGATCGGCTGGAGAAGGACGGGTGGGCCAGGAGGCGCGTAGCGGCATGGCGTTGAGTGGGTAGCGAGTGGATAGCGGACAGGCAGCGGCCGGATGAGTTATCCACCCCAGGCACGGGCACGTTTGGGGGTATCGGCCGTCGAAACTGCCGCTAGCGCATGTTGCGAGGCTTCTTCATAAGCCGACACCGCGAAGGCAAAAGCCGCGGGCAACGCATTGGACGCGCCGAAATCAACGGTTTCATCGGTTTCTGGATAAGGCAGGGCGGAAGGGCGCTGGAACAGGCCCAGCAACATCGCGTCATGCCGGCTGGCGAAACCCAGATCGGCAAGCGCTTCGGCTTCAATGGCGTGCAGCAGCCGCCAGGTGAGGGGGACCTGTTGCCCGATATAGCGCGCCGCGATGCCGCGGACGATGTGTTCGAGGTCGCGTGCGGCGTTTTGATAGCGCCGGGCGGCTAGATTGTGGTCAGTCAGGTCGGTCATGTTCGGCTCCGGATAACGTCACGGCACTGTACAAAAATACAGTATGTTGCGCAACCTTGGCCGCTTAGCCGTGGATCACGACCAGTAACGCTTTCGCTTCACCTTTGCCTGAATTGCGAATCGTGTGGGGCGCATCGGCCGCATAACGGGCCGTGTCAGCTGTTTTCAGACGTTTGACAATCGCGGCCGTCTCGATTTCGAGCGTGCCGTGCAGCACCGTCAGATGTTCACGCGTGCCGGGTTCATGCGCGGCGGAAACCAGTGCGCCACCCGGTGGCAAGATCAGTTCATACCATTCGAATTTGCCTGCCAGATCGATGGGGCCCCAGACCCGAAGCTGATATTTCTCGTCGTGGCCACTCAGCGTGGGAGTGTCGTGCGGGCCCGCCACCGTGATGGCTTCCGGCGTTTTGGGCGGCGCAAACAGCGAATCCAGGCTAACGCCCAAAGCGGTAGTCAAGCGCCACGCGACCGCGATGGTGGGGTTGGCTTTGTCGCGCTCGATTTCCGACAGGGTGGATTTCGACACGCCTGCCGCACGCGATAAATCATCAAGCGTCATGCGGCGTTCGCTGCGCAGCCGCTGAATCTGTTCACCGACGCGTGGCGGCACGCTCAACGCCGGGTCCGGCTGCGGAACAGCCAGTGGACGACGCCGTGCTCCCGAACTTGCCATAGTCTGACCTATCGTTTAGAGTTGTTCGTCATACCGGATTTTAGTTCGGTAAATCGAAAAATTTCGATAAAAAGAAATCGACTATAACAGGCCGTCGCGGCTATCCGGCAAGCGGATGCAAGCGCCGCAGACGGCTCATTTTTATCTATCAGGAGCCAGATTCATGCGTGACTCTTACCTTTCTCATCTGCGCGGCACGTTAGAGCAAATTCGCACAGATGGTTTTTACAAGCACGAACGCGTGATCGTCAGCCCGCAGGCAGCGGATGTCCGTCTTGCGGATGGCACGCAGGTTTTGAACTTCTGTGCGAACAATTATCTGGGTCTGGCCAACGATGCCCGCCTGATTGCGGCCGCCAAAGAAAGTCTCGATCACGATGGTTTTGGCATGGCGTCGGTGCGTTTTATCTGCGGCACTCAGTCGGTGCACAAGGCGCTCGAAAAAGCACTGGCCGATTTTCTGCAAACCGACGACTGCATCCTGTATTCAAGCTGTTTTGACGCGAATGGCGGCCTGTTCGAAACACTGCTCGACGAGGCCGATGCCATCATCAGCGACGAGCTGAATCACGCCAGCATCATCGACGGGGTGCGCCTGTGCAAGGCCAAGCGCTACCGCTATCGCAACAACAACCTGGCCGACCTTGAAGAAAAACTCCGCGAGGCTGATGCGGCGGGTGCCCGGTTCAAGCTGATTGCTACCGATGGCGTGTTTTCGATGGACGGCATCATTGCCGATCTGGCTGGAATTTGCGACCTCGCTGAGCGCTATGGCGCGCTGGTGATGGTTGACGATTCGCATGCAGTGGGTTTTGTCGGCGAGCACGGCCGTGGCACGCCCGAGCATTGTGGTGTGCTGTCCCGCGTCGATATCCTGACTGGGACGCTGGGCAAAGCGCTGGGCGGTGCTTCGGGAGGTTACGTCGCGGCCAGCAAGGAAGTGATCGAGATGTTGCGCCAGCGCTCACGGCCTTATCTTTTCTCCAACACGCTCACACCCAGCATTGCAGCGGCTTCGCTCAAAGTGCTCGAACTGCTCGCCAGCGATGAAGGCGCGCAGTTGCGTGAGCGCGTGCGGGCCAACGGCGCGTATTTTCGCCAGGCCATGAGTGCGCTTGGCTTCACCCTGGTGCCCGGGGCGCACCCGATCATTCCGGTGATGCTGGGGGATGCGCAAATTGCCTCACGCATGGCGCAGGCACTGTTGCAGGAAGGGGTGTATGTGACTGGGTTTTCGTTTCCGGTGGTGCCCAAAGGGCGAGCCCGGATTCGGACGCAGATGAGCGCGGCGCACACCACAGAGCAAATCAACCACGTTGTGGACGCGTTTGCCCGTGTAGGCCGTGCGCTCGGTGTTATTTGAAATCTGAAAATTTGAATCAGACGCTGGAGCGGACATGAAAGCACTTGCCAAACTCGAACGCGCACCGGGCTTGACCTTAACCCGGATGAAAAAGCCTGAAGTTGGCCATAACGATGTGATGATCCGCATCCGCCTCACGGCGATTTGCGGCACGGATATTCATATCTGGAAGTGGGACGACTGGGCGCAAAAAACGATTCCGGTGCCAATGCAGGTCGGGCATGAGTACGTTGGCGAGATTGTTGAAATCGGTCAGGAAGTGCGTGGTTTTGAGATCGGTGACCGGGTTTCTGGCGAAGGCCACATCACCTGTGGCTTTTGCCGCAATTGCCGTGCGGGACGCCGTCATCTGTGCCGCAACACGATCGCCGTGGGGGTCGACCGCGAAGGCGCTTTTGCTGAGTATCTGGTGATTCCAGCGCTGAATGCGTTCAAGATTCCCGCCGATATTTCTGACGATCTGGCGGCCATTCTTGATCCGCTCGGCAATGCGACGCACACCGCGCTGTCGTTCAATCTGGTTGGCGAAGACGTGCTGATTACCGGTGCCGGACCAATTGGCGTGATGGCGGTGGCGATTGCGAAGCATGTGGGCGCACGCAACGTGGTGATTACCGATATCAACGAATACCGGCTTGAGCTGGCGCGCAAGATGGGCGCTACGCGGGCGGTGAACGTTGCACATGAATCGTTGCGCGATGTGATGGCCGATCTGCACATGACTGAAGGCTTTGATGTCGGGCTGGAAATGTCAGGTGTGCCGAGTGCCTTCACGAGCTTGCTCGAGGCGATGAATCATGGCGGCAAGGTGGCACTGTTGGGCATCCCACCGGCAGAGACGGCGATTGACTGGACCCAGGTGATCTTCAAGGGACTTGAAATCAAGGGCATCTATGGCAGAGAGATGTTCGAGACTTGGTACAAGATGATTGCGATGTTGCAAAGCGGGCTGGACTTGTCGCCGATCCTGACGCATCGCTTCGCCATCGACGACTATGAACGCGCATTTGCCAAAATGCTGTCCGGCGAGAGCGGCAAAGTCATCCTGGACTGGAGCGTTTAGCTCGCTTCACGCCGCGTCAGTTACTGGCCGTTCAGCGCAGGTTTGCAGCACTGGAGGGCACCGTTGCAGACGCGGTGCCTGGAAGATCCGCCTCGGCTCCTGCATCTGTATCTGTATTTGCATTTGTGGCTCCCACCTCCACAACACGGGCGAATTCAGCCTGAATTCGCACCTGCACCTCGTCCCCCACAGCGGGATACCACGCTGACAACCCGAACGCTGCCCGGCTAAACCGCCCTTGCGCGGCAAAACCGAGCTTGTCGCGCTGGGTCAGCGGCTCGCGGGCGAAACCATTGAAGACGACTTCCAGTGTCACGGGCCGGGTCTGGCCGTGCAGCGTCAGTTCACCACTGAGTACGCCCGTGGCGTTTCCTGTGCGGGTAAAGCCCGTGCTGACAAAACGGATCTGCGGATAGTGCGTCACGTCGAGCAAGTCACGGCCCTTCACCATACGGTCAAGCAGCGCCACGTTGGTGTCGAGGCTGGCTGGATCAATCACCGCCACCACCGAGCTTTGATCAAGCCCAGGCGCATGCCATTGCAGGTGTGCTTCGGCTCGGTTGAAACGCATGACAAAGCGCGAATAGTGCAGATGATCGACGTCGAAATTAATGCTCCAGTGCGCAGGGTCAAGCGCATAGCGGCCTGGTGGCACGTGGGCTTCGACCGGGCTGACCGTATGCGTGACGACCCGCAATGAGGTGCATGCGGTGGCCAGCATAGAGACCGCTGCCATGGCCAGAATCCGGCTGGGCCAGCGCCGCAGAAGCCAGCGAAGCCGGAAACCGATGCCCTGTTGTGGTTGAGATAGCATTTGCGGCGCTTGGGGTAGAGTGCGCAGCCAGGTAAGCGGCGCCAGCGGTGCAAGCAGCGCAAACGCAAGAATGTGCCGTTCAGGGTAAGAGCAGGCAACCGGTGATGGAGAGTGCATGGGTTTTCGGCAAATAGTGAGCAGGATGAAGGGCGCGGCAACCGCGCTGGCCGTTGGGATGACGCTGGCTTCGACGGCGCAGGCAGGCGACTGGTGTAAGGGCGGCCTTTGGGTGGATGCCATGGTGGGCTCCTACCACATTCATCCCAAAAAAGATTTCGAGCAGTTTAATCCCGGCATTGGCGTGGAGTGCTGGCTGGGTCAGGAGTGGGCGGTGACGGGCGGCGGCTTTCGCAACTCGTTGCGACGGCCTTCCTGGTATGGCGGCGCTGTCTGGGCCCCGGAGTTTGCGCACTGGGGTTTTATCCGCCTGGCGGCGATGGGCGGCATCATCACGGGCTACAACTACGGCAACTGGGGGCTCGGGAAAAATCACACGATTGGCCCCGTTCTTGCGCCGTTGCTGATGATGGAATACAAGCGCGTCGGGATGAACGTGATCCTGATTCCGCCGATCCCCTCTAACGATTTGCCATTTACCGCTGGTTTCCAGGTGAAGGTGAAGTTCTAGGCGGGCGTGTTTTGACTGGGCGGTTAGTCCGAATTTGTTGAGATCATGGCTCAAAGGTGAGGTTTTTCGGGAGCGTGCCGCAGACGCTCTTAAATCCTCGACTTGGTGACTTCGATGCGTTGGTTCAGTCGTGGTCGCGGTGTCAGGCGAGTTCCCGGAGATCACTCACCGGTGTCTGGCCAAATGCGTCGCTTAGGGCATAAGCGATGAGTTTTTCGGCGGTTTGTTCTGGCGTGGCGAGTTGTCCATTGCGTTTCAGTTCATCGAATTTCCCCCGCAATGGAAACTGCTCTGCAGACGTGCTGCGAATTTCCGCCTGCATTCCGGTATCGACCACACCTGGTGCCACGCTGCTGATCCGCAGCAGCGGGTTTTGCTCAAGTGCAACGGCACGGGCGTGATGATCGAGTGCTGCCTTGGTGGCGCAATAGATGTTCCAGCCTGCATACGCCTGACGCCCCGCCCCGCTTGAAATATGCACGATGCGCCGCTCAGCCCCGCCCGTGCTGGCGCAAGCCACAGCGCTAGCCAGCATGAGCGGGGCGGCGACATTGAGACCGATGGCGTGGGCGATGGCATCGGGTGTTTGTTGTTCCAGCGAGCCGATGGGTTGCACCGTGCCAGCGTTGTTCAGCAGCAGCACGCAATGGGCACCAGCGATAAAGCGCGATAAATCCTCGCCTGCCAGCCAGTGCGCGAGTTGCTGCGTTTGCGCCAGATCCAGTTTGATTTCATCGAACGTGTTGCGGTAGCTGCGTGCGAGCGTTGGATTGCTTGAGCGAGACAGCCCGAGCACCGAGATGTTGCGCGACAAAAGCTGCTGCGCGAGCGCTGCGCCCAGGCCATGAGTGTGGCCTGTGACGATCGCGCGAACGGCGGGAATGGACGAGCTAGATGGTGTTGTCATGGGCTATTCCAGAAAGCTGCAGGGTGGTGCATTTTCGCTCCAGCGCGCGGTGTTAGGGCAACAAAGGTGAGATTTTTCGGGAGCCAAAAACGGGAGAATGTTTGCTGCGAGATATCGTGAAATCACCGTATACAAGGCTTAACCAAGGCTGTTTTATTGCAGAAAAAATGTTTTATCCTGATTTTTCAAATGTGCGAAACTGCCGCATTCGCTTGCCGATAAAGATCGGCGGCTAGGTATCCTGATAAAAATTTCGCTATAAAACAAGACCGTTTTTATTATGCAAACAGATCCCTCAACATTCCTGCCAGTAAGCCCAACTGGCACTCTGGTTCAAACTCGCCACGGCTGGATGCTGGCCAATCCCAATGACTTTTATATTGGCTACGCCATGCTGGAATATGGCGAGTTTTGTGAATTCGAGACGCAGTTTCTGGCGCAACTGCTGATTCTCCCCGGCATGGTGGTTGAAATCGGTGCCAATATTGGCGGCCATACGGTTCCGCTGGCACAGCAAGCGGCCGCTCAGGGGCGTCAACTCGCGGTTTTTGAACCTCAGCCGTTTATTTTTCATAACCTGTGCGCGAATCTGGCGCTCAACGGCATCACTAATGTTCGTGCCTGGCCATTTGCCTGTGGCGAAGCCGAACGCACGCTGTTTTTCCCTCGTCAGGATTACCACGCAACCGGCAATTTCGGCGGTGTGGAGATGCAAAACGAGGCCAATGGCGACAGCATTGCGGTTCCTTGCATCAGGCTGGATGACGTACTGGGTGGCGAGCAGGTCGCCCTGATAAAGATTGATGTGGAAGGCTTTGAGCTGTTCGCGCTGCAAGGTGCCGAGGGGATCATAGACGAGTCGCGGCCGGTGCTTTATCTGGAAAACGACCGCGTGGAGCGCTCCGCTGAACTGATCGAATGGCTTTTTGCAAAAGACTACCGGCTGTGGTGGCATGCGCCGAAGCTATTTAATCCCGATAATTTTTTTGGTAAAGCGGAAGATATTTACGGGAATGTCATTTCACTCAATATGCTTGCATTACCTAAAGAGATGGATCTTCCGGTTGATGGTCTTCCTGAAATAACCGATGCAAAATTTCATCCTTTTGCGGAATAACGTGAAGGCCGCCAGATTCTGGCTGCCGCTTATTTTATTGACACGTGATATCTGAATAACCCGATTAAAAAGACAGGTTTTGCGAGGGCATTATGCGGGCCGTCTGGATTTTCGCCGGATTTCGCTTGAGGCAGTTCATGGGTAGACGCGCCAGGGTAAATTTTATATAATCACGCGCTGTTCGCTGGGAATTAACAGATTTTAAAGGCGATTTGGCGGGTATTTAGCCGTATTAGCGCGGCATTAAATGCCCTTTGTTACATCAAGCATCACAAGCATCAATGCCCTGTTATGTGGAGGCAATCAGGCACATATTGCGACAGGTGTTTCGTTTTGCATCTGGTTTTTTCTTTCCATCAATTAACCCCGAAGTTTGATCTTTGAGGAACACTGGCTAGCCGGTTGTCTCCTGTTTTTTTGCCGTCAGCCGACGGTAGCCTGCCCGGTCTGGTGCGCCATGCGCCAACGGGTAACGATGATCTGGCAGCCGCCATCTAACCGGCGTCCGGCATCGCGGTCTTTTCTGGCCTTGATGCCCGTAGTTTGCTGGTGTGAACCAGCAAATGCCTGCCAGATACCGGTGTGGCGTGTGTTTCAGGCGCGCCGCACATCGCACAAGGAGGCTCATCTTGATGATTCAACGTCCTGTCAGGCTGTTTGCTGGTCTGGCTGCCATTGGCATCGCCGCTACGTTGCTGGTTCGTGCCATCAACTCTGACGCGTTGTCCCAGTACAAACCCGATCTGCTTTACTACACTGGACAGCACCTGCTGCTGGTCGGCTATTCGATGGGGCTGGCGCTACTGGTGGGAATTCCAGCGGGGGTGCTGCTTAGCCGCCCTGCGTTCGCCCGGCAAGCCGAACGCTTCATGCAGGTGTTCAACATTGGCAACACCATTCCATCGCTGGCCGTGCTGGCCATCGCGCTGGGCATCTTTGGGATTGGCGAGTTGCCGGCCATTGCCGCGCTCTTTCTTGCCTCCCTGCTGCCCGTTACCCGTAATGCCTATGAAGGCATGAAAAACGTGTCGCCCGCGCTGCGCGAAGCTGCGCGCGGAATTGGCATGACGGGCTGGCAATCACTGATACGCGTCGAGCTGCCCAATGCGCTTCCGATCATCGTCGGCGGTGTCCGCACGGCACTGTCCATCAACGTTGGCACGGCACCGCTCGCGTATCTGATCGGCGCAGACAGTCTTGGCACATTCATCTTTCCGGGGATCTACCTGAACAATCCGCAACAACTGCTGCTCGGAGCGGGGATGACCGCTTTACTGGCACTCGTGCTGGATGGCCTGGTCGCCTCCGGTAGCCGTTATTTCCTGGCCCGCCGTGGGGTGACCGCATGAACTTCCTGTTTTTACGCTCGTTTTCAGGCGGGCTGGCAAATGGCCTCGCCCGCTACTTTCCTGGCCGCTGGCTGCTGCTCGCCGCACTCCTCGCCACCAGCGTTCACGCCAGCGCCGCCGCGCTGATTGTCGGCAGCAAAAACTTCACCGAGCAATACGTGCTCGCCGAACTCACCGCCCAGTATTTGCGGGCGCAAGGCTATCCGGTGGAAACCCGCACGGGCCTTGGCAGCACGTTGCTGCGCAGCGCGCAGGAGCACAACCAGATCGACATCGTCTGGGAGTACACCGGTACTGCGGCCATCGTCTACAACAAGATCACGGAAAAACTGGATCCCAAAACGATGTACGAGCGCGTCAAGGCGCTTGATGCGCGGCGCGGCCTGGTCTGGCTCGACGCTTCGCCGCTGAACAATACCTATGCGCTGGGCCTGCCACACGAAGTCGCCACGGCTACGGGCATTCACACCATTTCCCAGCTCGCTGAGCGGATGAATGCCGAGCCTGATGGCAAGTACGTGTTTGCGATGGACGCTGAATTTGCCAATCGTCCAGATGGTCTCAAGCCACTCGAAATGGCTTACGGCATGCGTTTTACCCGCAAGCAGACCAAGCAGATGGACCCAGGGCTGGTCTACACGGCGTTGCATAACAACCAGGTGTTCGTTGGCCTGATCTACACCACGGACGGACGCGTGAAAGGTTTTGATATCCGTCCGCTGGAAGACGACAAAGGTTTTTTCCCGCCCTATAACGCCACTCCCGTCGTGCGCGAAGCCATCCTTAAACAGAACCCCCGTCTGGCGGCGCAGTTGAATGCACTGTCTGCCGCGCTGGACAACGACGTCATTCTGGAAATGAACAAGCAGGTGGATATTGACGGCAAGTCGATCCAGACGGTCGCGCGTGAATTTCTGCGCGACCATCCGGCACTGAGTGGAGGCAAGCCATGAGCGTTTTTGACTATCTACTGGCCAACTGGCCACAACTGCTCGAACTGACGCTGGAGCATCTCTGGCTAGTCAGCATTGCGGTGGGTTGCGCGATCATCGCCGGGGTGCCGCTGGGCATTTTGATTAATCGCCATGAGTGGCTGGCGTCACCGTTGCTCGGGCTGGCGACGATTGTGCTCACGCTGCCATCCATCGCGCTCTTCGGTTTGATGATTCCGGTTCTTTCGCGTTTCGGTTATGGCATTGGCGCCGTGCCGGCGATCACGGCGGTGTTTTTGTATTCGTTGCTGCCGATTATCCGCAACACCTATCTCGCGCTGCGCAACGTCGATGCGGGCGTCAAAGAAGCAGCCAAAGGGATTGGCATGACCGCATGGCAGCGGTTGCGGCTGGTGGAATTGCCATTGGCGGTGCCAGTGATTCTCGGTGGCGTGCGCACTGCTGTCGTGATGAACATTGGCGTGATGACAATTGCCGCCGTGATTGGCGCAGGGGGGCTGGGCACGCTGATTATTCGTGCGATTGGCCAGAGCAACATGATGAAACTGCTGGTTGGCGCTGTACTCGTAAGCGTGCTTGCGATTGTCGCTGATTTGCTGCTGCAGGCATTGCAACGTCTGCTGACACCAAAGGGAGTGCAAAAAACATGATCGAACTCGACAAACTGACGAAAATTTTCACGCAAAAAGACGGCCAGCCGGTACGGGCCGTCGACTCAGTCAGCTTGACTGTGGGCGAAGGCGAAATTGGCGTGTTTCTTGGCCCGTCGGGCTGCGGCAAGACCACGACGCTGAAGATGATTAACCGCCTGATTGCGCCTACTTCCGGCCGTGTGCTGATTAACGGTGAAGACACGACGGACCTGGACGAAGTAGAACTGCGCCGCCGTATTGGCTATGTGATCCAGCAGATCGGCTTGTTTCCGAACATGACGATTGAAGAAAACATTACGGTCGTGCCGCGTTTGCTGGGCTGGGACAAAAAGCGCTGCCACGAGCGCGCAACCGAACTGATGTCGATGGTTGCCCTGGACCCCAAGCAGTATCTGAAACGCTATCCGCGCGAACTCTCGGGCGGGCAGCAACAACGTATCGGTGTAATTCGCGCGCTCGCTGCTGATCCACCGGTGCTGCTGATGGATGAGCCATTCGGCGCGGTCGATCCGATCAACCGCGAGTCGATTCAGAATGAGTTCTTCCTGATGCAACGGCAGTTGAACAAGACCGTCATCATGGTCAGCCATGACATTGACGAGGCGCTCAAGCTGGGCGACCGCATCGCAGTGTTTCGTCGCGGCAAGCTGGTGCAGTACGACCATCCGGACACCTTGCTGGCGCATCCGCGCGATGAGTTCGTCGCGCAGTTCGTCGGCCAGGACAGTACGCTCAAACGTCTTTTGCTGATCAAGGCGGGCGATGCGGCAACGCAGCCCGAGACCGCACGGGCCGATACGCCACTCACGCGCGCGTTCCAGATCATGGATGAAAACGACTGCCGTTATCTGACCATCGTGGATGACGACCAGCGTGCGCTGGGCTATGTGACCCGGCGTGCGGCGCGGGGCAACGAGGGGGTCTGCGCGGATCAGCTCGCTGCATTCAGGACCACGGCGGCAGGTGAAGACAATCTGCGCATTTTGCTGTCGAGGATGTACCAGTTCAATTCATCGTGGATGCCAGTAATTGATGCTGACGGACGTTATGTCGGTGAGGTGACGCAGGATTCGATTGCCGATTATTTGAGCTCGGGGCGCTCACGCCAGCAAACTGGTCAGCCTGCGATTATTTCGCCCGCCGTGGCAGCCGCGCAGGCGGCAGCCGACGCAGCGACGTAACGCATTGAAGCAGTGGAGCGAGTGCGGGGCGCGATGGCAGGCACAGAGCGTTCCGCATGTATCACCTCAAGGCGGCAGACGTGGACGGCCATCGGGGATCGGTATATAACAGCACGCAAGCCGCACTCTTACTGACCCCCTTGGACTACAGCGAAAGCGAGACCCCACCATGACGAACGACGATGATTTTCAGCAAAAAGTAAAAGAAGCAGTCAAGCCTGCGCTGGAGCATTTTGATGCGGCAGTCAGCCATGTCGATGAGATGGTGTCGTCAGGCACGATTGCCGCTAGTGCGGCACGCGGCATTCTGTATAGCCTGATCGAAACGCTGGGCACGCTGGTCGGTGATCCTGATTTGCCAGAGCATGCGCGTTCCGGCTATGAAGGGTTGCTCGAAAGCGCGCGTGAATTGCGCGTCAAGCTCGAACGCTAGTTCAGCTTTTCTGCTGAAGATTTTTCTGATCCGCGCCAGCCACGTTGCTGGCGCGGATTTTTTATTTGCAGTGTGCGATGTGCTGCGGCAAGACGGGTTACTCCGTGCGCAGTTCCGCAGGCTGTGTCCGGCGCAACGGAGCCAGGTTGGCTGAGGTGCTAACGGCTAACGATGCGCGGCGATAACCAGCTACCCTCCTATAGCGTTTTGGGCAGCGCAGTGGTTGCAGCGGCCGGCGTGTCAGGCGTGCCAAGCGTGTCAGATGTTTCAGGTGCGTCGTCGAGGCTGGGTAGCGGATCGAGCGGGCGTCCTGCATCGCGCCAGGCATCCAGGCCACCCCGCAGTGGCAGCACATCAGCGAAGCCTGCCTTGGTGAGTTGTTGAGCCATCCAGGCCGCTGAAACTTCGTTGGGGCAAGCGCAATAAATCACGAACTTCCGCTCGCGTGGGTAGGTGTTGATGATCGTTTCCAGATGGCGTTCATCGGCAAACTGCGCGCCAGGAATCACGAATGGGTCGAGCATGCGGTGCTCGGGCGAGCGGATGTCGAACACGATGGGCGCATCGTTGGCCTGCATCAGCGCGTGTAATTCGCTTTCGTCGATCCGGGCGGCCATCAGTTCGCGGATCAATTGTTGCCGCCGCACCCAGCGGTATCCCGCATAAGTCAGCAGCAAGGCCGCGATCACCGCTAGCGCGACACCGCTCATGCGGCTTGCTACGGCGAGCAGCCATTCGATCTGCCGGGCGAACAGCGCGCCGATAAGCAGCCCGGTGCCCGACCACAACACTGCGCCGGTGCCGTTGTAGCGCAGGAAGGTGCGATAGCGCGTTCCCATGGCCCCCGCCATTGGCACCGAGACAATCGACAGCCCAGGCACAAAGCGCGATACCACTAGCACCCGCACGCCCCAGCGGCCAAAAAAACGTTCAGTTTTTTTCACGCAGATATCACGCGAGAGCGAGAGCCGGCACAGCGTATTCAGCATGCGCGCGCCATACACCCGTCCGGCGAGATACCACAGGCTGTCGCCAATCAGCGTGGCAAAGATAGCGAGCACGAGCACGGTCAACAGTTCAGGCGCGATTGAGCCCGGATGCAGTGAAGCCATTGCGCCAAACGCGATGAGCGTTGGCATGGCCGGTACCGGTAAACCGAGCGAGGCGGCGAGCACATTCACGAAAACGATGAGTGGCCCGTATTGCACGACGAGGTCATGGAGCATGGCGGGATTCTCGGAGCGGGCCGGTTTGGGCCGGGTTCGGTCTCCGGCGTTCAGTACGCCGGTAAAAATGCGCTTGACCGATCTGGCGTGAGCGGGCCATGGGTGTCAGACCGGGTGGTTTTCAGCCTGACCTGAACGCGGCTCGCGGCAATCAGTGGGGTGGCAGTTTAACGCGATAACGTGTCCGGCCGCGCGGCAGCGGTGCTATGGCGGCGGGGTGCCAGGGCATTCGCAGATGCTCCTGGCCGCTTGAGCGGAAGGTGGTTTTGAGGGTTCTGTGAAAGTGGCGTCGCAGGGCTACCACAGCGGGCAAGCTTTGCTTTACAGCGTTCTGGATTGAATAAATAATGCGAGCCGTTCTTATTACCGCACAGATCAAGAGTGGCAAACGGTAATTAATTTGTAATTAATATCAAATAATCCCGTTTTTAAGCCCTCCGTCATTTCGTTAATCCGTTTGTCTTCGTTTGCCTGTGCAATACGCGTCAGCCGGTTTTCTTTTCTAACTCAAGCCGTTTTTTCTGGAAACGCCTCCCATGTCTATCTCCCTGAACAAGAGCCTCACCGCACTGGCCGTTTCGGCTGTTGCCGCCCTGCTGAGCACCTCGGCGCTCGCGCAAAGCAGCGTCACGCTGTATGGCGAAATCGATGCCGGACTGGCCTACGTCAACAACGTCCGCGGCAACGCGCAGTACAAAATGACCAGCGGTCTGATCGACGGCAGCTACTGGGGCCTGAAAGGGACGGAAGATCTGGGCGGTGGCAACAAGGCGCTGTTCGTGCTGGAACGTGGCTTTTCGATTGCAAGCGGCGAAGGCTTTAACGATCACCCGGTTTACGTGGGTCTCAGCAACGAATCATTTGGCACGGTCACGCTGGGTCATCAATATGATTCGATTCATGATTATTTCGCTCCGTTCACCTTGACTGGTGGCGCAGGCGGCACCGCTTTCGCGCATCCGTTCGATAACGACAACGCCAATAATTCGTATCTCGCCCGTAATTCGGTCAAATACGCCAGCCCGTCGTTTGGTGGCTTTAGCTTTGGCGGCATGTACGCGTTTTCCAATGGCGCGGGGCAATTTGCCAATAACCGCGCATACAGCGTGGGGGCCAATTACCAGAATGGTCCGTTTAACGCAGGCGCGGCTTACCTGCACGTGAATGGCCGTGGCAACACGTCCAATGGCGCGTATGAAGGCATGACGCTGCCTGGCACGATTGATGGCATCTTCAATGCCAACGTGCAAACGCAAAACACTTATGGCGCAGGCGCAAGCTACGCGCTGGGCAACTTCACGCTGGGCGCAGCATGGTCGCGTTCGACCTACACCGGTGTGGTGAATGCGGATACCGCATTGCCTGCCGCTTCAGCCGGCTTTAGCAACTACGAAGTCAATGGGGTGTATCAACTGACACCGGCGTTCTCGCTGGCTGGCATGTACACCTATACCAAGGGCGCAGGCACGCACTGGAACGAAGGTGCGCTCCAGGCCGATTACCAGTTGTCGAAGCGTACCGATACCTATCTTGAAACGGTGTATCAACGCGCGGCTTCAGGCACCCCGGCGATCATCAACACGGCTAACCCGTCGATGAGCAGCAGCCAGTTCCTGGTGGCAGCGGGTATCCGTCACCGCTTCTAATCATTGATGCTGATGTCGTTTCACTGCGCGGTGTGTCTGTCAGAAAGAGAAAGCAAACCGCCGCGCGGGCATTGATTGTTGATGATCGGGTTTTGAACGGTGGCTACGCAATGCTTGGTGCATGCGTAGCCACTGCTACGTTTACGCCCGCTATGTTTTTTCTTGTGCGTTGTTATGCGTTGCCGTGCTTTAAATCCAGACCCAAGCCCAAGCTCAGGTTTAGTTGCAGGCACGCTGCTGTGGCATGGCACAATCGCTGCGATCCAAAACGCACGTGCTGACCAAGGTGTTCCATGAAACGTAGTTCTCCATTTGATTTCCGTCTTCCAGGCTTGTTGCCGTTGCGCAAGGTGCGTGCCGTCACCACCGGGCTGGTGTTATCGGGCGCACTGGCAGCTTGTAGCAGCGGCCCGCCGCTCTTTTTGTCTGATGGCCGGCCGACCACGCAGGTGCAATGCACGGGCAGCTTTGCCTCATGCGAGCAGCAAGCCCGTGCGAATTGCGACGGCGCGTTTGACGTCGTGCGCCGCTCAACCGACAACGGCACTTTGGCGCTGCTGTATGCCTGCCAGAAGAAGTAACCCGTTGCATAACCAGCCATGCGCCTGATTTGAAGTGAGTCCGGCATCGCGGGTTTTTGCACCACTTCAGCCCCCCCGAAAACCCTCACCTTTAAGCAGCCGCGAGCCGTTTTTCTGCGCTGGTAGGCCATGGCGTGTAGCGCATGCAGCACGTGTAGCGATACCGGATGAGGCTGGGCAAGCAGTTATGAGATGGCATGCATACCTGCGCAAACGAGCGCTGAAAGCGCTGCGATGAAAAACGCAAAAGGCATGCCAGATAAGGGTTTAAGCGATTCAATAGAGCTTTTTCAAGGTCCGGGATAGTGAGTTCGTACGCGCTTCTGGCGGCTATGCTCAGGATGAATACCCGGCCTGAATCAAACCATGCTCGCTCCCTGGCGGCGCACTTCAGCATTCTCTCGGCTCGTCGCGCGAACTGGTCCCGCAAACACTCACCTTTGATACGCTTGCTGCCCTCGTATCCAGCGTCACGGTTCACCTGCGGGTAGTGCGGCAGGTTGCGTGTATCATCGGCGTCCTGCCACCTTCAAGGCTGGTCCCGATTTCGGGCAAAGCGCCGCTCCTCGCGGTTCTCAGCCCGCCAGGGCAGTCCTCTTCCACGAGCCATTCCTGCACCGATGTCAGTCTCCGAACTCAAACGCCGCCGTACTTTTGCAGTCATTTCCCACCCGGATGCGGGCAAAACCACACTGACTGAAAAACTGCTGCTGTTTTCGGGCGCGATTCAGATTGCTGGCACAGTGAAAGGCCGCAAGAGCAACCGCTACGCGACTTCCGACTGGATGGAAATCGAAAAGCAGCGTGGCATTTCGGTCGCTAGCTCGGTGATGCAGTTCGAATACGGCAACGCCGTGATTAATCTGCTCGATACGCCCGGTCACGAAGATTTCTCTGAAGACACCTACCGTGTGCTGACCGCCGTCGATGCGGCCGTGATGGTGATCGACGGTGCCAATGGCGTCGAAGCACAAACCTTGAAACTGCTCGAAGTCTGCCGCAGCCGCCGCACGCCCATCGTCACGTTTATTAACAAGCTCGATCGTGAAGTGCGTGAGCCGCTTGAGCTGCTCGATGAGATTGAACAGCATCTCGGGGTGGCGGCGATTCCCTTTACCTGGCCGATTGGCATGGGTAAAGCGTTTCAGGGCGTCTATGACATTCAGCGCGATCAGGTGCGAGTGTTCCGTGCTGGGCAAGACACGGCTGGCGGTGCTGTCGAAACCCTGCAGGCGATTAGCGACGACGAAGGCTTGAGCCGGTTTGGCGAGAGCTGGGTGCGGGCCAAAGACGAAATCGACCTGATTACCGGTGCCACGCCCGCGTTCGACCGGAATGCTTTTTTGGCGGGCCAGCAGTCACCGGTGTTGTTCGGTTCGGCGATCAATAACTTTGGCGTGAAGGAAATTTTGGATGCGCTGGTCGATCTGGCGCCACCGCCGTCGATGCGTATGACGCTCCAGCGTCCGGTGCTGCCAGACGAGCCGAAGTTCACCGGTGTGGTGTTCAAGGTGCAAGCCAATATGGATCTGGCACACCGCGACCGGGTTGCGTTTATTCGCGTGTGTTCGGGGCATTTCGAGCGGGGCATGGCGTTAAAAGTTACGCGCTCGAACAAGATGTTCCGCGCCAATAACGTCGTCACGTTTTTGTCACAGCGGCGCGAAACGGTTAGCGAGGCGTATCCCGGCGACATCATCGGGATTCCCAATCACGGCACACTGAGCCTGGGCGATACCTTGACCGAAGGCGAAGCGCTGCAATTTATCGGCCTGCCGTTTTTTGCCCCGGAAATTTTCCAGACGGTGGAAGTGGTCGACCCAATGCGCGCCAAGCAACTCGGTGAAGCGTTGAAGCAACTGGGCGAAGAAGGGGCGATTCAGGTGTTCCGGCCAGTGCATGGCGGCTCGATGATTCTTGGCGCGGTCGGGCAGTTGCAGTTTGAAGTGGTGTCGCACAGGCTTTCCACGGAATACAAGGTGGACGTGCGCATCATGCCCGCGCGCTACCGGATGTCACGCTGGGTTACCTGCGACGATGCCGCCGAATTGCGTCGTTTTAGCGATGCTTACGCCGCGCGGATTGCCTTTGATGCATCGGATGCGCCAACCTATCTGGCGTCACACGTCTCGGAGATCGAGGTAGCGCAAAAGGCCTGGCCGAAGATCGTGTTTAACGAGTTGCGCGAACATTCCGGAGCGCCGTTCCGGCGCACGATGTAGGCCGGGCAGAGGGTAGGTGTGGTGCGGTGCAACCGGGCCGCACGGCCGCACTGAACAGCAAAAAAGCCGCGTGAGAAACGAATCACGCGGCTTTTTTGTGCGCTTGGCCTGACGCTAATCCATCAGGCCAAGGCCTTAAACCAGAACATCAGGCTGCGAGCCTGGCGGCGGCCTCATCCACTTGATGCCGGGCGAGCGCTAGCTCATCGAGCCAGGCGGCGGCATAAACCGTCCCGGTTTCGCGCTCCAGACGCGCGATGGCGGCGGCGCAGCGCAGGGTGTCTTTCGGCGTAGCGATGAAGTCTTTCACTGATAACCCCGCGCTGAAGGCCTCGAACAGTGGCACACGCACTTCGTCGGGCAGGCTGCGAGTCCATGGGTAAGGTTTGCCGTTGAAGCTGATAGAAGGTGGCAGCACACGCTCTTTCTTGCTGGCTGGAATCAGGCCATACGCGCGGGCGGCTTCACCGATCTGCTCGGGCGAGAACAACTCGTCGGGCGTAATGCCGAACTGCTCAAGATGCGCTTCGATAGCCTGCATGGCTGCAGCGCGGTCATCACGTTTTTTTTGCGCGCGGGCGACGATATCGCGCAGTTCATCGGCCTCTTCGCTAGTGATCGTGAAGCTCGCCTGTTTTTGCTGGAGCTCGGAAAAACGCTGGAATTCGGGATCGGTCAGAAGTTTGGCCATGGCGGTATCGGATGGAGTGGTGTGGTGGTGTGGGATTGGCGCGCACGGCCTAAGCCGTGCGGCGGGGTTTTAAGCGGGCCGCCATTCTAACGTTTTCACGCCGGATGACCACCTTGTTCGCGTGCAAAACTCTTCGGCGGCTTAGAGCGTTTCATGGCTCGCTCGTCCGTGCTGTTGCCGGTGGCGGTTCCCGATGGCGGCGCCGAGAGCGCGGGACATTCACGCTCGCGGCGGTCTTATTCGCTAGCGGATGCGGCATCCGCCTGGCGCATGAGCGACAGTTCAGCCGCTGTTGCCGCCAGTAACGCGCTCGCCGCTTCAAGCGTAGGCGCGGTATAGCCATCAATGCGGCGCAAATAAGGGCAAGTCAGCGCGGCAATCGCCTGGCCAGCGGGCCCGAGCACCGGGTACGTGACATCAATCACGCCGACCGTCTGCTGGCTGTCCTTCTGTGAAAACCCCTGGCGGCGCACCTCGTTCCAGAGGGCCTCCATGGCGGCGATATCAAGGGTGATCTCACCTTTCACGGTGGTGTGCTGCTTGAGCATATGAGCCCGTTGTGCATCGGCCTGAAACGCCATCAGCACGCGCCCGGAGCCCGTGCCAATCAGCCCGACGCGGGCGCCGAGGCGCACGGAGATACCCCACGCGCCGGGCCCGTCCACCTGAGCGATGACAAGCAGATTGCCGCGGTCGTACACCGTTAGATGACACGATTGCTCCGCCTGATCGGCAAAGCGCTGCATCAGCGGCAGGGCTTCGGCAATCAGCCGCTGCATCGGCGGATGGCGGTGCGCCAGCGCATACAACTTGAGACTCAGCGAATAGCGGTCGCCGCCTGCCGAGCGCGTCACGTATTGGCGTGCGACCAGCCGTTCCAGCATGCGGTAGATCTCGCTGGCATTGCGGCCAAGCTGCCGGGTGATTTCCGCGCGCGTCAGGCCGTCTTTTTGCTGGGCCAGCAACTCAAGAATATCGAGACCTTTATCCAGTGCCGGAGCGCGATAGCGCTCGGCATCGTCCCTGTCCTGTTCCAGTTGATCCATGGTGGTGCCGGTGCGGTTGAGTAATGGGTGCTGGAACGGGTCGTTGTGCAGCGCATGTTGCTGCCTTCAACCCGCCGTGCAGCGCGTGAGTGTAAACGCCTGTGGCGCGAGCGGAGCATCCGGGATCAGGGAAAGTCCTGGGATCTGAAACCAACATGCTTCTTGACGGAGTCTATTCGCATATGAATAATGCGTTCACTTATGAATAGCGGCGCGTTAATTTTGAGAAAGCGCGCCGGACGCTTCGGTCTGGCACTTTCAGCCTCGTCAATTCGAATGGTGATTCGGGGCAACCGGTCACCGACATGAACAACTTGCAGAACCTGAGAGCTCAACGCAAGGTTGTAGGGCCCCTGGCTCCGGCCGCGATCAGCTGCGCGTTAGACGCGGCAACGGCCAGACAAGGCACCCGTGGTTGCTGCCGAAGTCGCACCGGCGCATGACAAGGTGACGATGGTGGTACGGCAGACAACCGCACGTAGGACGTAAAAAAGCGTGGAAGGAGACGAAGCGCACGTAGTGGCGCAAGGTAGTGCAGACATGGACACCCTGGCGCTGGCGAACGGAAATAACCATTCACCAGCGTTCAGGGTGCGCCTGAAGCGCTATTTCGCAATGGGTCTGGCTGAGCACCTCGGCTGACTTGCAAACAAAGTCCAGCGGGCATGACATCAACCCAGCCTGCGCCGGACAAACTCCCAACTGAATGAATCTAGCTGCTCACGCCAGCGTGACGGGTCAACTGACCCCATGCCGTTTGTTACTCATTTGTTACTCAAGCAGTGAGCGGTGACACATTCTTTTGAGGCAGGACCCTCGATGGCAAGCGGCAGGTTGCCAGCCCGCCTGCCCGAGCGGTGCGGTGTCTGGTGTTGATCCTGTTGTAGCCGTTAGCGCAATTGCTTTAATCCGCATGCCCGGTTAACTGGGGGCGTGCATCCCCCATGAAGAACATAAAAAATTAGCGGAGACGCTTCATGACCGATATGTCTGGCTCAAGAACCCGACAACGGCGTTACGTAGGCCGCAGTGCCGTGCAACTGACCGGCCTGGGCCTTGGCAGTGCCGCGCTGGGCGGACTCTACCGTGACCTGGCGGCGCGCGATGCCCATGCGGCGGTCGATGCTGCCTGGGACGCTGGCATACGTTATTTCGATACCGCACCGCATTACGGCCACACCAAGGCCGAACGCCGCCTGGGCGATGCGCTTCAGCGCTATCCCCGCGCAGACTACGTGCTGTCCACCAAGGTCGGACGCCGCTATGTGCCACGCACGACCCCTTATGACGGCAGCGAAGGCTGGGACAATCCGCTCCCGTTTGAAGCCCGCTATGACTACACCTACGACGGCATCTTTCGTTCGTTCGAAGACAGTCAGCAACGGCTGGGTATCGTCGAAATTGATCTGGTGCTGATCCACGATATCGGCCACATGACTCATGGTGAGCACCATCCGCATTACTGGCAGCAACTGATTAAAGGCGGCGGCTTCCGCGCACTGGAGCGGTTGCGCGATTCCGGCGCGGTGAAAGCGATTGGCCTGGGTGTGAACGAAAGCGCGGTGATTCTTGCGGCGATGGACGAGTGCGACCTCGATTGCGCGTTGCTGGCGGGGCGTTACACCTTGCTGGAACAAGCCGCGCTCGATGAGCTGCTGCCTGCCTGTAGCGCGCGGCAGATCAGTGTGATTCTGGGGGGCGCGTTTAACTCAGGGATTTTGGCGCATGGCATCACGCCCGCTCGCACCTACGCTGGCGCGCTGAAATTTAATTACGCGAATGCGCCTGCCAGCGTGATTGAGCGCGTAGCGCAACTGGAGGTGATTTGCCGCCAGCATGAGGTACCGCTCGCGGCGGCGGCGCTGCAGTTTCCGTATGCGCATCCGGCCGTGGTGAGCGTGCTGAGCGGCGCGCGCAGTGTGGCTGAGGTGTGTGAGAACCAGAACTCATTCGAGCACCCGCTGCCAGCCGGGTTCTGGAGCGCGCTGCGTGATGCTGGACTGATCGACGCTCGCGCACCGCTTCCCGCTGTTCAGCCGTTTTCTTCCTGCGATTTAACGTCCCCTCATGACGTTCATGACGCCCACGCTGCGATGGCCATGCCGCTTGCCCTGCAAGCGCTCTGAGCGATGCAGCACATCGACGCTCACCAGCATTACTGGAACCCCAGCCGCAACGACTATGGCTGGCTGACTCCCGACCAGCCGGTGCTGTACCGCACGTATGGCCCGTCGGATCTTGCTGGCTTGCGTCAGGGCGCGGGCATTGGCCAGACGATCGTGATTCAGGCCGCGCCCACTCTCGAAGAAACGCGCTACCTGTTAGGCGTGGCACGTGGTGAGGCTTCCATTGCAGGGGTGGTGGGCTGGGTGCCATTGCTTGATCCGGCCGCGCCCGCATTGATCGCTGAGCTTGCGCTTGATACCCGGTTCAAGGGCGTGCGGCCCATGTTGCAAGACCTGCCTGACGACAACTGGATCAATAACCCAGCGCTGGTACCCGCTATCGAAGCGCTGATCGCCCACGATCTGGCCTTCGATGCCCTGATTTTTGCGCAGCATGCTGCGGCGCTGGCGGCGTTTGCCACGCGTTTTCCGGCACTGCGCATCGTGATCGACCACGGCGCGAAACCGCCGATCCGTGCGGGCGGCATGGAGCGCTATGCATGGGCCGAGGCGCTGAACCGGTTTGCACCATTACCGCAGGTGTACTGCAAGCTCTCCGGGCTCGCCACGGAGGCCGCTCCTGGCTGGACGGATGCCACGCTGCGGCCGTATGTCGAGCATTTGCTGACGGTGTTTGGCCCAGCACGGCTGATGTGGGGCAGCGACTGGCCCGTCCTGAATCTGAATGGCGACTACCTGCGCTGGCACGGCAGCGCCCGTACCTTGCTGGCGGCGCTGCCGGAGCAGGAGCGCGATGCGATCTTCGGTGGCAACGCGCGGATCTTCTACCGGTTGTAATGTCCGCTTGTAAATCCCGCCTGTAACACATCCGCAAGCGGCCTGTATTGAGCGGGCGCTGCAATACCCGGTATGGCTCTGGCAGCACGTGAACCACGAGCGCAAATGATAAAAAGACGAGCGGGCAAAACCGCTCCCCTGATGTTCTGACGACTGCTACAGGGCGCAGTACGGCATGGCACGGCACGATGAGGTGAAGTGAGGCAGGACATCGGGCTGGCCAGTGCGAGCTGTGACAGCAACGCAGGCATCCACGTGACTGACAAGCGCCGGCCGCATCAGGCCACTGCGCTTTCACCCAGATCAAACCTGGAAGGACAAACAACAATGAAATTGCTTCGTTATGGGCCGCAAGGTCAGGAGAAACCTGGCTTGCTTGATGCGCAAGGCCGTATCCGCGATTTATCCGGTGTGGTTGCTGATATTGCGGGTGAGGTGCTGGCGGATGCGGCGCTCGCGCAGCTGCGCGCGCTTGATCCGGCATCGTTGCCGCTGGTGCCCGGTGAGCCCCGGATTGGTGCCTGTGTCGGCCAGGTCGGAAAGCTGGTCTGCATCGGACTGAACTACGCCGATCACGCAGCCGAAGCGGGCTTGCCGGTGCCATCCGAGCCGGTGGTATTCAACAAATGGACCAGCGCCATCGCAGGCCCGAACGACGGCATTGAAATTCCACGCGGTTCGACCAGAACTGACTGGGAAGTAGAACTTGGCGTGGTCATTGGCAAAGCAGCGAAATACGTTGATGAAGCCGACGCGCTGAATTACGTCGCAGGCTATTGCGTGATTAACGACCTCTCCGAGCGCGAATGGCAGATCGAACGGGGCGGTCAATGGGACAAGGGCAAGGGGTTCGACACCTTCGGCCCGCTTGGCCCCTGGCTGGTGACACGCGACGCCGTGCCAGACCCGCAAAACCTGAACCTGTGGCTCGAAGTGGACGGGCATCGCTACCAGAACGGCAACACCCGAACCATGGTGTTTGGCGTGGCGAAGCTGGTGTCGTACTTGTCGCAGTGCATGAGCTTGCAACCGGGGGACGTGATTTCGACTGGCACACCGCCCGGTGTTGGCATGGGCGTGAAGCCGCACCCGGTGTACCTGCGCCCCGGACAAGCCGTGCGGCTTGGCGTGGACGGGCTAGGTGAACAGTACCAGGTGACGCGCGCTGCGCAATAGGGGATAGAGTGGCCGCGGGCTTTAGTCTGGATCGCTAAAAACTGCGGCGGTGCTTTCCGGTTCGCCAGCTTCGACGCGTGACAGGTAAAAGCCAGGCAAAAACCAGAGACAAGAACAAACCGGCCAGCGTATGGGTGTTTTATTGCGCCTGGCCGGTGATGGTGGTGGAGATGGTGGAGATTTTCCAGACAGTGCCTGGAAAATCTCTGCCTCGCTGAGGTTCCTGCTGAATTCAGCGATCGCGGGCCCGTCCGCCGATGGTTGCGGCATAGCTCGCCACAAACGCACCGATCAATAACGAGGCAAAGGCCCAAAGCGAGAAAGCGGCGGCGGCCTTGCGGGCGGTGTCAGCGGCTTCGCGTGCTGTTTGCTCTGCCTGCTGCGCGGCTTGCTTGGCCCGCTCTTCGACTTGTAACAGCCGTTGTCTGGCCACTGCTTCATCTACGCCCGTGCGTTGGGCGACCAGCTTGACCAGATAATTTTCATCGTCGCTGCTCAACTGGCCGCTGGCTATGCTGCGCGTCAGAATGCGCGAGACCTCTTGCCGCACATCGCCTGCGCTGGTTGATGCAGCTGGATCATTCGGGCGTAACAACGTATCCGTAAAGTAGTCCAGCGATAGATGCCGTGTGTCTGCCTGACTGGCCACGGCACTCGCTGCGCCTGCACCCGCGCCCGCCAGCGAGGCCCCGGCCTTGGCCGTTCCCGAAACCACCGAGGCTACGGTGGAGCCCAGCAGCACCAGGCCCACCACCACGCTCAACGCCCAGACGAGAAAGCCATGAGCGGTATCGCGGAAATAGATCTCATCGTGAGCGGCATCCGTCCATTTGGTGCGTAGCCTGCCCGTGACGTAACCGGCCACGCCATACGCGATGATTTGCGACAGCAGCAGCCAGATGATTGTGCCGACGGCAAGCGCAGACCCCGATGCGCCTTCATTACGCCACGGAGACAGAGACAGAAAGCCCAGACCGGTTCCGCCTGACATCAGCATGGCGGACACCGCTGCCGCGATTACGGCACCGGCGATGACAGCCCCCCAGGAGACGGCGGAACGCGAGGATTCGGCACTGCCCAGGGGGGTGGAAGATACGGTAGTTGGCGAAGTATTCTGCATGTCATTTCCTTTTTCTGATTCACGGTGGACAGACTTGAAAATTAATGCACGAACAAAGCAATCAAAATAATGATCGGAATTGGCACACCCAGCAGCCATAAAAGAATGGATCGCATAAAAACTCCTTGTTAAAAATATTTTGATGCCGTAACAAGGATAGCCGATATGGAGGCTGTTATACCACTCGTCATTTTTACCGATTAATGCTGATTGTGCGGTTTACCAGCAATTTATACTTGAAAGTGAAATATTATGATTTTGTTGTTTGATAGATGGGTGGAGGGTTTGTGGGGGTTGGGCAAATAAAAATTGGCGTTTTTCAGGCGTGAATCAAGGGGGTGTGGATTTGTGATGGATAAAAATTTTGCTGGCTGCTGGGGGTATATTTTTAATCTACTGATGCGGATTGGGTTTTTAATTTAATCTGGTGTAAATGAAATGACGTGCTTTGTGGTGTGGCTGTGTAGTGCGTGTGGCGCAAAAATACGATGAAAAATATCCGGGTGGCTTGCTGGATATTTTCCCTTCAGACAAAGTAACTCAGAATTATTTATGCAAAACGGTTATTTGAATTCACTACCACAACCCGGACATTTGAGTGATGTCCACCGTGGCCATGGCGGCATGGCAAGACGAAAGTTATGGGTAGGCCTGGAAGCGTTGATTCTGGCGGTTACGCCCATCGCGGCAAAGGCGGTTGCGGGCGCACGGTTGATGAGCTGACTGTATTGAACGGCATTCGGTGTGTCCTGCAAACCGGTATTCCTGGGGAAGAGCTGTTTGCAGGAACTGCGGTTTCGGTAGCGGTATGACTTGCTGGCGATGCTTGCGGGACTGGCTGGCCGCGGGCGTGTGGGACAAGGAGGCTTCACTGGTTGCGCGAGCAGGACCAGATTGACTGGGAACGGGTCAGTGTGGATGCGGCCAGCGTTGGCAGTGCCTGAAACAGCGTGGAATTGCCCGGCGGGGCGTCGAGAGCAAAGAGCGGTTGAGCGCAGCCAAAGCTGCGCTCGTTTTCCTGCTTATGTTTGATTCAGGGTATTTCCCTTCTTCGTACCTCGCTCTTTTCTTGCTCTAGCGCAGATTTATAAAATGCTCGATAAGCGCAATCCGATTTGTCTAAAAGCGTTGTATTTCGCTCAAAAAAGCGTGTTAACCCAAATCCTCTGATTCATCTGGCGCTAAATTGCCGCTCATTAAAAATTAGTAAAACGAATGAGACCAGATGAAACACAGCAATAAACGACTTCTGTTCAGCCGTCTGAGAGCGAGACATGCCGTGGTTAAAGCGGGCACCACGGCCAACATTCAGCAAACGCAGCAAGTCAGGACGGGCTGTTACGGTGCGACGGCAAACGTGGCGGGCACTTCAGGTGCAGGACATTGGCCAGTCACGTTTGCACTTCGTCCTGCCGCACTGGCTACGCTCGTGCTGCTCGGCACCCTGCCTGTCTGGTCGGGTGCGCAGATTGTTCCGGGTGGGGTGTATTCGCCTTCGGTCGTACAAACGCAAAACGGCTTGCCCCAGGTGAACCTCAACCGGCCTTCGGGTGCCGGGGTGTCGCTGAATACTTATGGCCAGTTCGACGTGCCCCGGCGCGGTGCGATTCTGAACAACTCGCCAGTGGTCGTGCAGACGCAGCAGGCGGGTTTGATCAACGGGAATCCTAACTTCGGGCCGGGCCAGTCTGCGCGGGTCATCGTCAATCAGGTTAACAGCCGTGCGGCGAGCCAGATCAACGGGTATCTCGAAGTCGCTGGCCCGCGTGCCGAAGTCGTGATTGCGAATGGCTCGGGTATCAGCGTGAATGGTGGCGGTTTTATCAACACGTCACGCGCGATTCTGAGCACTGGCACGCCGAACTTCGCGCCGGATGGCTCGCTTGCGGGTTTTAGCGTGAGCCGCGGCCATATCCGCATCGAGGGTGCGGGGCTGATCGCTGGGGCGACCGATCAGGTCGATCTGATTACGCGCGCGGTGCAGGCGAACGCGGCGATCTACGCTAAAAACCTGAACGTCATCACGGGGGCAAATGCCGTCGATCACGACACGCTCGGTGCCACGGCGATCGCGGGTGATGGCCCGGTGCCGGGTGTTTCGATCGACGTGAGCCAGTTAGGCGGGATGTACGCGAACCGGATCATGCTGGTTGGCAATGAGCATGGCGTTGGGGTGTCTACTCAGGGTGTGCTGGCGGCGCAGGCGGGTGAGTTAACGCTGACCACCGAAGGCAAGCTGGTTCTTGCCGGACAGGCTAATGCCAGCGGCAATCTCAGTCTCTTTGCACGCGAAGGCATCGAGCATAGTGGCACCACCTATGCGCAACAGAATCTCAGCGTCAAGACCTCAGGCACGCTGACAAATAGCGGCATGCTCGCCGCGCGGCAGAACACAGCGATTCATGCAGGCAATGTGGCATCGACGGGCACGCTTGGCGCTGGTGTAAACAGCGATGGCAGTCTCGCGCACGCTGGTGACCTGGTGATACTAGGTAACGGCACACTCAGTGCGACAGGCCGCAATGCAGCGGGCGGGAATGCTGCGCTGAATGGCGCGGCGCTCAATCTCGCGGACAGCCGCACCTCGGCCAATGGCACGCTGGCCCTGCGCGCCAGCGGTGGCGATCTGAACCTGTCAGGCGCAACCACGACATCAGGCGGCGCGCTAAACCTGCACGCAGCCGGGATGCTGATGAACGACAACGGGGCGCTGTCCCCGGATGGTGCGCTGGCCATCACAGCGGGTGCACTGGGCAACCGCAACGGCCAGATACGTTCGGGTAGCACGCTGGCGGTCTCAACTGCCGATGGCCTGCAGAACCAGGGCGGCACGCTGCAGGCGGCAGGTGCGCTCTCTGTCAATGCCGGTTCATTCGACAACACCGGTGGTCATGTCGCCGCGCTGGGGGCGGATGCGCTGACGCTGGCGATTGGCGGCCTGCTGAACAACGGCACGGGTGATGCAAGTGGCACAGATGGCACAGGCCGCACCACCGGCACCATTGGCGGCAACGGCAATGTGACCGTACAGGCCGGACAAATCGCCAACGCCGGTTCGATTACCGCCGTGCAGTCGCTGATTGCCCACGCGGTGCAGACACTGTTCAGCAGCGGCACGCTGGCGGCAAACGGCAACCTCGACGTCACGGCAGGGACAACGCTGACGAACCGCGGCACGCTCTCGGCCGGGAACCTGGCGGCGCTGGATGCCACGACCATCGATAACCGCCACGGCAACCTCAGCGCAGACCAGTTCACGCTACATACGGTGAACCTCATCAACCACAGCGGCAACCTCACACAAACCGGCACCGGCACAACGACGCTTGATGTCAGCGGCACACTCGACAACACATCCGGCACACTCCAGAGCAACAGCGACAACTTCGCGCTCAATGCTGCGGCGCTGGTCAACGACGGCGGCAGGCTAGGCAGTTCCGGCACCGGCACGCTGTCAGTCACCACAGGCACCCTGTCAAACAACCGCGGCACGCTGGCAACGAACGGCGCACTCGACATCCACGCAGACGCGGTATCGAATCGCGGCGGCAAGCTGGCCGCACAGCGTCACATAACGCTTGATACGGGCTCGCTCGACAACCGCGCGGGCGGCTATGCCGGTGCACGAAATGTGGCACTAACAAGTACAGGCATCCTGAACAATATAGGTGGCACGATCCAGGCGGACGGCACGCTGTCGGTCACCGCACAGTCGGTTAACAACGATGGCGGCACCCTCTCGAACAGCGGCACCGGCATCGCCACTGTCACCGCCAGCGACGCACTGACAAACACCGCCAATGGCCTGATTGGTGGCAACGGCAACGTATCGGTATCGGGCAACCGCATCAGCAATGCAAACGGCACGATTACCGCAGGCGGCTCAGCGATGCTGCAGTCCGCCAGCACGCTTGATAACCGCGCAGGCCTGATCCAGGGCAGCGGCACGGTCTCCGTGTCTGCACAGGACGCCATCGACAACACCGGTGGACAGATCGAAGCGAATGCGATTGCAGGCGACCCAGCGTCAACACTGACCCTCACCGCCACAGCCCTCGACAACACAAACGGACGCATCGCCAACACCGGATCGGGTACGACATCGCTCAGCGCGGCCACCATCACGAACAGCAACGCAGGCGGCGTCGCTGGCGCAGGCACCATCGGCGGCAATGGTGACGTGAGCGTGCACGCAGACACGCTGCTGAACACCAGCGGTGCCCAGTTCATATCCGGCCATGACCTCACACTGGGCATCACCCAGCTCGCAGACAACACGAACGCCACGCTATCCGGCGCGAACAGCGTCACGCTCAGCGGCCCTAATGCGCGGCTCATCAATGCAGGCGGCTCGATCCACGGCAACGGCGCGATCACGCTCAGCACCGCCACGCTCGACAACACCGCAGGCCGTATCGGCAACGATCAGCGGGCCTCTTCCGGGACTTCATCAGCCAGCAGCACGCCGAACAGAACAGCGCCCCCAGGCAGCGGCCCGGTCTCCATCCACACCGGCACACTGACAAACCAGAACGGCGCGATTGGCAGCGAACAGGACCTGGCCATCACGGCAAACCAGCTCACTGGCGACGGCCGGATCATCGCCGGGAACGATGGCGCGCTCACACTCAACGGCGACTACACGCTCACCAGCAGCAACCCGATTCAGGCCAACCACAACCTGACCTTCACGACAGCGGGCCGCTTGACGAACCAGGGCACGCTCGGCGCGGTAAACGCGCTCACGCTGAACGCCACGAACCTCGACAACCAGGCAGGCGCGCACCTGAACGCCTCGACCACGACGCTCAATGCGCTAAACACGATTACTAACGCAGGCCGCATCGAAGGCGATAGCGTGACGACGAACAGCGCCTCGCTGCTCAACACCGCAACGATCATCGGCAACACCATTACGCTGAACGCCAGCCAGGTCATCACCAGCAGCGGCACAGCGGCTGTGATGGCTGCTGCTTCGCAACTGAACCTGTATTCGCCGGGCAGGATCACCAGCACCGGCGGTGCAAACCTCTTCAGCCTGGGCGACATCAACCTCGCCGCAGACAGCACACGCGATACAAACGGCGTACTCATCCATCGCACACATTCGGTGACGAACGACCAGTCCACCATCGAAGCCCAGGGCAGGATCGAGATCGCCACACAGACGCTGACCAACACCCGCCCCGCACCCACCATCGAAACCGTCACGACCGCTGTGACGACGTCTCACCAGACCAAACGCGACAAGTACCTCGCCTGCACCACCGGCAACGCCGACAGGGGCCACTGCACCCAGGCGATGTGGGACAACGGCTACCGCCATCCGCTGAATGAAACGTTCAGTAACACTGATGTCATTGAGAGAACCAGCGGCCCGAACGCGGTGGACCGCACACTGGTCGTACAGCGCAACGGCCAGCCACTGACGATCTACTACAACACGCTCACCCCCAACGCTGACGGCACGCTCAGCGTCAGCTACTGGGACGGCTACGACCCGCACGTCAACTACGATCCGGGAACCGAATACGCGTCACACAACGACGCCCACAAGGGCTACCAGCGTGTAGAAATCGCCCGCGACACGACCACCACCACCCAGCAGGACAGGGTCACCAGCCCGCAGACACAGCAGGCGCAGATCATCGCGGGCGGCAAGATGGTGCTCGCCAATGTCGGCACGCTGAACAATATGCACAGCGCGATGGCCGCAGGCGGTTCAATCCAGATCGGCGGTGCTGACGCGACTGGCGAGGTGGCGAGTGGTAATTACGGCGGCACGCTGGTCAACAACACCGGCCAGACGCTGTACCAGCAACAGAAGCAGGACATCGTTTCGACCTACGCCTGGAACGAGAACATGGCGCGCGACCGTGGTCCGGTGGTGCAGCCATCGGTGGTGCTTACGCCTGTTGCTATCGGCGGCACAGGTGGCACGATCATCGCTAGCCACGCTGTAAAAATCAGCGCAACTGATATCAGCAACACGAACGTGACGGCGGTGAACTCCGCCACCGGTGCGACCGGTGGCACGCTGGGTGCGAACGGCGTCGTGGGGAGTATCAGCGGCACAGGTACACAGACGGTTGATCTGGCCACCGGACAGACACAGACCATCAACGCACCGCAATCCATCGCCGGACCCGGCGGCGCACTGACGATCACCCTGCCATCGAGCGGGCTGTACACCGTCAACTCCGCCCCCAGCGCGTCATATCTGGTTGTCACCGATCCCCGCCTTACGCGCTACGCAAACTTCATTTCCAGCGACTACATGCTGGGAGCACTCGGGCTCGACCCGTCTAAAACCATCAAACGCCTCGGCGATGGCGTGTACGAAGCCCGGCAGGTACGCAACCAGATCACCCAGCTCACTGGCCGGGTTTATCTCCAGGGCTACACCAGCCACGAGGACGAATACCGCGCGCTGATGAACAGTGGGGTACGTGTTGCGCAGGCATTCAACCTGCAACCTGGCCTTGCGTTAAGCGCCGCGCAGATGGCAGCGCTCACCAGCGATATTGTCTGGCTGGTGAACCAGACGGTGACGCTACCGGATGGCACGACGCAGACGGTGCTCGCACCGGTGGTGTATCTGGCGCAAACGCACGCGAATGACCTGCAGCCGGCCGGAGCGCTGATCGCGGCCGATGATGTGGAGATCCGCGCCACGGGCAGCGCGATGAACGCGGGCGTCATCAAGGGCGGCACGCAGACAGTTATCGCCGCGACTAACATCCTGAACCGGGGTGGAGCAATCAGCAGCAGCACGGACACCGGCACGACCGTGGTTTCCGTGACGCATGACGTGGTGAACGCGTCAGGCAGCATCACGGGCAACCGCGTCGCGGTGCTCGCCGGACATGACATCGTGAACACGACGCTGGTGGATACAGCAGGCGTTAGTTCGGCAGCAGGCCAGAGCAGGATCAACCAGAGCCTGCCCGGCGCACAGGGCACGATGGCCGCGACGGGGGACCTGCTGGTGATGGCGGGCCATGACCTTGCGGTTCACGGTGCGGGCATCGCTGCAGGCGGCAATGCGCAAATCACAGCGGGCCACGACATCACCGTGGATACCGTGCAGTTGGACACATCACAGTCGCTGGGAAAGCATGCCGACCATCACTGGGAAGCCTCCAGCACGATGCACCAGACCAGCGCCCTCACTTCAGGCGGCAGCCTCGCATTGCAGAGCGGCAACGACACGACGCTCAGCGGCGCGACCCTCAACGCAGATGGCGATATCACGGTAGCCGCAGGCGGCAACCTGACTGCGGCCAGCGTCCTCAACACCACGACCTATAACAACGTCGCCACCGACGACAAGACCCGTCAGCAAACCGACCGCCGCTACGACGAACAGACCATCGGGACGAACATCCGCGCAGGCGGCAACGCAACACTCGCAGCCGTGAGCACCGACCAGGGTAAAGGCAACATCACGCTCACCGGTTCTTCACTGGCAGCAGGCAGCGGCGCAGCAACCCTCGCCGCCACGGGCGACGTCCACATCAGCGAAGGCCGTGAGGAACACGATGCGTACTCCGCGAGCGAATCGAAGCGCGGCAGCTTCGTACACGGCTCGACCACTCAAACGATGCAGGACACGCAGGCGAACCTCGGCGTGGGCAGCACCCTATCCGGCGAGACAGTGACCGTCAGCGCGGGCAAGAACCTGAACGTGCAGGGCTCGACCATCGCGGGCACACACGACGTGAATCTGGCGGCCGCAGGCAACATGAACCTCACCGCCTCGCAGGACACGCAAACCAGTTCGGGCTACAACCAGAAGCACGAATCCGGCTTCGGCACGGGGGGTGGAATCGGCATTTCGGTGGGCAGCAAGACGCAGACTGACACCGCGAACACCACACAGGTGACACACACCGGCAGCACCGTCGGCTCGCTCGGCGGCAACCTTAACCTCAGCGCAGGCAAAGACCTGCACGTCACGGGCAGCGATCTGGTCGCGGCACAAAACCTGACAGGCACCGGCACGAACATCACGCTTGACGCCGCTGTCGACACGCAGCACCACGACGAGACACACGAAGTCAAACAGAGCGGCTTTACGCTCGCGCTCAAGGCCCCGGTGATCGACGCCGTGTCCAACACCATTGACCAGGCCCATGCAGCGAGCCGCAGCCAGGATAATCGCGCGGCCGCCCTGCACGGCATGGCGGCGGCCAGCGGTGCGATGGATTCGTCAGGCGCGGCTGGTGCCGCCCTGGGCGAACTGGCCAGCGGACAAATGCCCTCGGCCAGGATCGAACTCAGTTACGGCAGCAGCCACAGCAGGCGCACTTATGCCGAAGACAGCACGACGCATCGCGGCTCGAAGGTGACGGCAGGCGGCACGGCCGCGTTTGTGGCGAAGGGTGAAAGCACGCCGGGCAGCGGCAACCTGACAATCGCCGGTTCAAACGTGAACGCGAACGACGTGATCCTGGCGGCAAAAAATCAGGTCAGCCTAGTGAACACTACCGATACCAGCTCGACGCGCAGCAGCAACGAATCTGGCAGCGCGAGCGTTGGTATCTCCTATGGCACACAGGGCTTCGGGGTTTCTGCGTCGATGTCGAAAGCCCACGGCAATGGCCGCAGCGACAGCGCGACGCAGAACAACACGCACGTGAGCGCAGCCAGCACCGCGACGATCATTTCGGGCGGCGACACAAACATCATTAGCTCGAACCTCAACGGCCGCCAGGTGAGCGCCACGATCGGCGGCAACCTGAACATGGCGAGCGTGCAGGACACGATGTCGAGCACTGCGCATCAGGAAAGCAGCGGAGGAGGATTTACGCTCAGCCAGGGCGGTGGCAGTGCGAGCTTCAGCCACACCAGCGCGAACGCCAGAGGCAATTACGCGGGCGTGAACGAACAGGCGGGCATTCAGGCCGGTGACGGCGGATTCGACATCAGCGTTAAAGGCCATACCGGTCTGAACGGTGCGTATCTCGCAGGCAGCGCTGATGCGTCGAAGAACACGCTCACAACCGGCACCCTCACCTTCTCCGATATCAGCAACACGTCGAACTACAAGGCATCAGGCAGCGGTTTCAGCGCAGGCGTGAGCACTGGCGATGGAGGGGCGAACTACAGCACCCATGGCAATACCTCAGGGAAGAACACCGGCGGTGGCACCCCAATGCTGAGCCAGAATGACAGCGGCAACGACAGCGCAACCACGCGTAGCAGTATCAGCGCGGGCACGATCAGCGTGACCGATGCAGCCAGCCAGAGACAGGACATCACCAGCCTGAACCGTGACGCGTCGAACACAAACGGCACGATCGCCAGGCTACCGGACGTGAACAACCTGCTCGAGCGCCAGGCAGACATGATGGCCGCAGCCAGCGCAGCGGGTGAAGCGGTATCACGGCGGATTGGAGACTTTGCACAGTCGAAGTACGACGCGGCAAAGGCCCGTGGCGATCAGGCCGGGATGGAGGCGTGGAAGGAAGGCGGCACGGCGCGAGCGGGCATGCAGGCGGCGGGAGTGGCAATGGTGACTGGCCTTGCGGGCGGAAACGCGCCTGGTAGTGCAGCGGGTGCGGGGATCGCATCGATTGCAGCGGGCAAGCTGAATGAAATTAGTGCTGCAATTGCAGGTTCAAACCCGACCGGCAGTGCTGACATCAACACCGCCCTTGGCAACATCGTGGCGAACGCTATTGCGACAGGCGCAGGTGCGGCAGTGGGCGGGAATGCGGGCGCGGTTGCTGGGGGGAATGTGGACCGGTTTAACCGGCAGTTACACCCCGACGAGTATGCGATGGCGAAGAAGGATGCAAAGATCGTTGCAAAGCAACTCGGCATCAGTGAACAGGAAGCGGAAGGCCGGATCGTTGCGGAATTGCTGCGCAACTCGGACCAGCAGACATCGACCGCATCGGGCGGTGTACATGACTGGGAAGTACGTAGCATCGTCGGGTGCCAGAACCTGAACTGCGACGGATACAAGAGCGATCCACAGTACGCAAACCACGACTACAACAGCCAGTACATTGCAGGCAACCAGCAAGCCTACGATGCAGGGCAGCAGCAACTCGGAACAGGACTGACTGATGCCGGATTGCGCGATCAGAATATTGTGTATGAGCGCACTGGAAAAGCTGCACTTGCTGTAACCGCATGTCTGGTTTCTGGAGGTGTTGCGTGTAAAGCAGCTGCCACTGGACTGGGAATTACAGCATTGACCAATTACGCTACGGACAAGCCTGTTACGACTGCAGAAGCCATCGGCGGCTTTATTGGGGGAGGAATCGGTGGAGTCTATGGAGCCAACTTGAGCGCGTGGGCTGGCGATGCTAGTGGATGGGTGGAAAAGGCTGTACTGGGTATAACCAAGGCCGTGCCAACATATGCCGGAAAGCAAGCCGGAATTCCGCTCGGTAATGCTACAGGGCTAGGAGGTTCAGTCGATCCACTGCTTGATCCTGCGACGAATTCGTGGTGGGGGTTCCAGAACACCATGGAGAACTTGAAGGGTACAAAAAAATGAGCTTTGGAATGGGGGTTGTGTTCATTACGCTAGCTTCCATGTTTGCAACATGGTTTATGTTCGGCGTAAGTGCCGACAGTTCAAAAAGGAAGCGATTTATTTATTGGCTGGGGTCGACAATGCTGCTGTGGGCGGCGCTGGTCCTGTGGGTGTTGTACAAAGAGCCGGACATTAGCTTTGCGACATCAGCAGGGGTTAGCTTGGTGTTCTCAGCACTGGTGAACCTTCTGCGGTCACAATGGGTTCTTATGCTCCCTTGAAGACAACAACCCCGACGCTGGCCGGGGTTGTTGTTTGCGGGTGTTCAGTTGCGTTTGCTGCGTCGTTGCAGCATGGCTTCGGCCTCCTGCCCGGTCATGTATCGGCTGGCGATCCTGTAGTCATAATCGGGTGTGATGGTGATGTGTCCGCAGCGGTGATCGACGGAAAACAGGACCTGCTGTCCGGGTAGGAAGCCCGCCTGTTCGAGCAGCGCATCGGTGATCCGCATCCACGGAAAGACGGGTCGCTTGCCGCGCTCCCTGGTGTGGGCTGTGGCAGGCGCGTCCTCAAGCGCAACGGAAATGCGCGTGACGTGTTCGCACAGCAAACGCACTTATGCCGAAGACAGCACAACGCATCGCGGCTCGAATGTGACGGCAGGCGGTACGGCCACGTTGGTGGCGAAGGGTGACGGCACGCCGGGCAGCGGCAACCTGGCAATCGCCGGTTCAAACGTGAACGCGAACGACGTGATCCTGGCGGCAAAAAATCAGGTCAGCCTAGTGAACACTACCGATACCAGCTCGACGCGCAGCAGCAACGAATCTGGCAGCGCGAGCGTTGGTATCTCCTATGGCACACAGGGCTTCGGCATCTCTGCGTCGATGTCGAAGGCCCACGGCAATGGCCGCAGCGACAGCGCGACGCAAAACAACACGCACGTGAGCGCAGCCAGCACCGCGACGATCATTTCGGGCGGCGACACGAACATCATTAGCTCGAACCTCAGCGGCCGCCAGGTGAGCGCCACGATCGGCGGCAACCTGAACATCGCGAGCGTGCAGGACACGATGTCGAGCGCCGCGCACCAGGAAAGCAGCGGAGGAGGATTTACGCTCAGCCAGGGCGGTGGCAGTGCGAGCGTCAGCCACACCAGCGCGAACGCCAGTGGCAATTACGCGGGCGTGAACGAACAGGCGGGTATTCAGGCCGGTGACGGCGGATTCGACATCAGCGTTAAAGGCCATACTGGTCTGAACGGTGCGTATCTTGCAGGCAGCGCTGATGCGTCGAAGAACACGCTCACGACCGGCACCCTCACCTTCTCCGATATCAGCAACACGTCGAACTACAAGGCATCGAGCAGCGGCTTCAGCGCAGGCGTGAGCACTGGCGATGGAGGGGCGAACTACAGCACCCATGGCAATACCTCGGGGAAGAACACCGGCGGTGGTGCCCCAATGCTGAGCCAGAATGACAGCGGCAACGACAGCGCGACCACGCGTAGCGGGATCAGCGCGGGCACGATCAGCGTGACCGATGCAGCCAGCCAGATACAGGACATCACCAGCCTGAACCGTGACGCGTCGAACACAAACGGCACGATCGCCAGGCTACCGGACGTGAACAACCTGCTCGAGCGCCAGGCAGACATGATGGCGGCGGCCAGCGCAGCGGGTGAAGCGGTATCACGGCGGATTGGAGACTTTGCACAGTCGAAGTACGACGCGGCAAAGGCGAGCGGCGATCAGGCCGGGATGGAGGCGTGGAAGGAAGGCGGCACAGCGCGAGC
This sequence comes from Paraburkholderia bonniea, assembly GCF_009455625.1. NCBI lineage: Bacteria > Pseudomonadati > Pseudomonadota > Betaproteobacteria > Burkholderiales > Burkholderiaceae > Paraburkholderia > Paraburkholderia bonniea. Next base: position 882,192 of record NZ_QPEQ01000002.1, on the reverse strand, counting down.
GGGCATGCAGGCGGCGGGAGCGGCAATGGTGACTGGCCTTGCGGGAGGAAACGCGCCTGGTAGTGCAGCGGGTGCCGGGATCGCATCGATTGCAGCGGGCAAGCTGAATGAAATTAGTGCTGCAATTGCAGGTTCAAACCCGACCGGCAGTGCTGACATCAACACCGCCCTTGGCAACATCGTGGCGAACGCTATTGCGACAGGCGCAGGTGCGGCAGTGGGCGGGAATGCGGGCGCGGTTGCTGGGGGGAATGTGGACCGGTTTAACCGGCAACTTCATCCGGAGGAGAAGAAGTGGATCAGCGAGAAAGAAGCGGCATACGCGAAGAAGTACGGCTTAACGCCTGAACAAGCGCATAACGAATTGACGATGCAAGCCAATCTACAAGTTCAAAACGGTTCGCCGGGTACGTGGAACCAACGCGCCAGCGCGTTCCTGGGACAAGCGCACGGCATGCTGCCCGCCGATGGTGCCAGCGGGCCGGGTTATATGTTCTATGCCACGCCTGATCAGAAGGCGAATCCGAATATGTACGCGGGGTATTACGCGAATGGCGGCGATCTGAATCAGCCGTCCACGCAGCAGATTCAAAATAGCGCGAGCCGAGAACAGCAAAACCGCAATCTTATGGGCGGTGGTGTTATTGCAGCAGTTACTGGAGCAAGTCTGCTAGTTGGGGGACCCATTGCCGCAGGTGCTGGAGGTCTTGCATATTCAGTTATTGGAGGGGGCGTTAGCGCCGGAATGGACGCGGCGGTGCAATATCAACAGACAGGCGAGATTCGTCCGGCACAAAGCCTATTTGCGGGTGGAGTTGGAGCTATCGCCGGACCAATTGGGGCAAACACCAAATTTTTTTCTAATGTGGTTTTAGGTGGCTCAAGCTACTTCTCAACGACGATTTTCAATAATTTATATTACGGGGAAGCAAATAGCCCGCTTTACGCCGGTGCTATTGGCTCATTGGCGGGAGCCGGAGGGTACGGTATTGGTCTTGTTTTGACCCAGGGTGTTGGTAGGCTCGCGACGCCTTGGATATTTCCAAATCTGGACCCTAAAATTCCAGCGGTATTCCAAGCGGTTCGCAACCCACTTCCTGGTCTAACGGGGGCTACAGGAGGTGGTCTAATAGGCGGTACCGGCGCATTTGCTCCGGGCAAGGAAGCACAAAAATGAAAGCAGATAAGTTTGATTTGTTGCTTCGCGCTCCGGGCTGGAGAGGTTCTTTAGCGCGCGTTTCTTTACTAACGATTGTCTATGTATGCGTTATGTATGTGCCAGTGGCAATCGAATGGGCAGCGGAAAATCTTGGAATGACGCCAATGTCTGAGGCGCAACGACTGGGATACCCCGGCATATTGTTTGGTTTCCGATTGCTATGGCTAATCGCCATTGTGGTAGAAGCTGCTTATTTGATTTTTGCTTACTTGGTAAAAAAGCGGCGCATTAAAAATTCAATGGACTGATCAAAATGTAAGAAAAATCGGTGAAATAAAAGGACCGGTTTAACCGGCAACTTCACCCTGAGGAGAAGAAGTGGATCAGCGAGAAAGAAGCGGCATACGCGAAGAAGTACGGCTTAACGCCTGAACAAGCGCATAACGAATTGACGATGCAAGCCAATCTACAAGTTCAAAACGGTTCGCCGGGTACGTGGAACCAACGCGCCAGTGATTTCCTGGGACAAGCGCACGGCATGCTGCCCGCCGATGGTGCCAGCGGACCGGGTTATATGTTCTATACGACGCCGGAGCAGAAGGCCAATCCGGAAATGTATGCGCAGTACGACGGGAATGGAGCGGGTATGAACCGGCCTGCCGCGGGGGATGTTGCCAGTTCGGTGAACCGTGAGCAGGCGTACCGGGATGTCTACGGAAAACTCACGTGGGGCGCAGCGGCAGGGGCTGGTGCGATTGCAACAGGTGGTGTCATTGCGGCGTTGCCGGGTGCGCCGATCTTTAGTTCAGGTGGGGCGCTGGGCACTGGAGCGCTGGCCTCACCGGTGGGAACGGGGACGATCAGCGCGGGGATCAATGCGGGTTCGCAGTATCTCCAGAACGGCAAGATCAATCCGGTTGATGTTACGGGAGCGTTTGTAACGGGAGCCGCGGGTTCGTATGGAGGGCTGCTGTGGAATGTGGGAGTTAATGCCATCGGAGGCGCAACCACTACCGCACTGAATAATTTCTTACGGGGGAGAAATGACAGCGTAATGGGTGCTGCTATTATTAGCGGCGTGCTGTCTAGTTTTGGCTATGGGCTGGGAAAACTGAGTGAGACTGGCATTAATTCGATGTTAAGGCCAACCATTAACACGCCCAATTGGTCGGCTACTGGTGTATGGGGAAACGGTGGCTGGAATTTACTTAATGCCAATAACTTTGCTCCGATTGGTGGCTCTATAGGCGGGTCGTTTGGTCAAGAAGGAATTAATGGCCTTTATCAACGTAATCAATCTCAGCTCAGGCCAAATAAATGACAAAAAAATTACTTTCCATATTGGCTTTACTTCTTCTTATATGGATTCCGGGAATGTTGGCTATTTCTGTCTTTGCGTCTTATCTAGGTTGTTTTTTTGTTATCGAAGGATGTTACAAATCGCTGGAATTTGTTGAGGTATTAAGTACGGTTAATGTGGAGGGGGTAGTCATAAAAGGTGTGTTAATTGCAATTGTTTTTACTTTAATTGTTTGGGCAAAGATACGATAACTCTTTATCTTTCGCACACACAAACGACAAATCCGGAAATTTAAGAAGCCAGGTTTGTCGTTAATAGGGGAGCGTTAATCAAAAGGCGTGGTGACGATTCGGTTTAACCGGCAACTTCATGAGGATCGCAAGGCGAAAGAACAGACGCTGGCGAAAAAACTGGCCAACGAAAGCGGCGGCAAGTACACCGAGCAGGACATCGAAAACCAGATGGCACGGATGGACCTGACGGTGAATGGCCAGACTGAGCCGGGAGGTGTTCGGGTAGCCACTGGCGCCCAGCCGCAGGATGGAACCGGGTGGCAGTCCTATGGCGTGAACAAGGCTGGGCAGCAAGTCTGGGCCCAGAGCCTGGGGCCGGGCGATCCTGATGTGCAGGCGTATATCGCTAAAGGCGCACAGGGTAGCGGGCTGTCATACCAGCCAACGACCACTGGCTCGAATCCGGGCTTGATCCGCGCGCCGGACTTTGTGAACTTCCAGGTCGATTACTTTGTGGGCAGTGCGTGGGGGACGTTTACTCGGGATGGAAATGCATTCTTTGGTTATGGCGTGAATATGGGTGTTCCCAATGCTGTTGGTGCTGGGGTCGGAATTTCTGCTGGCTATCTTAATACTGGCCATGTGAAGCCGGGTCAGACAAACGACTTTGCGGGGGATATGCCGGAGGCGGATCAGCGTTATACAGCGGCTTTGGCGGTGGCGTCATGGTGTCACCGGGCAATGGCACTGCAACAGTTATTGGTATTGGTAGTGGTGTGAATGTTGGAAAAACAAACAACCCTGCATCTGTTGGTTGGGGTTTCTCGAAAGATCAGGGAAAAACAGGAGTCAGGTGGTAACTATGGGACCTTCGATAACGACAGTACCCAAGACACGTATACAGAAGATCCTCTGGTGGTGCTGCTTCACTGCGATGATGGGTTTCATCGTGTACGTGCTTATTAAAAACATCTTCTTTAGCTAATGTAGGCCACGGTACCCCCAGCGCAAAGGCTGGGGGTACCGTTCATTTGCCTTTGTGAGGTGGTGCGACTGGCTCGTGGATTAACTCCTCCCTCCGGCCAACTATAAACAACGCCAATGGGTGGGCTACAAGTGGTGTTTGGTCAGGAAGCGGATGGAACCTAATTCAGCCAAACGCAATGGAACCGGCAGTTGCATCCCCAAGAAAAATCGAAAGCGCAGCAGATCGCCGACTAGGCGAAGGCACAGGGACTGATGAACGCCGATGGTTCTCCGATCACGACGGCACAAATCGAGAACGCCATGCGTGGGGCGAACAATAGCCAGTATGGTGAAATCGCTGCGACGGGCGTCGTTGTGCCATTGAACGCGAGTACGCCTGCGGGCGCGGTTTATGACACGGCCGGGATGAAGCTGGTAACGGACAGCACCGGGAATTATCTGGTGCAGGATCCGTCAATGCTGGCAACGCCGTCGAAAGCGGTGCAGGACCTGATTACGCAAAGCACGGGCGGCGCAAACTCGCCGTATAGCTGGGGCACGTCGAGCACTCAGGCGGCTACGCTGAAGGTTGATCCGTATGGGCCGTTCTCGCCAGGATACAACATGGGGGATTATTCGGCGGGGTTTGGTGAATATGGGCGTGGACTTGCACCTGACTACGCCACGATCGGCTCTGGATCGCTGTCAGCAAGTGCAGGGCTAAGCGTCAATCTGCATGACGAAACTGCGTATGTAGCCGGAGGCGTCACACAGAGTAATCCTGGATCAATCTCGGTAAGACCCGGTGGTGTAGCTTCGTTTGGTTGGATATTCGGAGATAGAACTGCCGCAGGGACAAATTCATTTATGAATGGCGATGGGGTTCAGGGATTTATCTCGGTTCCCACGCCGTTCGATGTGAACGCCTTCCTTGCAATTACTCATGCATGTGGCGGAAATACTGCTCTTGAAGTTGGCGTTGCGAGTCCCGGGTCAACTTCGTTCGGCGTTTCTCCCTTCAGTCACTCAGTTCCAATCTCAGGATCAAAGGGGAATTGATATGGTCGCGCCAAGTGGGCCCGATGATAAGACATGGGCAAAGATGAGCACGAATTCAAAGAGAATTTATATCGGGGCTATGATCGCGTCCTGGACGGTGTTTCTCTGCGTTCTGGTTAGAAAGTTCTTCTTCAGTTAAAGCAACAAACCCAGCCTCATGCTGGGTTTGTCGTTTGTAGCGTCGTTCAATCTGGCGTGATGACGAGCCTGCCGTGCTCGACCTCGATTCTCACGCGCTGGCCGGGCGGGAAGCCAGCCTGCTCAAGCCAGATGCCGGCGATACGCAGCCACGGAAAAAACGTGGGAGTTCGCCACGGTCGGCCCGGTTTCGGGCTGGGTCGCCAGCGCATGATCTGCTGGATGGTGGCGTGTTGCTCGGGATGAGCGGTCAATGCTTTAAGATCGGCATCAGCCATGATCAACTCCTTTGGTGAGCTGGTTGTGGTCAGCGGGCCGTATGGGTTGCCGCCCATGCGGCCCGCGCTTCGTTTACGTCAAGAAAACATCCCTACTGCGGTGTTTGAGCCAGCACAAACTGCGCATTCGCTTCGCGCTGCATCTCGACATTCATGCTGCGTTGCTCCCCCTTGCTGCTGTCGTTATCGCTTCACGCTTCGTTGATGACTTGTGCTAGCGGCTCTCAACCCGGCTCAACCCGGCTCAACCCGGCAAAGCAGCATAAGCCGTCGCCAGATGGTAGGGCGTGGTGGAGGGCATTTCTGTCCGGATGATTTCACCTGTGGCTGCGCGGCATTCGATCCAGCCGTGTTCGAGCAAAAAGCGCGAGCGGAATCGTTCGATTTGCTGTGGCAACCGGGTTTGCGCGGCGGCGTCGCCACGGCACGCGAGTGCGCGCAGGTATTCGCTTTGGGCCCAGATGCGCTGGGTGTCGTCCAGCTTGTTGCCGGTCTCATCGAGCGCCGCACACACCCCGCCTGTTACAGGATCGACCCCGTGTTGCTGTGCGAAGTCAAACGCCTGTTCCAGCGCTGTGTCTAGCCCGGTTCCGGCCAGCCTCGTGCCCGCTTGCCGCACCAGCCAGAACCATTCGAACTGGTGGCCGGGTTCCAGACGATTGTTCGCGCTGCCAACCGGCAACTCCGCGATGCAACCGCTTGGCACATGTACAAAGGTGCGGGCCAGCGCATGTCCGAGGCGGCTTAGCGCGTGCTCGAACGCGCTGTCCCGAGTGGCGTCGTGCGCCGCGAGCCACGCTTCGGTCAGATGCATCAGCGGGTTTTGCAGCGGCATCCCGGGGAGGGGCGTGAGCGCGGCATCCAGTGCCGCGTGGAATAGCCCACCGGGCGCTGCGAAGCGGCTTTCGATCAGTCCGGAAGTGTGTTGCAGCACGGTGAGCGCAACGGCATTGCCGAAACGTGCGAAGTATTCGGCGCAGGCAAATACAACGAAGGCGTGGGTGTACAGGTCTTTGGTGGTATCGAGCGCCGTGCCGTGAGCGTCGACGCTATACAGCCAGCCGCCATGCTGGTGGTCGGCAAAATGCCGTTGCAATGCATCGAACAGTGTGTGGGCATGCTGGCTGTCACCTGCCTGGGAGAACACGAACAATTGGCGGGCACAGGCCATTGCCCGGTAACGCACGGGGGGCAGCGGCTGAAAGGGAGGGCCGCCAAGCGCTTCATAAGGCAGTTGCAACGCTGGGTTGAAACCGGGGCCGCGCCACAGCGGCAAAATCACGCGCGCAAAATGCGCGCGGAGGGCGTCGGCAAGAACGGCAGGGGAGGCGGTGTAAGTCATGCGCTGGCTACAATGTCGGCGGAAAAATTTGAAAGTGCGCGCAACACAGATGAAGGCAGGTCCGAGCCCGATGGCCGGGCGGCCTGCTGACCCGGTAAAGTCCGCGCGCGGCCAAGCATAAAGCAATTGACTCATCCCGGACATCGCCCCCGGCCCCTCGCTGCGGGCAACGAGGGGCCGGGCGGCTGCCTGCATCACCATCCATCACACATTTGATTTGAATAGGGGAAACCGTTGCTGAACAATTTCGAACTTATTTCACGGCTGATTCTGGCCGCTGCGTTAGGCAGTGTGATTGGGGTTGAGCGCGAACGGCTGTCATGGGCGGCGGGCCTGCGCACCCATATGCTGGTGAGCGTGGGTGCGGCACTCATCATGATCGTGTCGGCGTTTGGCTTTGCCGATGTGCTGGGCGGCGAGCATGTCGTGCTCGATCCGTCGCGGATGGCGGCTCAGGTCGTGTCGGGTATCGGCTTTCTGGGTGCTGGCTCGATTTTGCTGCGCGGCGAAGTCGTGCGGGGACTGACGACAGCGGCGAGCTTGTGGTCGGTGGCGGCGATTGGTCTGGCTGTCGGCGGAGGGTTGTATACGGTGGCGATTGCCGCGACGATCATCATCCTGATCGTGCTGGCAGGCATCAAGCCGATTGAGCGGCGCTTTATCCAGTCCAGGCAGCAGCGTCAGTTGACCTTGCTGGTTGAACGCGGTGCGCTGACGTTTCATTCGCTGCATGACGCGCTGGGCGCGGCGAGCGTGCGGGTAAAACAGTTTGTGATGCAGCAAAGCGACGACGCGCCCGAATTCGATGAAGTGCACATCACGTTGCATCGAGTGTCGCTGGCGGAATATACGGCGCTGCGTGAGCAGCTAAAGCAAGTGCCCGGGGTGAAGAAACTGCGCGAGGATGGTCCGCAGCCGTGAGCCACGGATGAAGCGCCAAACGCTTGCCTGGTGGCCGTATGCCCCCGGGTGCAGCAGCGTCTCGCCAGTCCCGCAGTGGCCAGCCGGGGTATGAGCCCGTGCGACAATGCGGGCTCGAAAACGGGGGCTGGGCGGTATCTGCTTTCAGCCTGTGCCGCTCTTTGATGTAGTTCGCGTTCTTCTCTACTTCTTTGTCTATGGCTCATTCCACGCCCTCTATGCCGTCCTGGTCTCCTGAAACCGATCCGCCTGTGCCGGGCAAACCTCAAGCCTCATTCGACGAAATCTCGCCCTCTGCGCCAGGCGCGCATGAGGCGCTTTTTCCTGAGCGCGAGATTGATGAGCGGCAGGGCACCTTGATGGGATTTGAACTGCCGGAGGGCGTGAGTCAGGCATTACCGGGTGATACGCATGCATCTGCATCTGCATCTGATCCAGTGCTCGCGCTCGCGCCCGCAGAAGCCCAGCCTGCCGCGCTGGCGGAACCAACACCAGAGCTAGTGCTAGCACCAGCACCTGCCGCTGAAGCCATGGCGGCAGAGGCCAATCCGGTTCTCGCAGCAGAGCCGCTGAACCGCCCATCCGCCGCAAGCCGTAAAGCGCCTGCACCACGCGTGGCGACGACGGCCAAGGTGGCAACCGGTAAGCCAGACCCAGCTAGCGCAGAGGCCAGCAGCAAACGCCAGGCGCGTCGTGCCCAACCCGTTGACGGCACCAGTGCCGCAGCGGCGGGTGCTCCGCTCTGGAGCACGCTGCATGCCAGCTCCCCTTTTGCGTTGTCACCCACGACGAGCCGCGCTAGTGCTGACGCATCCGAAGTCGCCGCCAGCGCATACAGCGTGCGCGCCTTGTCGGGTCAGTTGCAACGTCTGAAGTGGCTGCTGGTGGCACTCGCCGCTGTTCTGCTGATCGTGCTGGTAACCGTGCTGATGCAGGCTTTGCAACTGGCGCGGCTAACGCGCGAAAGCCTCGCGCAACAGCAACGGCTGACACAAATGGTGGAAGCTCAACAGGTTGCGCTGGGCGAGATCAATACGACGCTGGCGAGTGTCGCGGCCCGGGTTACGCCAGCCGTGCGGGGCACGAGTGGCCAGACGCTCAAACCGGCTAGCCGCCGCGCGGCGAAAGTACCGCTGCAGTCCGCTCGCAAGGCGCGTGCAACGAGCACGCGTTGAGCGTCCTGCCGGGCGAGGGCGACCGCACGGCAAGACTCAGCATAAAAACTTGGGAAGGGATGAAAACCAGGAGGAGAGACAGAAGAAAGATGAGGAAGACGGACGGCCTCTTGGTGGGTGTCGCGCCTTCTGCATCTGGAAGAGTTGCCCTCGGAAGGCTTTCGGACTATAGCCCGGCGGTTTGAGTGCAACAACTACAAGAACAGGTAGGGTAGGCCATCAATGTCAGGATTCTTAACGGCGAGGACAAGCGTGCGACGCAATGCCGCACAAGCTGAACCAGTAGCGACTGCTGCTGGTTGCCACTGCCGCTGTTGGTGCCGTTGTTGCTGCCTGTGCAACTGGGATTTGAAATGGCATTGACACCGGACCATGCGTTACATCTTCATGCCGTTCTGGCACTGGGGGCCTGCACGGATGCCGAAACCTTGCGTAGTCAGCTGTTCGCTGTTACGCGCCAGTTGGGGTTTTCGGCCGTGCTGTATGCCGGCCGGTTTGCACTGGATGGCGCTCGTGTAGTCGCGCGGATCGAGTCGAATTATGACCATCTCTGGCGTGAGCACTACGAAGCAAAAAACTATGCCGCGATTGATCCGACTGTCGACCATGCCCTGCATTCGCTCGCCCCTCTGGTATGGAACGATGCGATGTACCGCTCCCCCGCGCAGCAACAGTTCCGTGAAGATGCACAGGCCCATGGCCTGGTGACCGGAGCGACGTTCCCGGTTCATTCCCGTGAAGGTGATGCGGCGCTGCTGAGCCTGTCCGTCGATGGCCGGGGCCAGCTTGCGAAAGCGCATCTGAACCAGCATTTGATGTGGGGGCCATTCATCGCCACGATGGTGCAAGATGCCATGCGCAAGATCGTCAAGGGCGGTGCGCTTGAGCAGCGGCCGGAACTGACTCCACGTGAAAACGAAGTGTTGAAATGGCTGGCCAGCGGCAAGACCAGTTGGGATATCGCTGCGTTGCTCGGCATTTCGGAGCATGGCGTGGTGCATCACGTGCGCAACATTCTCGTCAAATTTGATGTAACGACACGTCGCCAGGCGGTCGCCAAGGCCATTGCGCTGGGCATGATCTAACCCGAAACGGCTCGCGTCAGCGCGAGCTTTTTTACCTTGTTGCAACCTCTACGATTGGCAACGTGTGCTTACAAGTGCTCACAGCTGAGGTCATCTCGCGCCGTTACAGTGGGTCTCGCACGGCCGGTGCCCGCGGTTATTTTTCTGCATGCCTGATGCCGTGCGACGTGTCTTGAAAGGGAGATCCATTTTGAAACTGTGGAACAAAACTTCGCACTCACTGATCGCCAATCTGCTAGCTGGCGGCATGCTGCTCAGCGCCAATAGCGCGTTTGCCCAAGTCAGTTTTTCTAGCCAGCGCGTTGGTGTGGCGGTGGCGATTTATGGCGATCCGTATGTTAGCCCTGCCGAGCCGCTGCGCCAGGCGGCCAGTCATGCCAGTGCCCGTGCCGTTCATTCAGTGCCTGCGCCCGATTACCGTCCGCGTTTTTAACGCCGGCCCGGCTCACCGGGTACCCGGATATCTACACCGTTAAACCGTTATCCAATAATCGACAACCCTCTTCGGAGGGTTGTTTTTTTTATTAGCTTGCAACGCATCAAATTTGCAATAAATGTTTGCCTATAAGCTATCAAGTCAATGTTATTTGATGCCTCATAGGCTATCAAGAAATCATTTTAAGATTGCCTGTAAGCTAGCAAACATTGGTAATATGCTTGCCCATAAGCTATCATTTTTAAATTTCACGCTAGCCTTTAGGCAATCAAATGAATGCAAAGCTAAACCAGCTCCAGCTTGAACAAGTCCAGACATCGGTCGAAGCGTATGCCGGTCTGATGAAGCGCCGTACGCCGCCTCGGGGCTGGTTGAAGCTCATTCGAGAATCATTAGGGCTGACTGAGCGGCAGCAGGCCGCGCGCCTGAGCATCTCCGCACCGACTTTGCACAAGTCAGAGCAAGCGGAAGCGGATGAGCGCATCACGCTTAAGCAATTGCGCAAGCTGGCAGAGGGGCTGGACTGCGAGCTGGTCTATGCCCTCGTGCCCCGAAAGCCGCTCACGCAAATGGTCGCAGAGCAGGCGCACGCAATTGCGCTGCGAGAAGTCAGCGAGGTAGCGCACACCATGAGCCTGGAGGACCAACGTCCAACTGAAACCCACCTTCGCAGACAAGTTGAGCAGCGAGCCGAAGAGCTGCTTCGGGGTCGGTGGTCAGCACTATGGCGCTAGATTTTGATGAGCAAGAGGGGCAAACGCCTCTCGACCCCGACGAAAGCGCCGGACTCAGGCCAGCGCACCTGACCACGAAGGGTGAGCTTAACGACTGGGAGCAGGCGAACATTCTGGCCGCGCTGATCTGGCTGCGCCGCGCTCGTCAGCCAGATGTACTCAGCGAAAATTTCTGTCGCACCCTGCACAAAAAAATGTTCGACAAGACTTGGGCCTGGGCCGGTAGATTCCGGAAATCCGATAAAAACATTGGATGTGACTGGACACAGGTGAGCGTCAAGCTGCGAGACCTTTTCGGCAATGTGCGCTACTGGATTGAGAATCAAGTCTTCCCGCCGGATGAAATAGCGGCGCGATTTCACCGTGATTTAGTCTGGATTCACCCCTTTCCAAACGGCAATGGCCGACATGCACGGATGATGACGGATGCACTTTTGCGCAGCATGAAAGTGCTTCCTTTTTCGTGGGGCGGCGGCGAGCTGGTTAATGCCGACAACGCTCGCACGCGATATTTAACCGCGCTGCGTGCCGCAGACAAAGGCGACTACACGTTGCTGCTCGCCTTCGTACGCAGTACCGCTTAATTAACGAGCGAATGCCATTGAGGCGGTGCTGTCTAGCCTGCGGGCCATCGAAGACGGCGGCTCTGAACCGGCGATTGCCCGCGCCACGCTGCTGCGTTGTTGCCATTGCCATTGCTATTGCCATTGCCATTGCTATTGCTATTGCTATTGCTATTGCTATTGCTATTGCTATTGCTATTGCTATTGCCGGTAAGCGCCAGGCTCCCGTACCCGGCACCACATTCCATACATCCCGCTAACGCTGGCCACGCCAGAAGCGCAGCAGCAGGGCATTGCCCACCACGCTGACACTCGAAAACGCCATCGCTGCGCCCGCGAGCATCGGATTGAGCCAGCCGAGTGCCGCCAGCGGGATGCCAATCAGGTTGTAAACGAAAGCCCAGAACAGGTTCTGCTGGATCTTGCGCCACGTGCGGCGCGAGATATCGAGTGCATCAGCGACCAGCGCCGGATCGCCGCGCATCAGCGTAATGCCGGCTGCGTTCATGGCGACATCCGTTCCGGTGGACATCGCCATGCCGATATCAGCCGCCGCCAGCGCGGGTGCATCGTTGATGCCATCGCCGACCATCGCCACCACTCCCGCCGTGCGCTGCTTTAGCTCGCGGATGATCCGTGCCTTGTCATCGGGCAGCACCTGCGCGTGGTATTCGCTGATACCGAGATTCGCGGCGATGCTGGCCGCGCTGCCCTGGTTATCGCCAGTGAGCAGGAGGCTGCGCACGCCCATGTGCGTGAGCCGTTCGATAGCGGCGCGCGCGCCTGGTTTGACGGTGTCACCGAAGCCGATCAGCGCCAGCACAGCGGCAGGCTGGGCTGCGCCGGAAAGCGTAAGGCTGGCTGCATCCGGTGTCTCTGGCGTATCCGGTGTGAGCGCTGCCTCGTGGCCTGGGTTTTGAGGTGACGGCTGCGCGGGCAGACGAGACGGCAGCCGCATCAGCCACGAGACGGTGTTGCCTGCTTGCTCAAGCTGCTGGGCGCGTTCGGCCAAAGCAGGCGGCACGGCCAGGCCCAGCTCGGTGAGCCAGCGGCTGCTGCCGATGGCCAGGGCCTGGTCACCGACTTGTGCTTCAACGCCGCGTCCCGGCACCGCGCGAGCCGCTGAGGTAGCTATTGATGTAGCCGCCGCTGTAGTTGCTGTAGCTGCCGCAGCCGCACGAGCGCTTGGTACCACGGCAAATACCGCTGCCGCGCTGGCGGTGATGGGTTCAACGGCTGACCGGGAAGGCTGGGCGCTGGCTGCGTCATGGGCGGATTGCTGACGGTGCTGCTCGAACGCCTGCACTACGGCGCGGGCCAGGGGGTGATCGCTGTGCCGTTGCACGGCGGCGGCGAGCGCGAGCGCGTCGCCGTGGCTCATGGCGACCGGCTCGAATGCCGTCACCGAGGGCTGGCCCAGTGTCAGCGTGCCGGTTTTATCGAAGGCGACAACGTTCACCCGATGAGCGGTTTCCAGTGCCAGCGCATCCTTGATGAGCACCCCGTGGCGCGCGGCCACGCCCGTGCCCGCCATGATCGCAGCGGGTGTCGCCAGACCCAGCGCACACGGGCAGGCGATTACCAGCACAGCGACCGCATTGAGCAGCGCGCTTTCAACGCTGGCACCGGCCAGCATCCAGCCCGCGAAGGTGACCAGTGCGATCAGCAAGATCACCGGGACGAACACAGCGCTGACCCGGTCCACCAAACGCTGGATCGGCGCTTTTTCCGCTTGCGCGGTTTCGACTAGCCGGATGATGCGGGCCAGGGTGGTTTCTGCTCCGGTTGCCGTGGTGCTGACCACCAGCGCGCCTGCGCCATTGATCGACCCCGCCGTGACTGGATCGCCGGGGGCTTTCGGTACTGGCAGGCTTTCGCCGGTAATCAATGATTCGTCGATGTGCGTCTGGCCTTCGAGTACGGTGCCGTCAACGGGCATGCGCTCCCCAGGGCGCACGACGACTTCCATGCCCGTGCGCACTTCCGCAAGTGGCACGTCACGTTCGAGGTAGCGCCCGGTTGCCTGGGCTCCAGCCCCAGCTCCGGCCTCCGCGTTGAGGCGAATCCGGGCGCGTTCGGGACGCAGTGCGTTGAGCGCGCGGATGGCATCGGTGGTTTGCCGCCGGGCTCCGGTTTCGAGCCATTTGCCAAAGCGCACCAGCGTAATCACGACCGCTGACGCTTCGAAGTAAAGATGCAGCATGTCTGCCGGGCCGCGATGCAACGTCATTTGATAGACGCTGACGCCATACGCCGCCGAGGTGCCGAGTGCCACCAGCAGATCCATGTTGCCGCTGCGTGCGCGTAGCGCATACCACGCCGCGCGATAAAAGCGCGCGCCAAAGACAAACTGCACCACGGATGCCAGCGCGAGTTGAAGCCAGAGCGGCGGCATCACGTGGAGGCCGACCCAGGCACCGAACATCGGCAGCGTCAGTGGCAGCGTAAGCGCCGCGCAGAGCAGCACCAGAATGAGTTCGTGCTGGGACGGATTGCCTGTGCGGGGTTTGTTCGTCAGGCTGGTGGCTGCTGCCTCCGCCTCCGTGGCCGCGCTCATGCCGGGTGACACATGCAGCGTGGCTTGATAACCCGCCTTGGTGACAGCCTTAACCAGTTGCGCCGGATCGACAGGCTGATGCAGACGCACGCTGGCTTGCTCGGTGGCCAGATTGACGGAGACCGACAGCACACCAGGCACTTTCGCCAGCGCTTTTTCGACACGCATTGCGCACGAAGCGCAAGTCATGCCGCCTAGATCGAGTTCGGTGGTGATGGTGGCCGAGGTGGCCACGGGGGGAGGTTGAGGTTGTAGCTGAGAGAGATCGGTCATGGTTTTTTGATTGCCGAAGTGGCATGAATAAGGGACATGACGGCAGCATCAACCTTTCTATGCTGGGAAGGTCAAGCACCAGGCAGCAAAAACGTCATGTTCATGTATCTGAAGACGGCGTGGCGTTACGCATCGCGGCAGCCAGCTGCGTCTGTTGCTCCACGCCGTGTGCTTGCAGCGCAGCGGCCGCGCCCAGCCGGTCACGGGCGGCCTTGTTTTGTCCGAGCTTCCATTTGCCTGTCAAACGCGTGATCTTGATCTCAAGGCCGACGATGGCTGCCAGCATCTGCGTCATGAAATCGGCAGGCGCGTCGCTCATCTTCCATGGTTGCGCTTCGGTGGCTTCCATCGTGCGTGTGAGCCGGCCAACCAGGCCGCGCAAAAATTTCTCGTCCTCGCGCACCACAATCCGCCCGTGCGCATGCACCACCATGTAGTTATAGGTTGGTACCTGGCGATGGGTTTCGTGTTTGTCGGGATACCAGTTGGGCGAAATATAGGCCGCAGGGCCCTGAAAGATCACGAGGGTTTCTGGCTGTGCCGCGACTTCCTGCCAGACCGGATTGGCACGGGCCACGTGGGCATGCAGCGAACCGAGGGGCGCGCCGGCGGGATCGAAATGAAACGGCAGATGATTGGCGTCCAGGCCTGATGGGCTGTGCGTGACAAGTGTGGCAAAGGGGTGTTCGGTCATTAGCCGATGCAAAACTTCAGGCCGGTTTTCTTCGAAGTGAGCGGGCAGATACATGGAGGCTCCAGGGCGGGGACAGCGGCGGGTGCGGCGTCTCGATATCTTGCCAGTGATTGCATCAAGGGGTTGCATCAAGGGGTTGCACAAGGGGTTGCACAAGGGGTGGCGTCAAGGAATTACACCAAGCGATTACACCAAGCGATTACACCAAGGGTGGTACCAAGCGATTGCATCAAGGGACGGCACCAGGCGCTGGTGCCAGGTTTCTGCAACATTTTTTTCGCCTCGACTCCGTACCGTCTGACCTCATTTGACTGGCCGGCGGCACCACACCGCTAACGGGTCTTCCAGCCCAAACCGGCGGCGGCTGGCGCTGGCTCCCGATTGCCGCTGCGAGGCACCGCGCGGTGCCTCGCAGCGATGCCACAGCTTGCGCTCCCTTCTCCGCTTGCCTGGGTGCGATGGATACGATACAACTGCCGCTTCGCCCGGACTTGCCATTGGCTGGCGTGGCAGACGGCGCGAGGCGGGCCGCCCAGGCTCGATTGGGGTGACCCATACCCTCCACCGACACTCGTTTCAGTTTTTCGACACCAGGCATGAAAAATCAACGCCGAGAGCTGTTTTCGTTTCGCTGGGTCTGTGCCGCACTGACAGGCCTTGTTTTGTTGGCGGGCTGCGCCACACCGCCATCAGGTCTTCCAGCCAAAACCGGCAGTGGCTGGATTCAGGATGAAGTCGCTGATTCCTACGTGTTTGGCTACCCCCTGTTGTTGATGAGCGCGGCCCGCGATGACGCGCTTGGCACTGGGCCAGGACAGGCTCAGGTGAACGTGCTGCGGCACGCCCGTGCACTGCCGTCGTCAGGTGCGCTGAACCCGATGCGGCCTAGCCTCGACACGCTCGATTCCACTGGCTGGCTGGATCTTGGCGCGGAACCCATCGTGTTGTCGTTGCCTAATTCTGGCGGGCGTTACGTGGATGCCCGGGTGCTGGATATGTGGACCAACGTGATCTGGTCCAGCGATATCCCCACTGCGCCGCGCATCACTGGCATCAAGGCGCAGTCCATCGCGTTTGTTGGGCCAGGCTGGTCGGGCACCTTGCCGCGCGGCGTCCGGCGAGTTGAGGCGCCGACACGCTATCTGTGGGTCAATCTGCGGATTCAGGCGAATGGCCGGCGCGATATCTCGGTGGTGCGCAAATTGCAGCGCGCGATCCGTGTGACGCCGCTTGCCATTTACGCTGGAGAGCGGCGCGCAGCGAGTGTGGTCGCGCGCAGCGACCGGCCCGAGACAGAACTTCCCGATACCCCGGCTGCCCAGATAGCCGCGCTCAATGCCGCTGATTTCTTCGGCCGCCTGGCGCAGGCGTTAGCCGATAACCCCCCGTGCCAGCCGATCCCGATGCACTGCAAACCCTCGCTGATATTGGCGTGAAACCAGGCCTGCCGGTGCGTCTTCCGCGTGATGCCAGCAGCACTCAGACCGCGCCAGGTTTAGCGCTTGGCCGCGAACGCGTGGCTAGCCCGCCGTCGAACCTGATGAGCGGCAATGGCTGGTTGTGGTTTGGCGATGATGTGGGCCAGTACGGCAAGGATTACGCGCTTCGGGCATATGCCGCGTATGCCCAGCCAGGCATCGGCACGCGCCACGACGAAGTCCGGGCGACGGTGCAACTGGATAACGAAGGCCAGAAGCTGAACGGCGCGCGGCGTTACGTGCTGCATTTCGCCCCGAACCAGTTGCCACCGGTGCGCGGCTTCTGGTCGCTCACCGCGTATATGCCCGACGGCGCGCTGGCCAGTGGCATGCCGGAGCAGGCCAGTGTGATCGGTGACCGGCGCGGGGTGCGGCGGAATGCGGATGGTTCGCTGGACGTGGTGGTGTCGGCGGTGCGCCAGAAAGCCGGAAACTGGCTCGCCGCGCCACGCGGCGAGTTTCAGTTGATGCTGCGCTTGTACGCGCCGAAGCCGCAGGCGACCGATGGCACCTGGCAGCCACCCGCCGTGACGCGGCGGTAAATGCGCTGGTGTGGGCTGTGTGTGCCGGTGGCCGCCGTTACCGCTAGGTTTGGGCCACTGGCACACAAAATTTATGACAGGCCCGTCGCTGGCCCACAGTCGTCAGCCCACCGCGCTGGCAGACAGCAGACAGCAGACAGCAGACAGCAGACAGTAGACAGCTCACAGCTCACAGCTCACAGCTCACAGCTCACAGCTCACAGCCCACAGCCCACAGCCCACAGCCCACAGCCCACAGCGCCCACAGCCTCTGAGCTGAGCCATCAGCAGCGCCTTCGTTCGCGCCGCAAGCTTCCAGCCACCCACATGCGATCTCTGGTGCAATGCCAGGCAGGACGTATACTCGCCGCGGGCTGAACCTTCGTCATCGCAGCGGATTCTCCGCTGCCTCATACATGGCCGGACATGGCATCGCTCAATAAAAACCGACTCTTTTCCCTCGCGCAGCATGCTCAAGCTGCCGCTCGCGCGCCTCGCACCCGGCGCATCCTGACAGGGTTGCTGATCTTTCTCGTGGTATTCGGCTTGCTGGGCTTTTTTGCCGCACCGCCGCTGCTACGCCATTTCGCCGCGCAGCAGCTCAGCAAACAGCTTGAGCGCCCTGTCACCATCGGCCGGATCGCGCTGAATCCGTACACGCTGAGCCTCGAAGCCGACCGTATTCATATCGGTGAGCGCGGCGCGGCAGGTGCATTTGTCGATATCGAAAGATTGCGCGTACGGCCATCGTGGAGCTCGCTGCTGCGCGCCGCACCGATCATCAACGAAGTGCGGCTCGATTCGCCGCGGATTCATGTGGTGCGTTATGACGCACAGCGCTTCAATTTCACCGACCTGATCGAGAAGTTCTCGACGCCCTCAGCGCCTGGCAGCAAGCCGACGTTGTTTTCCGTTTCGAACATTCGCCTCGAAAACGGCCAGATCACGTTTGATGACCGTCTGCTCGGTGAACAGCACGTGCTCGATCAATGGAAGCTCGGCATTCCGTTTATCGCCACGCTGCCTGCCAAGGCCGATATTTTTGTCGAACCGCTGCTGCGAGCACGCATCGACGGCAGCCCGCTGGCGCTGGATGGCAAGACCAAGCCCTTCACGGCTTCCCGTGAATCCGAAGTGTCGCTACGGTTTGACGGGCTCGATTTGCCGCGCCTGTTGTCGTATGTCCCAGCGAAGCTGCCGCTGACGGTTCAGTCCGGCAAGCTATCGAGCAACCTGACGCTGAACTTCGTGATGTCCGGCGACGCGCCCTCGCTCCGGGTGAGTGGCACCACGGACCTCACCCAGCTCAACGTGCTCGACCAACACCACGCACCGTTTTTTGCCGCGCAGGCGCTGCACGTCGCCGCCGCCACGCTTGAACCACTGAATAACCGGTATCGCTTCAATGAAATTCGCGTCGAAGCGCCGACGCTTGCGCTGGCGCGTGACAAAGCAGGCGTGCTGAGCATCGAGCGGATGTTCGTGACGTCAGAGTCAAAGCTAAAGCCGGAGTTAAAGCGCGAGACAACAGCGCACCCGCAAAAACCCAGCGCGCTGGCCAGCAGCGCTAACGGCGGCAGCGCTAGCGTCACCGCAACAGCCCCAACAGCCCCAACAGCCCCAACAGCCCCAACAGCCCCAACAGCCCCAACAGCCCCAACAGCCAAAACCACCCCCGTCGCGCCGCTCGACCTGTCGATCAAGCGTTTCGTCCTGAACCAAGGCACGCTTGATTTCAGCGATGCCGCCGCTTCGAAGCCGACCCAACTGGGCTTGAAGCATCTCGCCGTGACCGTGGCGGATTTCTCGACGCTAGGCAAAACCGCCGCGCATTACACCTTGAATACAGCGTTCCGCGATACCGCAGGCGGGCTCGATAGCGCGGGTTCGTTCGCGCTCGCAACGCACACTGCGCTGGCCCAGATCAACCTTAAAAACACATCGCTGCCGCTGCTGCAACCCTATCTGGACAGCTTCACGGCAGCTCAAGTGAAGGCTGGCACGGTGTCCGCGAATGCCAGCCTCAGCGTGGACTGGAGCAAAACGCCAGTGAATCTTCAGGTGGGCGAAAGTGAGTTGAACCTGCAGTCGCTCCAACTGGCCACACCACGCGGCAAAACCTCCGCGCTTACGCTGGCACAAGGCCAGGTGGCGGTGAAGCGCATCGACGTGCCAGCCCGCCTGGCCGAGATCAGCAGCATCAGCGTCACCGGCCTGACACTGGACGCAACACGCCTGAAAGACGGCAGCATCGATCTGGCCGCGCTTGCTGGGCCGCATCAGGTCGCCGCCGAGCGCACGGCGCGTCACGCGCTCAAACAACTCGAACAAGACCCGGCCTGGCGTTACACGATTGACGAGCTGAACCTGAAAGACAGCGCGGCAAGCTGGACTGACCAGAGCACCGCGCGCCCGGTCAAGCTGGTGGTGAAGCCGCTGCAACTGAACCTGCGTCAGATCAGCCAGGACCTGAGCCGCCCTGTGCCGCTCAGCCTGCAAGCGACGCTGAATCGCAAAGGCACGCTGGGCGTGACGGGCAACGTCACACCCACGCCGCTCAAGCTGGCACTGAAGCTCAACGCTAAACGCCTCGACGCCGCCGCCTTCGAGCCGTACTTCGGT
The DNA here is from genome assembly GCF_009455625.1 of Paraburkholderia bonniea. Classification (NCBI taxonomy): domain Bacteria; kingdom Pseudomonadati; phylum Pseudomonadota; class Betaproteobacteria; order Burkholderiales; family Burkholderiaceae; genus Paraburkholderia; species Paraburkholderia bonniea. The sequence continues at coordinate 862,658 of NZ_QPEQ01000002.1, read as the reverse complement.
GACAAGCTGAATGCCGTGATCGCCAGCGCACTGCTGAACGCCGATGGCACGCTTGAGCTAAGCCAGGCAAAAACCTTGAAAGCAGCGTACCGGGGCGACGCCGCGCTGGTCGACGTGCGCATGCTGGACAAGGCCAGCTCCGACCCCTTCGCAGGCTGGCGTTCGCTAGCGCTGACCGGGCTGAAAGCGAACTACGGTGATAGCGGCGTAGAGGTTGATGCCGCCCGGGTGAACTTCGCTCACTTCTATGGCCGCGTGATGCTCGACGCACAAGGCCGGCTGAACCTGAAAGACGTCGTGGCCCATCAAACCGGCGAAGCCCAGTCGCTCACGCGTGGCGCAGCGGATGGCCACGAACCCGTGCCACTGACACCCGATGCCGCTTCCGGGGCATCCACCGCCACCGCCACGGCCCCCGCTACTGCCTCAGCACCCGCCACGGTGGTCGCGGCGACACCACCGCAGCACGCCGTCAAACTGCATTTCGGCCAGTTGGTGTTGCAAAGCGGCCGGGTGAAATACACCGATAACTTCATCAAGCCGAATTTCACCGCCGATCTGGTGCAGATCAAAGGCACGATTGGCGCATTCGGCACCGATTCAAAAACCCCGGCACCGGTTGAGATCAATGCGCAGCTTGCCGCGAATGGCCCGCTGGCGATTCGCGGCACGGTGAATCCGATGATTCAAAAGCCCGCGCTGGATCTGACTGCCAGCGCGCATGACGTGGCGCTGACCAACCTGACGCCGTATTCCGCCAAATACGCGGGCTATCCGATCACCAAAGGCAAGCTCAATGTTGATCTGCATTACAAGCTGGAGAACGATCGGCTCAGCGCCAACAATCATTTGTTCATCGACCAGCTGACCTTTGGCGATCACGTCGAGAACACCACTGCCACCAAGCTGCCAGTCCGGCTGGCGATTTCGCTGTTGAAAAATTCACGAGGCGAGATCGACGTGAATATTCCCGTGTCCGGTTCGCTGGATAACCCAGAGTTCAGCCTCGGCGGGCTGATCTGGCACGCAGTGCTGAACCTGATTCAGAAAGCGGTGACCGCGCCGTTTTCGCTGCTGGCCAATGCGTTTGGCGGCAATGGCGAAGAACTGGGCTACGTTGAGTTCGAGCCCGGCGCGGCCAAGCTCTCGGAGGCCTCAGACAAAAAGCTCGACACCATCGCCCGGGCGCTGGCAGACAAACCTTCCATCCGCATTGACCTGATCGGCCGCGCCGACCCAGCGCTGGACGAGCCCGCTTTGCGTGCGTTGTACGTTGAACGGCTGGTGAAGCAACAAAAGATCAAGAGCCTGGTGGGCAACGGCGAAAGCATTGATCTGTCCAGCGTCACGGTCAGCCCTGACGAATACAGCAAATATCTGACCAAGGCGTATAAGGCGGCGGACTTTAAAAAGCCGCGCAATTTTGTCGGCCTGACCAAAAAGCAGCCAGACGACGAAATGAAACGCGCGCTGATGGAGCACGCGGACATCAACGAAGGCAGCCTGCGCGAACTGGCCCAGTTGCGGACCCAGCATGTGCGGCAATACTTCGAAGGCAAGATCGACAGCGGCCGCATCTTCATCGTCGCGCCGAAGCTCGACACCAAGGGCATTAACGATAAAGGGGCGACCACGCGCGTGGATTTCGGCCTGAAATAAGCCCGGGAAAACCAGCAAGCTCAGCCGCCAGGGCCAAATAAATTGGCCCTATGCGCATTAATGAAATGGCTTCAAGTGGTTGTGCCTGAACGGGCTATAGTGGCTCCGCAATATGGCTGGCTAGCCGCTCAGGTAGCGCCAGCAAGGCCGAACCAGACGAATCAGACGAATCAGCAAGGGGACAGGGGATGAAGACCAGCGACGTGATCGTCAGCTTCCGGGGCGTGCGCAAGACTTACGACGGCGAAACACAAGTCGTCAAGCAACTGGATCTGGATATTTATCAAGGGGAGTTTCTGACGCTGCTTGGGCCCTCGGGCTCGGGCAAGACCACCTGCCTGATGATGCTGGCCGGGTTTGAATTTCCGACCGGTGGCGAAATCTGGCTGGACGGCACCTTGCTCAACAAGGTGCCGCCGCACAAGCGCGATATCGGCATGGTGTTTCAGAACTACGCGCTGTTTCCCCATTTGACCGTCGAACAAAACATTGCCTATCCGCTAACCGTGCGCAAGCTCGCCGCGAAAGAGCGCATCGAGCGGGTGCAGCACGCGCTAGAGATGGTGCAGATGGCGCGCTTCGGCAAGCGCTACCCCGCGCAGCTTTCGGGGGGCCAGCAGCAGCGCATCGCGCTGGCACGCGCGCTGGTGTTTGAGCCGAAGCTGGTGCTGATGGATGAACCGCTTGGCGCACTCGACAAGCAACTGCGCGAGCACATGCAATACGAGCTCAAGTCATTACACGAGAAGCTGGGCTTGACCTTCGTCTACGTCACGCATGACCAGGGCGAAGCGCTCACGATGTCCGACCGCGTGGCGGTATTCGATAACGGCATCGTGCAGCAGCTCGATACCGTGGATCGTCTGTATGAATCGCCAGGCAACGCGTTCGTGGCGAACTTCATCGGTGACAGCAACCAGTTGCGCGGCACGATTGCGAGCGTCGACGGCGAATTCTGCGAACTGCAACTGCTGGATGGCACGCGTCTGAGGGGCTGCAATATTGGCGGCGCGCAAGTGGGCGCGGCGGCGGTGGCCAGCATTCGCCCCGAGCGCATGAAGCTGGCCGTCAACGGCACGCGCAACGGAGGCAACGCGCTGACAGGCGAGGCGCGCGGGCTGATTTATTTCGGCGACCACGTGCGCATGCGCTGCGGGCTGCGCGAGCAAAACGAATGCTTCGTCAAGGTGCCCCTCGGCACGGCCGCCCTCGATACCTTCGCGCCTGGCGCGCCAGTTGCGCTCGAATTTGCGCCAGAACATCTGCGCGTCTTTGGCCTGGCCGCCTGAGCGGCAGCACGCCCATCACTGGCTGCTGGCGGCCTGCTTCTGAGCCGCCAGATCCAGCCACATAACGAAGTTGCAACACGTAGCTGCAACGCAGGAGACAGGCGTGAGCATGACGACCATCACAGCCGGTGCGCCGGCCGAATCGCTCGTAAAACTGAAACGTGAACTCAAGCTAGGCGAAGCCAGAAAGCGCGCGATGGCGCTGCTGCTGATCGCGCCATTAGCGATTTTTCTGTTGCTGATCTTTGTGCTGCCGATTGGCGTGCTGCTGACGCGCGCGGTGCAAAACCCGGAGGTCATCACCGCCTTGCCGCAGACGGTTGGCGCACTCCACGCCTGGGACCGCAAGACGCCCCCGGCCGATAGTGCCTATGCCGCGCTTGCCGCTGACCTGACGCTGGCGAAAGAGAGCGAATCACTGGGCGGCCTCGCCCGGCGTTTGAACACCGAGATTCCAGGCTTTCGCTCGCTGATGTCGAAAACCACCCGGGCGATGCCGCTGGTGGACGACACGGGTCACACCCTGCCTGCGGCGCAAATCCGGGCGAAGCTGCTCGATGTTGATCCGCGCTGGGCCGAAGTGGCTTACTGGCAGGCGATTGCGAAAAACGGCAGCGCGTATTCGCCGTTCTATCTGCTGGCCTCGCTGGATCACCGGCAAGACGCGTTTGGCCATATCGCCCCCACGAACCCAGACCAGCGCATTTATCTGACCGTGTTTGGCCGCACGTTTCTGATTGGTGCGGTGGTGACGTTCTGCGCGTTGCTGCTGGGCTATCCGCTGGCGTACTGGATTTCGAGGCTCTCGGAGCGGCGCGCCAATCTCGTGATGATCCTGGTGCTGATTCCTTTCTGGACCTCGATTCTGGTGCGCGTTGCCGCCTGGATCGTGCTGCTGCAAAGCGAGGGCCTGGTCAACAAGGCGCTGGTCGGCAGCGGGCTGTTGCAGGCCTCATTGCCACTGCTCTTCAATCGCGTCGGGGTGTACATCTCGATGACGCATATCTTGCTGCCCTTCATGATCTTGCCGCTGTACAGCGTGATGAAATCCATCCCACCGACCTACCAGCGCGCAGCCATCTCGCTCGGCAGCCATCCGTTCGCGGCGTTCTGGCGGGTGTATGTGCCGCAAACCTATCCGGGCGTGGGGGCGGGCGCGTTGCTGGTTTTCATCCTGGCGATTGGTTACTACATCACGCCCGCACTGCTGGGCGGCCCGGACGATCAGATGGTCAGCTATTACGTCGCCTATTTCACCAACGTGACGATCAACTGGGGCATGGCGTGCGCGCTCGGTGGTTTGCTGCTCGCCGCCACGCTCGTGCTGTATGTGATCTACGGACGCTTCACGCGTTCGCCAGCGAATCTCGGCTGAACCTGTCAGGAGCCTGAACCGTGATGAAATTTTCCAAGCCGCTATTCGCGCCCCATACCTCGCTGATCGAACGCGTGTGGTACTTCGTGCTGCGTGGCCTGGTTGCGCTGACCTTGCTGTATCTGATCTTGCCGGTGCTGGCGATCGTGCCGCTGTCGTTTTCATCGAGCACGTTTCTGGTGTATCCGATTCCAGGCTGGTCGCTGCGCTGGTATGAAAACCTGCTGGGCTCAAGCGACTGGCGTCTGGCGGCGAAAAACAGTTTTATCGTCGCGCCGTCCGCGACGGTGGTGGCGACCGTGCTTGGCACGCTGGCCGCGATTGGCCTGAACAAGGCGAACTTTCGCGGCAAGACACTGCTGATGGCCATCCTGATTTCGCCAATGATCGTGCCGGTGGTGGTGGTGGGCGTCGGCATGTACCTGTTTTTTGCTCCGCTTGGCCTGGCTAGCACCTATACCGGGCTGATCCTCGCGCATGCCTCGCTGGGCGTGCCGTTTGTCGTCACCACGGTCGCGGCGACCCTACAGGGCTTTAACTACAACCTGGTGCGAGCCAGCCAGTCACTGGGGGCGAGCCCGGTGCAGACGTTCTTTCGCATCACGCTGCCGGTCATTGCACCGGGGGTGATCTCGGGGGCGTTGTTTGCGTTTGCCACCTCGTTCGACGAAGTGGTCGTCACGCTCTTTCTGGCCGGCGCGCAGCAAACCACGCTGCCACGGCAGATGTTTACCGGCATCCGCGAGAACATTAGTCCGACGATTGCCGCGCTGGCTACCATCCTGATTGTTTTTTCGACATGCCTGCTGCTGGCGCTGGAGTGGCTGCGTGGCCGGAGCGCCGCGCGGGCAGTGGCTTAAGCGGCAATGCAAGGAGCAGGAAAAAATGAGATAAATAAAACGAGATAAATAACAAATCGAATTCTCGTTTTATTTTGATAAATATCTCTAAATAAATAGTAGGGGTTTTGACAATTTAATTACATTGATGACGTAAGTTTTAAGAATTTTCCGTATCCAAATATGGCAACGTACCTCTATCCTTAGTCGTTTCGCTTAGCCGAAATAATTGACTCAGGTAGCCATGAAATTTCAATTAACGATGCTGGCTTGTGCGCTGGCGGTATCGGGATGTGCAGGGAATGCCGCCCGCGAGCGGCTGGGCATCGAAGACGCCACCATTCTGAAGTCCGGTTGGGGCGCAGCCCAGGACGCCTCCGCAGGTGCGCCAACGCGTGAGTGGTTCGATATCTACGGCCCGATGGGCAACCGCAGCAAGGCACTGGACAATCTGCAGCAACGTCTCGACAGCCTGCCTGACGATCCAGACAGTTACTTCCGTGCGAAGGCCCAGTGCTGGGCCGATGTTGCCCGTGAAGAACTCAAGACAGGTGATCGCTGGGGCTTCGTTGAAGAAGCGATTGGCCAGGCGGCGGTGCTCACCGCCGGGCTGACACAGCGGAGCGAGCTTTCGGCGGCCAACCCGCCGTTGCGCACCGTGTCGATGGTGCGTCCTGATTTATGGGCGGTGGTGAACGCAATCAAAAGCAACCCGGCGCTGCCCAACTGCCCGAAAGCACAGCGGCCATTGGCGTGTGCTGAAGTTGGTTTGATGCGCGCTGGGTATTACGCCTGGAAGCGCAATTTTTCGGCCGCCGAACAACGCTTGCCGGAGGTGCAGCAAGCGTTGCAGCAATCGGCTGAAATCGCGTTGCAATGCACGCCCCCTGCGCCCGCCATTCCCGCAAAAATGACACTGAAAGCAGACTCGCTGTTTGGCTTTGATCGCAGCGACGAAGGCGGCATGCTGCCTGCCGGCAAGGCTGATCTGGATGCGCTGGTGCAGGCGTTGCGCGAGCAGGGCGGCAAGGTGCGCGGCATGCGGATTAACGGCTATGCCGACCGGCTGGGCCGCGTGACGTACAACCAGAAGCTGTCGTTGCAGCGTGCGGAAACCGTCCAGTCGTACTTGCGCCGTCACGGTGTGACAGTGCCCATGACCGCAGCGGGTTTGGGGGCGGAGCATCCATTGGTGGAGTGCCAGCAAAAAGAGCGCAGTGCGCTGATCCAATGCCTTGCACCCAATCGCCGGGTTGAAATCGAATTCGACCGTTAATAGGCGCATGACCCGCCAGGCTTATGCGCCTATTTCCATGGGGCCTTTATTTTTAGATATGACGTGATTTAACGGTGCTGTATATACAATGAATTTTGTCTCGTTATTAGTCTTTTAATTTATATTGTTGTTTGGGAAATTTCCTTTATGAAATAAGCAAATCATATGGGTCGTGTGTTACCATTTTTTTGCTAATGGCGTTGCTATGTAAATGTCTTTAATTCCCTCATTTCAGGTGCCGGATATATTTAAATATCAAGGTATTTCCAGGAGAAAAGCGAGATGACTACCATATTGATCGTTGATGATCATCCCGCGCTTCGTCTGGTCATCAAAACACACCTCGCGCAGTTGGTTGGCGTGAGCGAGATCATCGAAGCCGACAATGGCCAGGCTGCTGTCGAAATGGCGCGGCTGCATTTGCCGGAGCTGGTGATTCTCGATCTCGATATTCCTCGTATCAGCGGGCTGGATGTGATTTCACGGCTCAAACTGGTACATCCCGAAGTGCGTGTGCTGGTGTTATCGGGGCAAGACCAGGAAACTTTCGTGCCTCGCGCATTGCGGGCGGGTGCACAAGGTTTTTTGAGCAAATCCCAGGAGCTGCGCGACATCATGCGCAGTGTCGAAGCGGTGCTGGCGGGCTACACGGTGTTTCCGGTGCTGACGTCATCCAGTCCTGTTTCGCTCGTCGAATCCTCACAGGAAGCCGATTACCTGCAACTGCTGAGCGACAAAGAACTAGTGATTTTGCAAATGCTGGCCAAGGGAATGTCAAACAAGGCCGTGGGCGATGCGCTGTTTATCAGTAATAAAACAGTGAGCAGCCACAAGGCTCGCATCATGCAAAAGCTGCGGGTCAATTCGATGGTTGAACTAGTCGATCTGGCGCGGCGTTGCCGGGTGGCTTTGCCGCAATGAGTGGTTTTTCTTTTATGTGCGCTGGTGTTCCATGAATGCGGCGTTACTCGTGAGCGCCAACCCGAAGTGGTCTCAGGCAAGCGGCCTTGGTGCCGCACTCGGGCAACTGGGGTTTGTTTTCACCACTGATCCTGCCGGCCGTATGCAGGAACAGATCAAGCTCATGCTGGTGGATGGTGACTCAGGCCTGCCGCCAGAGGGTTTCAATGGCCACGAAGGCCATAAAGCTCGACCCAGCTGCTTGTGTCTTGCCGTTGTACCTGCCGGATTTTCTGCGGATCATGCGGCGCTCAGTGAGACAGCGCCCGCTGCCTATTTCGACGGCGTGTTACAGACACCCGTCACATTGCGCGAACTCGCGCAAGCCCTTGCCCGGCATCGTTATGCGGTACTGACCGCCGATGCCTGCCAGAACCTTCCCTCCACCCTTGATGCACTGGCCTGTGGCGATCACACCGTGGCGCAGGATCTCGTACATCTGTTGCTCATGACCGACCGTGAGAACCTGGTGTTGTTGCATGACGCGCTTCAGCGTCAGGCACCGGATGAACTGGCAGAGGCGGCACATCGTCTTAATGGCTCATTGAAGATGCTGCGATGTACCGCATTAATCAAACTGGCAACCTGTCTTGAGCAAGCCGCTCACGAACGTGATTTCACGGCGGCGCAGGCGCTATTGCACCTGCTGGCTGACGGAATGAAATGTCTCGACGCTGCGCTTGAGCAGCTTCCTCGCAACCTCCCGGCATAGGCAGCCTGCAACGCTCTGGGCATGGCCCGTCGCATGTTGGCAAGTGCCGCATGAGACGGTTGAGCTAGCGCGCTGCGGTAATCGCCTGCCGTACCTGCACAAAATGACCACGCGCTTCCTGAGGTGCACCAGGTGTTGCCGCTGCGGCGGTCCGGGTCCGGTAGTGCTGATAGCGTCCCAGTACCTTTGGCACGTAAGCCATGGTTTCGTCGTAGGGCGGGATTTGCATGCCGTATTTTTTGACCGCACCTTCACCAGCGTTATAGGCCGCCAGGGCGAGTTCAATGTTGCCAAACTGCTGCATCAGTATGTGCAGGTAGCGGGCACCCGCCATGATGTTCTGGCGCGGATCAAAGAGATCGGCCGCTCCGTGCCGCTTTCCGGTAGCTGGCATCAACTGCATCAGGCCAGTTGCCCCTTTGGGCGAAACCGCTTGCGGATTGCCCCCTGATTCAACGTCAATCACGGCCATCAGCAACGCGCTGTCGATATTGGCCGCGTGTGACACCTCAGCGATAAGCGGGGTGAGCGCCATGACCCTGGATGCAACCGTGCCTGATGGCGCAGTGGTGACCGGCATCAGCATGCCTGGGACAAAAGTTGTCGAGACGCGGCCGGATGGGTTGTACAGCGTCACCACAGAACTACGGGGTTCTGGCGCGGCGACGGGTTGGGCCGATGCCGCTTGGCCTGCGGTATTTTTCATCCCGCCAATCATCATGACCACTGCCGATGCCTGGGCTTGAGCGGCGACGCACAGCACACAGGCGAGCACGGCCTTCGGCCATATGCGCTGACGCCGCGCTACTTGTGCCAGCGAATCTGAACCTGGCTTCATGATGGCGCTTTACCATTTGCGGCGGCTGCAGGCCGGAATGGCGATTGCATCCGCACCATCACTTCTGATTCAAGCCCAATCGGGTAACGGCCTGTCTCCACGCCATCCTGCAGATAAATATTGCATTGCCGGTCTGGATGCTGCGGATTGCCGAAGCCGTTCGTGCTTGGGATATCTGAAAAAATGCCATTCTGGGCCGGCCGGCCGATAAGGTTGGACGCGTAATAAATCACCTTGTTCGCTAGCGGTACGTACATCGGGTAGCAATAATGCACGCGGATTTTCAGCAAGTTCGCATCCTGGATATTGACCGTGCCAGCCGCCGGATGCGGGTCGCGGTACATCAACGAATCGTTCGGAATCTCTGTGTAGGTCAGACCACTCTCGGGATACCGCCGCTGTACCGCAAAAGCGCTGATGGCCTCTGGTGTGGGGTTGACGATGGTGATGAGGCTGGCGTTGATTGACGCCAGCTCGGCGAGTTTTCCTGCCGTCTCCACGCCATCTGTCGAGGTGTTGCGGGCATAAAGCGGCATTAATCCGCGCGCCAGCCCAGCTTGCATGTCTCTCATCGAACCATTAGTGACGGCTCCTTCGCGGGCTGCTTCCAGTACCGCAACATCGAGTGTCGATTTAGCCTGGTACAGCAACGCGAACTGAACAATGGCAAGACAAAAGAACAGCAGCAGCGGCGCGATGATGATGAATTCGACCATCGACTGGCCCAGCTGGCTGCGCCGCCCGCACATGGCCAGGGCAGGCCTGGAACGTAAGTGCTTCACTGGATCGCCTCGAAGCCAAGTTGATCGCCCACGCTGATGCCATGTGAGCGGGCAACCCCCGCTCGCATCTCAAGCGTTTGAACGGCCCGCAGATGCAAGCGCATCCGGTTGCTCGGCACTTCATGGTGAATGGACACGACGCGCTGGTAACGATCGAGAAACAGGATGTCGATGGCAAAGCGCATGCCGAAGGTATGAATCGAGCGGCACGGATGGAGTAGCAGTGCTTCTTCGTGGGGCAAATGGTCACGGCCGAGCAGCCCACGCATGCGTTCCTGGCGAGTTTCCGTGGTGGCGACCCGAACCCCTGTGTCGCGCTGCCGAATGATTAAGCGGGCGAGTTTCACAGAAAGCCCTCTTGCATGAACTTCATCACGATCGGAAAGCCCAGCACGATAAACGTGACCGGGAAGATAAACATCAGCAGTGGGAAGACCAGCTTCACAGGCGCTTCCATGGCTTGCTTTTCAGCGCGCTGGAACCGCTCCGAGCGCCGTTGCTCGGACTGAAAGCGCAGTGTGCTGGCCAGCCCGGAGCCCATCCGTTCAGCCTGAATGACTGCGCCGACGAGGTTGGTGATCTCTTTGATGTTTTGCCGCGCATCGAAACGCCGTAGCGCCTCGGTCCGATTCAGGCCAGATTTCAGATCGCGCAATACGTGCTCAAACTCCCGGCGTAACGGCCCTTCAGGACCTTTTTCGACGGCTTTCTGAATCGCACTGTTGACGTTCAACCCGGCTTCGACGGCGAGCGTCAGAAAGTCGAGATATACCGGGAGTTGCTTCAGCACAGCTGCAACGTGGCGCCGCCGTACGTCCCTGGTCCAGATCAACGGGTAGTAATAGCCAAGCACCGCGACGCCGAGCATGATCGGCCAGGAAAACATATGCAGCAGGTACATCATGGCCAGTGCAGCTAACGTGGCCAGCAACGAAGAAGTGATCGACAAGGAAATAAACTGGCGGGCGCTCATCAAGAACAGCAACGAAGTCAGGCGCAGGCGCTCTTCGACTTTCGCTACACGTTTGGCACCGAACGTTCCACCGAAGTGATGGTCGACAAAATTCACCAGCGGCCAGATCAGACGTAACGCTCTTGGCAATGGATCAAGATAGATCCGGTTTTCTGGAGGGATGTCGCCAGTCAACTGGCCGACGGACTTGAATGCAATGAAGGCGAAAACCATCGCGCCAACACTGATCAAAATTGAAATAAAAAGCAGCATGGTTACACGTTGATATTGGTGATCTTGGTAATCGACTTGTAGCCGAGAAACTCCATGACGGCGATGACACCTAGCGTCGCCCAGCCAACTGGTTTGCTAAAGAGCGGCTCCATGGCGGTGGGCTCCATCCAGCGCAGCACCAGCATCAGGAACAGGGGCAAACAGGTCATCACAATGCCTTGCATCCGGCCTTGCGACGTGAGCGCCTTGATCTTGCCTTCCATCTGCAGTTTTTCGCGCAATGTGCGGGCCACCGATTCAAGCGCCTCTGCCAGGTTGCCGCCGACCTCCCGGGCGATGGTGACCGCTGCCGTCACCATCATGAAGTCGGGTACCGGGATGCGTTTCTCGACGTTGCGCATCGCCGTGTCCAAATCCACGCCAAGACGAATTTCGCGCATCAGCAAGTCGAATTCCTGCGAAATGGGAGGTGCGGATTCCTGGACGACGCTTTCGAGCGCGCTAGGAAAGCTGGCACCTGCGCGCAACGCTCCCGCCATCATCAGCAACGTATCGGGCAACTGCTTTTCGAGTGTCGCAATCCGCTTCTTGCGCATCGCGGCCAGCACTCGTTTTGGCAGTATCAGCGCGAGCGGGATCGTAGCGAGTGCGACTAGCCAGTTATCACTAAGAAGAAAGGTGACGAGCGGCAGCGCCAGCATGGCTGCCATGGTCCAGGCAGCGACCTTTTGCCGGTTCACGAAAACAAAGGCTTCGGCAAGCGAGGCCTCCACTTCGTTGGCCATGTCGCGCGACCGGCTGGTCAATGCGGTTTTACCCACCCGCATGACGAGCCAGATGACAAACAGGAAACCGCAGAAGGTCGGTATCAGAATAAAAAGGGGATTCATGGTGACCGGCCTAGTGTTCTGCTGAGCGCGTGAATATTTCGGTGTTCACAGGAATATGACGGCGCATCAGGTCTTGATAGAAATCAGGGATATAAGCCGTTGGTACAAAGTCGCCGGTGATCTTGCCTTGCTCATTGAAGCCTTTCTGGCGATACACAAACACGTCTTGCAACTGGATGACTCCGGATTCCATGCCGCTGACTTCGGTGATGTGCGTGACCCGGCGTGAGCCGCATGAGAAGCGGGTCTGCTGCACGATGATGTCTACGGCGGAGCAGATTTGCTCGCGGATAGCCTGCACAGGCAGATCAAGGCCAGCCATCAGCGTCATCACTTCCAGCCGGGCGATACAGTCACGTGGCGCGTTTGCGTGAGCGGTGGTCAGCGAGCCGTCGTGGCCGGTGTTCATCGCCTGCAGCATGTCGAGTGCTTCGCCGCCACGGCATTCGCCGATCACGATGCGGTCTGGACGCATCCGCAAGCAGTTCTTCACGAGATCGCGGATATGCACGGCACCCTTGCCTTCCATATTGGCGGGCCGGGCTTCCAGCGAGACGAGGTTGGGCTGCGACAGTTGCAGCTCGGCTGCGTCTTCGACGGTGACGATTCGTTCGTTATCGGGGATGTAGCTCGACAGCACGTTCAGCAAAGTGGTTTTGCCCGAGCCTGTGCCGCCCGAAATAATGATGTTGGCGCGTTGCTCAACGGCTGTATTCAGGAACTCCAGCATTTCTGGCGACATCGAGCCGAAATTCACCAGATCCTCGCCGTCCAGCTTGCGCGTGGAGAATTTCCGGATCGTGATACTGGGCCCCTTGAGGGCGAGCGGTGGAATGACTGCATTCACACGCGAGCCATCAGACAGCCGCGCATCGACCATTGGTGAGCTTTCGTCGATACGGCGGCCGATCGGTGCGACGATCCGCTCGATTGCACCGATCACGGCGCGGTCATCGGTGAAGATCACCGACGAGCGAGTGAGCTGCCCTGACTTTTCGACAAAGATCTCATCGTGGCAATTGACCATGATTTCGCTGATGCTTGTATCTGCCAGCAGTTCTTCCAGCGGCCCCAGCCCAATGATTTCGTCGAACACGGCCTTTTTGAGCGCATTGAGTGGAACCTCCGCGTTGCGGAAGATCGGATCGTGCTGAAGGATGTCGTCAAGCGCGCTATTTACGGTGTTGCGCAATTCGTCATCTTCCATGCGCGCTACGTTCAAGCGGCGCAAATCAAGCGCGGCGATCACACGCATGTGTGCCAGCTTGCGCAGCTCGATGCCCGAAGGGCTATTGATGGGCGACACCGTGAGGATCTCGGGCGCTGTCTTTTTGACGCGCACCGGTGCTGTGCGCAATGGTGTCTGTGGCACGGGCGCTGGCATCTGTGCCTGCACCTCTACTGGCGCGGCAGGTGTTGTGCTGGCTGTCTGCGGCTGGGTGAACAGCGTCGTCTTTGAGGATGAGGACGTTGCGGGCAGCGCCATGCCGGGTTCGCGGTCCGCTCTAAACGTGATGCTTTGCTCTGCGGCGTTTGCGACTGCTGCTGGCGGCATAGCGGGAGCTGTTTGAGCCGCCTGAGCCGCCTGAGCAGGCGAGGATTCGAGCATTTTCAGCGTAGTGGTGCCGATCTCGATGGTGTCCGTTCCATTGAGCGGGCCGTAGCGCGTCACGGGTTCGCCATTGACGAGCGTTGCTGTGATGCCACCTTGATCTTCGATGTAATACGCGTTTTGCTGCTTGACGATGCGCGCGTGAACTTTGCCGACCAGCATGCCCTTGATAACGATGTCGCAGCTTGCATCTTTGCCAATCGTGCAGCCGTCTTCCAGCGTGAACGTTGTGGCAGATGCATTGCGTGGCTGAATCTGTAAGTTAAGCATTGAGGTTCTCGATTAATTCTGGTCAGTTACCCGAGCTACCGAGCACGCCAACTTGTTGTGCGGGCAGCTTGCCGCCCGGTGCGGCGGCAGGCGCGGCTCCAGCCTTGGCCGCAGCAGAGGTGTCGCGTGGGGTGTTCAGCATGCGGATGGCGTCTGCCAGCCCGGCTGAGGAGCTCGGCACGGGAGCTGGGCTGGGCTGCTGTGCCGCTGGCGGTTGAGTCCACTGCGTGGCTTGATAAGGCAGGCTCCGGACCGGTGCGACAGGGATTGGCTGGGTAGGCGCGATCCGTTGACGCGGTTCCGGCGTCGCATTTTTATCTGCGGCTTTAGCCAGCGGGCTAGGGGCGCCATACCGCTCGCGGTATTGCTCATCAACAGCATCGGCGCGTGACAGCAGGTTCGTGTTGGGTGCCTGCGAAGGATCGGAGATCACCGGCGTGACAAAAATCACCAGATCGCTCTTCTTGGCGCGGAAGCTCTCTGAGCCAAACAGTTTGCCGATGATGGGCACCTTGCTGAGATAAGGCAGGCCCGTCGTGCTTTCCAGCGCATCGGCGCTGATCAGCCCGGAGATCGCCAGCGTTTCGCCCGCGCGCAGCGAGATGTCGGAGGTGGTCCGGCGCGTCAGGAAGCCCGGGTAGCCGCCATACGAAACGGATGGATCCAACTGGCTGATCTCGGTGTCGAGACTGGCGGAAATGATGTTGTTCGCGTCGACCACCGGACGGATGTTCAGCTTGATGCCGTAGTCCTTGAATTCGACGTCGGTCGTGCCGAGTGCGCCTGCACGCGGGATTGGCACCTGGCCACCGGCGAGGAACGTGGCGGTGCCACCGCTCTTGGTGTTGAGTTCAGGTGCGGCAAGCAGGAAGGCATCGCCATCGTTGATGGCGAGGTTGATTCTGGAAGCGATCTTGGACGCGATGCCCGCGACGAACAAGCTGCTGCCCGCCGCTGTCGACGCGAATGCTGCCTCTGGGTTGGCCCCTGCCTTGAGAAACCCCTGGCCTGCAACTGTTGGGCCAGCGAATGAGCTGTCCCATGCAATCCCCAGATTCTTCTGGGCATTACGCGTGAGCTCCATGATCTGCACCTTGAAGTGGATGGTCTTCTTGAGCGCATCGCCTTCATCGGTGGTCGTGGTGTCGATCACGTTTGTCAGATCTTCCGTAGCAGCTTTGACCAGCGGCAGCATGTTGCGGTGAACCACACCGGAGAGCACGATATTCGGCCCCACCGGATCAATATGCAGCCCGGGCACGGTGCGCAGCACGGTGCGCAATTGTTCCACGGAGAAATTGACATCGCCTTTCGCTACCCGAACGGTGGTTTGCAGCGCGATGCCCCGTTCATTCCAGACGACCAGAGAGGCCACGCCAGGCGCTTCCCCGATCAGCATCAGACGGCCATCCACCACATTGGCGGTAATCAGCGAACCATTGCCGACGGCGATGCGCTTGATCGTGCCAGGCACATGCAGCATGCGCACTTCGCCGCGATAGAGGTCCAGCATGCTGCCTCGGGCGGGGGTTCCGGTGTTGTAGAGCGTGCTTGAGGCCTGTGCCAATGCCAGCGGTGCAGCGTTGCACAGCAAGATACCAACGAGGACGGATGAGATTACACGGCGTGGAAATGCCTGTGCGTAGTGTTTGACTTTCATGATCGAAATCTGTGCTCTGTACTTTAGTTTCGACCCGGCTTGGCGCGCGAATCGAGGTTCTGCAATTGTTGGGCAATAGCGTTGGCCTGCTCGTAGACGCTCGACGCTTTGGCCGGCGCTGTGGTGTCAGGAGTGGAAGCGCCGGCTGGCGCAGCGGCTGCGCTGTGCTGGGGTGCGGCAGGAGCAGCGGCTGGTTTGGTGTGAGAGTTGAGTACATCAACCGGAATCAGCTTGGTTGCATTGTTCTGGCTACCGCCTGAGATGAACTCGATGACATTCGGCGTAGCGCTTTTGCCAGAACGCTTGCCCGTGCCAAAAAGTTGTTCTTCGCTGAGGTAGGTCGGAACATCCAGGCTCTTGTCCTTGGAGTTACGCAACACGAGGCGCAGTGCGCCGACCCGTTGCGCCAGCGCGAGGCGGGCGGCTTCAGCGACAGGCACCTGTACGGTGACACTGCCAAACGTGCTTTTATCAAGCCCATTGCCACTCGAATTCATGCCGTTGTTCATGGCTTCGCCAGCATCGCGTTGCCGCACGTCCTGCCCGGTAGCCAGAATCAGGATGTTAGGCAGCAGCAACTGGATGGCCGTGCCCTCGGACGGTGCGGTTGATTTGTAATCCATCGCATTGTTGCCCGCACCTACCCAGTAGATATCGACGTGATTGCCAGGCCGGACCATCTCGTTGTTTGAGTTGATCATGTCGATCTCGAGCGTGATTGCCCGCTCACCAACCGGCACGGCGTCCGAAAAATCACGGTTGCCCAGCGTATCAATGTCCGATGCGCGTAGCGGCAAGCCGCGCCGCACAGGCTGGACCAGCTTGGCGCTGCGGAGCTGGTCGAAGCTATCGGCCCGGATCATGTCGTCATAAACCAGATCCGTGGCAACTTCACGTGCGACGAAGACATTGCTTGCAAGCGGTGTGCCTGCCGGAACGTCTTGGCTCGGGACGACTACAGCCACCCCATGGCCTTGTTTGCCCGCTAGCTCGGCCTTGAGATTTTGTTCCCGTGTGTTCAGGTACTGGTACATGAAGTAGGTCAGACCACCTGCCACCAGAATGGCGGCCAGCAACAAGACCCATGAATTCCCGAGAAGGGAGCGAAGTTTGATTTTTTTAAGCATGACAGAGTGCCCTATACCGGTCAGGGCAGTGAAAGGGTGAAGCTATAAGCGCTAAAAAGTGACTTGAATGCGTCAACTAACTGGTCAATGGTTGAGGGTGATGTCACACCAGCTACGACCAGTGCAAGTGCGATGGCCATCGTGATCACCAGATATTCGGTGCCAGCCTGGCCACGTTGCTGCCTGGGCGCAGGTGCTGAGGAGTGGGGGAATTTCATAAGTCAACGATTCCTTGTTGCATTGATGACAGCCTGGGTTTGGCCTCCCTGATCGGAAAAAATCGCATCGACGTGATCGTCACCACGCTGCATCATCGCCATGCGCCCAACGACTCTTTGTGAGCCATCGAGCTTGTAGGACGGTGCCTGTGCGACGGTGGACCAGCCTTGAGCTGCGAGCCTGGCCTGGTAGCGTTCGGCATTGCCGGCGGCTTGCCCTGGCAACTGGATGAGCCAGGTGCGACCGGCTTGGGCTGGATCATGGCTTTCGACGTCGGAAATGACGTGGGCGCTGTCTGGCAACGGCACGGCCCGGTCGGGGATCTGACGCCGGGGGGCTTCCCCCCCTAAGCGGGTCACGCTGAGAATGCCTTTGGTGCGCCCACCCGTTGCTTTAAGCGGAATGGTGAGCACGTAGTGGCAGCTTGTGTCGAGCGCGCTTAGCAGCATGCCGGACGCGTTGCGCCGCCCCATTGCGGGCACTTGCTGCTTGCGCCAGAACGCGCGGAACTCAGCGATGACTTCTTCTGGCGAACCAGCGAAAGTCTGTCCCAGCACCGTGGTTGGAACGCCATTGACCAGCAGGTTTTGTCCGAAGACTTCGGTGCGCTCCGCCTTGACGGGCCGCTTGTCGCAGGCGGAGTCAGCAAGCGCCGCAGTGGACAGCCACGCACAGCCTAGCCACGCGCTACGAAAAATAAGTTGAGCGAGCTTCATGGTGCGAGACGGTCTTTGGGAACGATGTCTTTACCGCCGGGGCTGCGCATGTCCAGCGTGGAGATGTCCGGCGAGTATTTCTGCAGGGGCTTGTAGAGCGTTGGGTCGATGATGTCGAACTGCCGGACAGGAACTGCCTGAGTCGACAGGTCCCAGGCGCTGTTCCGGCCATTGGGCACCCAGGAGTTGCTCAGGATCACGCTGGTATCGCGGAATGTCAGGCCGTTAAAGGTGTTACCGAACAGGCGCTGGAGCGTTGCGTTGTTCTGCGCGACTGAAACGCTGACAGTGGCCGCTTGCAGGTTTTCAGTAGCCAACCCGATCTTTGCGTTGAAGGTGCCATGACCGACCGTCGGTATCTTGCCAAACACCTGACCGCTGTATTGATCCAGTTGAGGCGCGGGGGTGGGCCTGATGCTGGTTGTTACCGCAATATTTGCGTCGTCGCTGACGAAGGCTTCCCCACCGTGGTTGTTCCACATGACCGGCATCGCGGGCAGTCCTGCCGTTTGCTTGTCTGTATTGCTGGGCTTGGAGCCGGGTGCCAGGATGCGCTGGATATATTCGTTATGCAGCTCTGCATCGTTTTTGTTACTTGCTCCGGCATTCCCATAAAACCAGTCGAAGTCGCTGTGCATACCTTTTTCACGGGCGTCGGAGTCGAGCCAGACGGTACGTTCCCACGCGACGTAGCGCGAGCCCATCAAGGTCTTGTTACGGACATCATTAAATTTGCCCAGCATGGCGATGGCCAGAAATAAAACCCCCATGACGAACATGGCGGCGACGAGAAACTCCGTCATGGCCTGGCCACGTTGAGCACGTGGGCGTGAGTAAGTGAGTGACATCATGTTGGTTTTATCGAGACACGGGCGTAGAGATCTGGTCTTTCCAGGCGGCTTTACGCTCGCTGTCGCTGACCGGTGCGAGACGCACTTGCCAGTACGGGTTGAACATGCTGGGGTATTCAGTTTTACCGTCGACCCGGGACCAAAAGCGGCTATAAGAAAGCGAGCCGCTTTTCGTGCTGCCTGTTGGGCCTTCGTTGGGCCGCATGAAGTAAGCGTTAGCGCTGGAGAGCGCCCGCAGAACGTCGCCTGCCGTGCTAGGAGCGACCCTCATGCGGCCTCCGCCCTGAATGCCTGGTGTTGCTGTCAGCGTGTCGCTTTGGCGTTCCAGCTCAATCGTGATGCGCGGTGCCTCGGCGGCGAGCGGCTTACCCGGGAGGTCCTGATATGGTTGCAGCCCGCCATTTGCCGGGTCCATGACGATGCCTGGGCCTACCGCGATCTGAGTGGCCATGGCGTTGGGCACGATGCCAGGCCGCCCGCTCGAGTCGGCACCGAAGTTGTAGTAACCGCCATAACCGGTCCAGTCATTCTCAAACGAGACGAAGGGCGCACTGGTGAGAAAGGTGGGGACACCTCGATACATAGGCAGTTTGCCGTTAGCGGCACCTGCCCGGCCAGCGGTCAGCAACCCGAGATCTGGCAGGCACGACACTGTCAACGTGGTGTAACTCACATCAATTGCCTGCCAGCCTTTTTTGTCGCGGCGTAACTGCGTGCCACCTTCGTGCGACACCCGGCCAATGATGGTTCCGGAATCGCCGCGGCGGCAGATTTTCCCAGCGGTGTCGTTGATCTGCTGGTAGTCCGGTGCGGTGCTGCCAGTTGAGCGGCGATTTTTGGTGAAAGGATCGAGCGTGTCGCGGTCTGTGACGACATCTGCAAAATGGTCTTTGTTAATCGTGCCTGCAGGCGATGCGATCCGCGTATAGGTTTTCCACGCAGCAAGCTGATAGGCGTTGCGCGGACTGACGAAATACCCTTCAGTCACGTGCGTGTCTTTCTGGCTTTGCTGGGCGACCGCATTGGCGGCCTGTGGCACGGCGGTAAATACACCCGCGTGGAAATTGATCTGAGCCGTGCTTAAGCCATGAATGATTGTTCCGATGTCTTTGGCGACGACGGGCAGCAATGCGTCAAGCGTGGCTCGAACAGGCGCGATCTCAGCTTTGCCACGGCTTTTGGGGCCGGTCCATTTTTCAGGGTGATCGGCAAAGGCATTGATCATGTCGTCCGCATCCGACTGGCCCGGGATGTAGGTGTACCGGTTGTCGAGTTCGTCGATCCATGACTTGAGGCCGACTATCTGGGCTGCGGTTACCTGGTTGGCAACCATTGCGCGATTGGCGTAGGCGGTGAAATTGTAGTCACGCGCCTGCAGCATTGCGGCACTGTATGCGGCTGCGTCGGCGGTGTTTTGCAGCTTGATCTTGGCACTCGTCAGCTGGAACGAGTTGAATGCCACATAGACGCTAATACCACCGACTAGTAAAAAGATGAGTGCAGGGACCAGCGCTTGCCCGCTAGCGCTGGCAACCCTGGCCCTGTCCTTGCGGGCAGAGCGTTTCATGATGCTTGATCCAGATAGGACGTATTACTGACCTACATTGTTGGCGTCGTTATAAGTACCCATGTTTTTCGTCTTGTTGGAATTGGTTGTAGACAGGTTCGCATTGGCCTTGGCCTGACCAATATTGGTTTGGGCGTTCTGTCCGGCCATCTCATTGGTCAGACCGGCCGTCTGGTTACGGATCGTCTGGCCAAACAGCGAATACACCCCGATAGCCGACACTGCAATTAGCGCGACGATAATGATGTACTCAGTCATGCCTTGGCCGAGTTGCTTGCGTTTATTACGAATTTGCGTGAGTTTCATGGTTTATCTCTTTAAAGGTGAGTGTGAAAGGTTGAGTAAAAGGGTTTGTTTAAAAATACACAAATATTACGGGTTGAAGGTTTTCCGAATGTATTAACAAAAAAACAGACGGTTGACTCATTGCAGATGAGTATTTACGTCTGCCGCGAGTATAGAAACCCGGGTGACTATGAGGCTTGAGAAATTTCCCCATTCGAAGGTATTTATTTCCCAAACACATTGATCGATTTGTCGATTTTTATCGGGCATGGTGACGGTTCAGCCTTGCTGGATCAGGGCTTAAGGCTGATTCATTGCCATCTATAAATAATATTTTTGCTTTGAAATCCAGTTGTTGTCATGGCGCAACGCTTTATTTTTTGATGACTTCATTCGATTAACTCAATGAATTAATTGAATATTTTTTATCTCAATTTTTTTAAAAGCGCGCTATTTTGTTTAATCGGAAAATTCCTACAAAGATTTCTGCTTTTCTGATTTTTGAGGCATGGCTGGCCGCGTAAATTTGCGACACGTGAAAAACTTGGATTGGGCTATCTGCGCGATTGCTAGGTTTTCCGCTTACGACTGCTTTGCGGTTGTGTGTTTCAGAAATCACGAGCAAACGGGGTTTGCCCGTTTTTAATAGGAATCAAGAGGAATGAATAAAGTATACAAGTCAGTATGGAGTGCGGCGTCGGGCACCTACGTTGCCGCAGCCGAAACCACTAAGAGTAGTGGCAAAAAATCCAGTAAACGCAGCCGGAACCTGATGTCTAGCGCGGTGGCGTCGGCCATGTTGCTAGGCGCGGTGCAAGTAGCGAATGCTGCTGATCCCAAACCTTTTAGTAGTGGCGGATCGAGTGAGGTGGGTAATCTCAACCCCGCTTCCACAGATAGTACGCAAGCGGCTGCTACCGACCCGAAGGCGGTTAACGCATGGGGCTGCTTTTTGTTCATTTTCTGCTTTGGGGGCGGCGAGTCAACCACGACGAATAATTACTATAACGACCCCTATGTCTTGGTGAAGGGCGGGAAGGGCGACAAGAGCGATTATCCGACGGTTGACGGCGTGAGCGGCATTGCCATTGGTCCGAATGCCAAAGTGACGACCGTAGGCGGCATCTCAGGGATTGCGATTGGTGATGGAGCCCAGTCAGGTTCGAGCGGCTATACCGGTGCTGTTGCCATCGGGGGGCAAGCCAAGGCAGTTTGGGATCGAAGTGTAGCGCTTGGCTATGGGGCGACCGTAAATGGCCGTCAGGGCATAGCAGTGGGTTTTAACAGCCTGGCTTCGGGTTACCAGGCTATGGCTATAGGTACCGAAGCTTACGCGATGGGTACTCAAGGAGCAGCGTTCGGTCAGGGTGCCGGTGCTTCCGGTGCTTCCTCGGTGGCGTTAGGTGCGAATGCAATTGCCGCGTCATCTGGTTCGGTTGCCCTTGGTTCAGGTGCTATTGCAGCACGTATCAACTCCGTGTCGGTTGGTGCGAAAAATGCCGAACGTCAGATTACAAACGTTGCCGATGCAACTGCCGCGACAGACGCGGTTAACCTGCGGCAATTGAACGAGGCGATTAAGGGAGGCGGAGGCACGCCTATTCCTATTCCTCCTCCTCCTGATGAAACGCCTGCATATTTGGCAAAATATTTCAAGGCCAAGTCGGTTCTGGCTGATGCCAATGCGGTGGGTGAAGAATCGGTTGCGATCGGCGGGAATGCCTTGGCCTCGGCCCAGAACGCTATCGCGCTGGGTACGAATTCGGTTGCCAATCGGGAAAACACCGTTTCAGTTGGTAAAGCGGGTGCTGAGCGGCAAATTACCAATGTGCTGGCTGGTTCGCAAGACACCGATGCGGTCAACTTTGGGCAATTGAAGACGTCCATTCAGAACGCTATCAGCGGGGCACCCAACGTTGTTCAGTACGACTCGACAACACGTGACCGTATTACGTTAGGCGGTAAAGATACCTCTACAGGTCAAGTTGTTATCACTAACCTGAAAGATGGTTCGTTGCTGGCAAACAGCAGTGACGCGGTTAACGGCTCGCAACTTAGAACAGTTGATATCTCGTCTCAGCAACGAGACGGCCTCCTCGGTAATGTTATTGAGGGTGTGGCAAAGCAGCTAACTGAAGCACTGGGTGGTGGCGCTGGGCTGGATGATTCCAAGAAAGACAGCTCGAAACTGATTGCGCCAACGTACAAGGTGGGTGCCTCGACCTACAGGAATGTAGGAGATGCAATTAAGGCACTGGCTGAAGGTGGTGGCGGTGGTGGTGGCGGCGGTACTGATAATAAATATGTGGTGGTGAATTCGACGGGTGCTGGGGCAACGGCTTCTTCTACCAACGCTATTGCAATCGGATCGGGTGCAATCTCTAATGGTCCTGGCAGCGATGGTGGCGGCATCGCAATTGGTACGAAGGCTGTATCGGATTATGGAAAGAACCTCGCACTTGGTGATGCCGCAGCGGCAAAAGGCGGTGCGTATGGCGGTGGCTATAACACTGCGATCGGAGCGAATGCATACGCTGAGACGGGTGTTGTAGGTGACTGGGGATTCAATACGGCTCTTGGTGGGAAATCATACGTCAAGGCAGCAAGTGGAACGGCATTGGGTGCTGAGGCAACGGTAACAGCAAATGGTGCTACTGCGTTGGGAACCGGTACAGTCGCGGACCGGGCGCAAACGGTGTCGGTAGGTCGAGCCGAGGTGAAGGACGCTACGGGCAAAGTGACGACAACATCATTGCTCCGCCAGATTGTGAACATGGCGGCGGGTACAGCCGATACCGATGCAGTGAACCTGAAACAGCTTAAGGATGCAGGTATTACGATCGATACCAGCGGCCAGTTGACGAACGCGTTCGTTGCGTATGACGACACCACGAAGGGCAAGATCACACTGGGCAGCAAGGATTCGAAGACGCCAGTGATCGTATCGAATGTCGCCGACGGCAAGAACGCAAACGACGCGATCAATCTGGCCCAGCTTAAGGCAGCCGGTCTCTCGGTTGATACCAGCGGCCAGTTGACGAACGCATTTGTTGCATACGACAACACCAACAAAACTAATATTTCGTTGGGCGGTGGCGCTACTGGCACGAAGATCACGAATCTTGCAGCAGGCGGAATTTCGGCGGCAAGCACAGATGCGATTAACGGCTCCCAGTTGTACAACACAGCCTCGAGCATTGCTGAAGCGCTGGGTGGTGGTGCGAAAGTCGGGGGTGACGGCAAGGTGTCCAAGCCGAGCTATATGGTCGGCGGCTTGCCATACGGCAGCGTTGGCGAGGCGGTGGACGCACTTAGCAAAACTGTTGGCGGAATCAATAGCATTACTGAGACGTCCATCAAATATGTGAAGGTGATATCACAAGGGAAGGCGGCTAGGGCAAGTGGTGCCGAGTCGGTTGCTATTGGTGGTTTGGCAACTGCACAAGGCGATGATTCGGTAGCAATTGGCCCTGGAGCCGTTGCGAATGGGCCTAACTCGGTCGCTCTTGGCGGCAACTCCGTAACGACTGAGAAGTACACGGTATCGATTGGTAGTGCTGGTGCGGAACGGCGCATTGTTAACGTCGCAGACGGCATAAATGCTAGTGATGTCGTGACGCTCGGGCAACTGAATGCATTGCGTGCCGAGTTGACAAAGCCATCAAGCCGGATGGCTGGCCCGGCTGTGCGGTCGCTGGCAGCTGATGATACTACTTATGTTCCCGCCGGGCCTATCGATCAGTACATCGTGATCAGTCCAAAGGTGAGTGGTGCAGCGACGTCGGTTGATGCCAAGACCACAAATTCGATGGCGATTGGTCCAAAGGCTTCGGTCTTGGGTTCGTCGTCGCTTGCCATCGGTTCAGGCGCTGTAGCGAGCCTTGGGGAAAGCACCTCCATTGGTACCAATGCAACTACCAATGGTGAGGGCGCTACGGCAATTGGTTCAGGTGCTTCAGTAGGGTCCGGTGCAAACAATGCTACTGCTGTGGGTAAGGATGCTATAGCTAACGGCGTAGGGTCACTGTCGCTAGGTTACGGCGCTAGCACACAGGACAAGGACACGATTGCTATCGGTAGAACGGCCGTTGTCGCCGTGTCTGTTACAGGCAGCGTGACAATCGGTAGTGAGTCGCGCGTAAATGCAAGCAACAGCGTTGCGCTGGGCACAAAATCCATTGCTGCTCGGGCAAATACGGTTTCGGTGGGCGATTCAACTAATTTTCGTCAGATCACCAGCGTTGGTGCGGGTACGCAAGCGACAGATGCAGTGAATTTGTCCCAGTTGTCGGGCGTAGTTGCCGCGCTTGGCGGCGGGGCAGCAATTGATCCGACCACCGGTAAGGTGACAGCACCGTCGTACAAAGTGGGCGGTGGGTCCTATACAGATATCGGTTCAGCGCTTGCTGCCGCAGCGCTATCTGGCTCATCGCCTGATGCCGTGAGCTATGACTCGTCGATTCACGACCGGCTGACGCTGGGCGGTAAGGGTTCGACCACGCCAGTAACGGTTTCGAATGTTGCAGATGGCAAGGATGCGAACGATGCGGTGAACCTGAAGCAGTTGCAGGCAGCGGGCATCACGGTCGATACAACTGGCAAGGTGACGAACGCGTTCGTTGCGTATGACGACACCACGAAGGGCAAGATCACGCTGGGCGGAGGTGCTGCTGGCACGACGATTGCGAACGTGAAGGCAGGAACGCTGTCAGCTTCGAGCACAGAAGCGGTAAATGGCAGCCAGCTGTTTGAGGTAAACAAGGCTGCAACGGAAGCGAAGACGGCGGCTGAGAAGACGAGCAAATACCTGGTGGTGAACTCAGGTGGTGCAGCGGCAAGTGCGACGGGTGGGAATGCGATAGCACTGGGCGATGGCACGACCGCTACGGGTACGGAGAGCATCGCACTGGGCCACAACACCAAGGCCACCGGCACTTACTCGGTTGCAGTGGGTTCTTCTGCGGTAGCAGACCGTGATAACGCGGTGTCTTTTGGCTCGTCATCTTTCAAGCGGCAACTGATTAACGTAGCGGCTGGTACGGCCGATACCGATGCAGTGAACCTGAAACAGCTTAAGGATGCAGGTATTACGATTGGTACCAGCGGCCAGTTGACGAACGCGTTCGTTGCATACGACGACACCACGAAGGGCAAGATCACACTGGGCGGCAAGGATTCGACGACGCCAGTGATCGTATCGAATGTCGCAGACGGTAAGGGTGCGAACGACGCGGTGAACCTGAAGCAGATGCAGGCAGCCGGTATGACGATTGATACCAGCGGCAAGGTGACGAACGCGTTTGTTGCGTATGACGACACCACGAAGGGCAAGATCACACTGGGCGGCAAGGATTCGACGACGCCGGTGATCGTATCGAATGTCGCCGACGGCAAGAACGCCAACGACGCGGTCAATCTGGCCCAGCTTAAGGCAGCCGGTCTCTCGGTTGATACCAGTGGTCAGTTGACGAACGCGTTTGTTGCATACGACGACACCACGAAGGGCAAGATCACACTGGGCGGTAAGGATTCGACGACGCCAGTGATCGTATCGAATGTCGCAGACGGTAAGGGTGCGAACGACGCGGTGAACCTGAAGCAGATGCAGGCAGCGGGTATGACGATTGATACCAGCGGCAAGGTGACGAACGCGTTTGTTGCGTATGACGACACCACGAAGGGCAAGATCACACTAGGCGGCAAGGATTCGACGACGCCGGTGATCGTATCGAATGTCGCCGACGGCAAGAACGCCAACGACGCGGTCAATCTGGCCCAGCTTAAGGCAGCCGGTCTCTCGGTTGATACCGGCGGCAAGGTGACGAACGCGTTTGTTGCATACGACGACACCACGAAGGGCAAGATCACACTGGGCGGTAAGGATTCGACGACGCCAGTGATCGTATCGAATGTCGCAGACGGTAAGGGTGCGAACGACGCGGTGAACCTGAAGCAGATGCAGGCAGCGGGTATGACGATTGATACCAGCGGCAAGGTGACGAACGCGTTTGTTGCGTATGACGACACCACGAAGGGCAAGATCACACTGGGCGGCAAGGATTCGAAGACGCCGGTGATCGTATCGAATGTCGCCGACGGCAAGAGCGCAAACGACGCGGTCAATCTGGCCCAGCTTAAGGCAGCCGGTCTCTCGGTTGATACCAGTGGTCAGTTGACGAACGCGTTTGTCGCATACGACGACACCACGAAGGGCAAGATCACACTGGGCGGTAAGGATTCGAAGACGCCAGTGATCGTATCGAATGTCGCTGACGGCAAGGGTGCGAACGATGCAGTGAACCTGAAGCAACTGCAGGCAGCCGGTATGACGGTTGATACCAGTGGTCAGTTGACGAACGCGTTTGTTGCATACGACGACACCACGAAGGGCAAGATCACACTGGGCGGCAAGGATTCGACGACGCCAGTGATCGTATCGAATGTCGCTGACGGCAAGGGTGCGAACGACGCGGTGAACCTGAAGCAGATGCAGGCAGCCGGTATTAAGGTTGATACCAACGGCCAGTTGACGAACGCGTTTGTTGCGTATGACGACACCAACAAGGGCACCATTACATTGGGTGGTGCTTCTAGCACGAAGATCACGAATGTAGCGTCGGGCGGAGTTTCGGCGACGAGCAAGGACGCGATTAACGGTTCGCAGTTGTACGAGACAGCCAATAGCGTTGCTAAAGTGCTGGGTGGTGGCGTCACGGTAGGCTTGGATGGCAAGTTGTCGGACGGCTATCAGGTCGGTGACAAGAAATACGACAACGTTGGCAAGGCGATGGACGCGCTGAGCACAATTGTTGGCGGAATCAACAACATCACTGAAACGTCTATCAAGTATGTGAAGGTGGTGTCAAAGTCGGCGGCGGCCACGGCAAGTGGTGCCGATACGGTTGCTATTGGCGGTTTGGCAAATGCACAAGGCGATAATTCGGTAGCAATTGGCCCTGGAGCCGTTGCGAAGGCGAGTAACTCGGTCGCTATTGGCCGCAACTCCGTAACGTCTGAGGAGTACACGTTTTCGGTTGGTAGTGCTGGTGCGGAACGGCGCATTATTAACGTCGCAGACGGCATAAATGCTAGTGATGTCGTGACACTCGGGCAACTGAATGCATTGCGCGCCGAGCTGAAAAAGCCATTAAGCCGGATGGCTGACCCGGCTGTGCATTTGCTGGACGCTACCCCAGATGCCGATATGCTGCCTATCGGGGCTGCCGGACCTCTGTCGGACTACATAGCGGTCAGTCCAAAAGTGACGGGTGCCAAGGCGAGTGCTGATGCGAGTTCTACTAATTCGATGGCAATTGGTCCAAGGGCTTCGGTTCAAGGTGACCTGTCACTTGCAGTTGGTGCTGGTGCTGCCACGAACTTTGCTAGTTCCACAGCAGTCGGTTCCCAGGCAGCTACCAATGGCCTCAATAACGTAGTAGTTGGTGCAAAGGCCTCAACGGGTTCCAACGCAACCGATGCTGTCGTTGTGGGCGCGGGATCTGCAGCTAACGGCGTAGGATCCATCGCGGTGGGTACAAGCACTACCGTCCATGGGGATAACTCGATTGGTATTGGTAAGGGCATCCTGATCGGGATCGGAGCTACTGATTCTCTGGCTATCGGCACTGGTGCGGCTGTAGGGGCGAAGGTAACCAATGCCATTGCTCTAGGCTCGGGTTCCAAAGCCGATCGGGCAAATGCGATTTCGGTTGGCAGCACGCTCACCCAACGTCAGATCGTCAACGTCGCTGCCGGTACGGAGACAACCGACGCCGTGAACGTTACCCAGCTCAAAGGGGTACTGGCTACCATTGGCGGGGGGCCGTTATTGACAAGGATGGCAAGGTGACAACGCCATCCTTCAAGGTTGCTGGTGGCTCGTATACCGATATCGGTTCGGCCTTGACGGCTGCTGCGGCGGCGGGTTCAACGGGTTCGCCGGATGGCGTGGTGTATGACACGTCGAAGCACGACCAGTTGACGCTGGGCGGTGCAGGCTCGACGGTTCCCGTCACGCTGTCGAACGTCGCTGATGGTCAGAAAGCTAACGATGCAATCAACCTGAAGCAATTCCAGGCGGCGGGTATCAAGACCGATACGGCTGGTAACGTGACCAACGCATTCGTGGCGTATGACGACACGAACAAAGGCCTGATTTCATTGGGTGGCGCTAGCGGTACGAAGATCACGAATGTGGCGATTGGCGCTGTTTCGTCGGCAAGCAAGGACGCAATCAACGGCGCTCAGCTGTTTGGTACGGCGGACAGCCTGGCGAAGGCAATTGGCGGCGGCACGACAGTTGACGACAAGGGCATTATTTCCACGCCGACGTACACCATTGACGGTAAAGACTACAAGAACGTGGCGGATGCGATTTCGGCAGCAGCCAAGTCAGGTGGTTCAACCGACAGCGTGATTTACGACACGCCGGCGCATAACCAGTTGACGCTGGGTGGTGCAGGTTCAACGACTCCAGTGCTTCTGGCTAATGTGGCTGCTGGCAAATTAGCGGCCGGTAGCACGCAGGCCGTGAATGCTGGGCAGTTGTTCGACACGGCTACCAGCATTGCACAGGCGCTGGGTGGTAGTTCGGCACTGGGTGCCGATGGCAAGGTAACGAAGCCAAGCTATAAGGTGGATGGCGCGTCATACGAGGGCATTGATGGTGCACTGAGTGCGCTGAGTGCGAAGATTTCCTCGGGTGGCGGTTCAGCCGATAGCGTGGTGTACGACTCGTCCAAGCATGACCAGTTGACACTGGGCGGCACGACTGGCGCTGCGCCGGTCAGGCTGTCGAATGTTGCAGATGCGCAGACTGATAACGACGCAGTCAACCTGAAGCAATTGAAGGCAATAGGGCTGACCACTGACACCACAGGGCAGATCACTAATTCGTTCGTTGCCTATGACAACGCGACGAAGAGCAGTGTGACCTTCAATGCGGGTGGTGCGGCTAGCCAGTTGAAGAATGTTGCTGCAGGTGTAGATGCGACGGACGCGGTCAACGTTAGCCAGATGCAGGCGTATGTCGGTAGCCGTTCGCTGGCCGGAAATGGCGTGGCTTATGACGACTCAACCATGAGCCGTGTGACATTGGGTGGTGTTGGTTCAACTACGCCGGTGAAGCTGACGAATATCGCTGACGGTACCGATGCAGGCGATGCGGTGACCTTCGGTCAGTTCTCTGCGCTGCAAAGCAAGGTAAGCAACATCACGACAGGTGGCGGTGGCGGTACAGGTGGCAACACGTACATCACCATTAACGGTCCTGCTACTGATAGCGGCACGCCTCCTGTAGCGCCGGTTGCGACAGGCACTGATGCAATTGCCATCGGCAATGGTGCTTCTGCAACAGGCCTCTCAGCAATTGCTGTGGGTGCACGGACCGTGGTCGCGGGTGATAAATCGGTTGGGCTGGGTGCGGATGCGTCAGCACCTGCAATGAATGCTGTCGCGCTGGGTTCAGGCTCGGTGGCTGATCGTGACAACTCAGTTTCAGTTGGAGCGCTTGGTGCTGAGCGTCAGATCACCAACGTGGCGGCAGGTTCTGCGCCAACCGACGCGGTCAACGTGGGGCAGTTGAGCAGCGCAATGGGCGGGGTGTATCAGTCCATGCGTGACATCGACCGCAATGCGTCCAAGGGTATTGCGGCTGCGTCAGCACTGAACGTGGTGACGCCGTACTTGCCAGGACGTACCACCTTGAATGCAGGTGTTGCGAGCTACCGTGGTCAGCAGGCGCTGGGTATTGGCGTGTCGCGCTGGAATGACAAGGGTACGGTCAACTACAACCTTGGCGTTTCCAGCTCGGGCGGCAACAGCACCATCGTCCGTGCGGGTATTGGCATCGTTCTCGGCAACTAAGCATGGCCATCAGGCCAGATTAGGAGTTTGAAACGATAGCTGACTGGGTCGCACGGGAAATTTCCGTGCGACCCTCTTTCATGGAAGACATGACATGAAGTATTCATTAATGGTCATCGCGCTTGCCGTGGTGATTACCGGTTGTACCTCGCCTGCCACCCGTGATGCTTTACAGATTCAGGATCAGACGATCTTGCATAGCGGTTTTGGCACGCCACAAGATTCACATTCGGGAGCGCCTTCGCCTGAATGGCTGGATATGTATCGCAGTGTCCGCAGCACGCCGGCAGAAGCTGATTTGCAACGGCGTCTGGAAGCGCTTGGTCCGCGCAAGGACAATTATTTTGGCTACAAAGCGCAGTGCTGGATCAAAGCTGCGCAAGATGAGCGTGGCCATCGGGACCAGTGGGGTTTCATCGAAGAGGCGCTCTTTGAAGCTGGCAAACTGACGGCAGCACTTGAATCGGGGCAAGGATTGTCCGCGGACAATCCGGATCTCAGGACGTCATCGGCGTTGCGGCCGGATATCTGGAAAGATTTGCTGGCGGCTAAGTCTTCACCGGAGTTTCCTTCCTGTACCGACGCGCAGCGCCTGACGGCTTGTGCGGAAGTCGAGATGTACCGCGCCGGGCATGAGGCATGGACGCGCGACTTCAAGGGAAGCAAGCAGATCGTTGATTCGCTTGAAAAAGGTTTGCCTGATATCGGCACGGCGCTGGCAGCATGTACGCCGCCGCCTGCGGCAGCTCCAGTTGTTCCGGAGAAGATCACGCTTCAGGGTGATGCCACCTTCAAGTTTGACCGGAGTGATCTGGCGGGTATGTTGCCGAGTGGGCGTGCGCAGCTTGATGGATTGATTCAGAACATCAAGTTGACCAACGACCTCACGAATATCCGGATCGAAGGCTATACGGATCATCTCGGAAGCGATAGCTATAACCGGCGGTTATCTACCCGGCGCGCTGAAACTGTCAAACACTATATGCAGTCGGGTGGTGTGGCAGTTCCAATGACGGCTTTGGGTATGGGCAAGGCTAATCCTGTCGTGCAATGTTCGGACAAGAACCGTCATGCGCTAATTGAGTGTCTTGAGCCAAACCGGCGAGTGGAATTGAATTTCATGCGCCGCAATAGCGATGTTGTGCCTGTAGATCAATCCACATCGTTGCAGCCAGTTGCACCGGCTGCAGCGGTTGTCGAACCTGTTCTCGCAGAACCACAGCAGTAAGTCCATGCGTTTGATTCAATAGCAAAGAGATGCATGCACCCGGGCGTAGCCTGGATGCATGCATTTTTATTGTCTTGTTTGTTTGGTTCTATGTTATTCAAAAATAAATCGATGTTAATTAATCAAAAGTTACACTTTGGTGGTTGCCGGGTGAATTTTGATTAAATCAATATCGTCTTATATTAATGAAAATCACATTAATTTTTTGAATAACCCTGGAAATATCATTTTCGAGATTTTATCTTGTACAAGTTTTTTATAAAGGAGGAGAAAATTCTGATGTCCGCAGAAAATTATTTAAAATATCCAGAATTTTCATATCGCAATTTGAGTTTATGTCATAAAAGTAGAGATTTATAATGGGCCAAGGAATGAAAAAAATCATCATTGTTGATGATCATCCGATGATTCGCAGGACACTTTCTGCCTTGATCCGGGAAGACCCTGAACTGGAGTTAATCGGTGAATCCGGCGATGGGGAGGAAGGGCTAAAAATGGTGCTCTCTGAAAACCCCGATCTGCTTATCCTCGATCTTGAGTTACCCAATCTTGATGGTCTTTCCATGATTCGCCGGATTCGTCTGGTGAATAACAAGATGCGTATTTTGATTTTGTCGGCAAAATCCGAACAGCTTATGGCGGGTCACACTCATCTTGCAGGCGCGAATGGTTATGTTGGCAAAGGCCGCGAAATGGGTGAGCTGGTGACCGCGATCAAAACGGTACTTTTTGGCTATGACTGTTTTCCTGCCGCGCCCATGAACGTTCCTGGCAAGGCTGCCCGCCTGGAGGCCCTGTCTCCGCGTGAGGTAGAAGTGCTGCAGTACCTGGCACGTGGCGTCAATAACCGGGATATCGCTGTGCGGTTATTTTTGAGTGAAAAGACAGTCAGTACATACAAGACCCGGATTCAGGAAAAGCTGGGGCTTGAGTCGCTGGCCGGGATGATCGAGTACGCCGTCCTTCACAAATTAATTGATTGAGTTTGTTTGAGCATGAACACGATGAGCCCGACCAGCATGTTTTCGTCTGACGATGGACCACGGCGTGTTCTGGTCGTTGACGATAACGCGGTCAATCGCAAAGTGCTGGCGCGCCAGCTCAGCGTGCTTGGGTTCACGTCAATCGTCACCGATTCGGCAAGCAAGGCGCTGGACGCAATGGAGCGGGATCACTTTGATCTTCTGATTACTGATTTGCGGATGCCTGGTATCAACGGCATCGAGTTTGCGGAGCGTGTGCGTGAACTATCGCAGTCGGTACAGATCCGTGTGCCGATTGTTCTGCTGACTGCCGATGCCACTGTCGAGCAGGGCCCTCCAGCTAGCAGTTCGCCCGTCGATGTCGTACTGGTGAAGCCGGTTGATCTGGATACGCTGGGAGCCTGCCTGAAAAAACTTTTGCCAGAAGAAGCGGGTCAGGGTCTGGCATTGGCTGCAGGGTCCCAGCAGATATCTGACTGTCCGGCAGGTTCAGATTTATTTGATCTCGATTATCTTGGCGCGCTGGCGCGACGCGGCGTTAACGTGTTTTCGCTATTGCAGGAATGGCGTCGTGAAGTGGATGAAGATCTGGCGCGCCTGGATAAGTACCGGCGCTGCGCGGATCTTGCTGGGGTCCGCTCATCGCTGCACCGGCTCAGCGGTTCGATGGGCCTGGTTGGGAGCCGCCTTTTGATGAGTGATTTCCAGCAGTCCAGCACGGCGCAGCAGATGCCTGAAACGTGT
Organism: Paraburkholderia bonniea; assembly: GCF_009455625.1. Taxonomy (NCBI): domain Bacteria; kingdom Pseudomonadati; phylum Pseudomonadota; class Betaproteobacteria; order Burkholderiales; family Burkholderiaceae; genus Paraburkholderia; species Paraburkholderia bonniea. Next base: position 829,726 of record NZ_QPEQ01000002.1, on the reverse strand, counting down.
GTGCTGGATTGTCTTGTCGCCACTACCCGGAAATTAGTCGAACAACTCAAGCAGGCACCGTTGCCGTATGGGAGCCCTCAGCAATGAGCCGGGGTGTGCTGCATGCGGTTGAGGGCGATCTGGCGATTCCGGCGCTGGGGCCACTAAATCGATTACCCCCTCCGTTTGGCCATGCATGGCCAGGCTTTTTTTCACCACAGACGACCCGCCGCGAGTCCCGCCGCGCGGTGCCTGCCACGCGGCCTGGATCCTCTGTCCGCATGCTCGCTTACTGGCCTGCGTCTGCGTCTGCACCGCGTCCGGGCGCGAACTGCCTCGATGATGCGATGGCTGATGCGGGTGAGTATCTGAGAGAAAGCGCACCACGTGCCCGCTCGTCTCGCACCAATTACATGCTGGCGTTGCTGATCGCGTTGAGCGCAATGCTAGCCATAGCGGGCCTCATCATGATGAATTCTGGAAGTAGTGAGCAGAGCGTTCCAGTTGCATCCGCTGATCTAGCCGCTGTTGTGTTACCTGAACGGCAGGCTGTGCCTCTGGCTGTTACAACGGCAACGGCTCACGCTCATTCAACCGCACAGCCGATGCCACGCGCGGTGACTCGCCCGATGGCTGCCGGCCTGGCGGGACAAAAAAACACCGGACACACCATGGATCAAGCGCGACTGCCACATCAGGCATCGGCCAGGCACGCGGGCGCATACGATGCATCGGCCTATCCGGTTCAGCCGGTTAATTCACTTAATTCAGTTAAACGCGAGGCTCAGGAGGTCTCTTGCCAATCGCCGGAAAAGTGCACGCGATTGGTGGAGCATGGGCGTATGAATTCGGCGGCTGAATGGCGTGAATGGATGGCGCAGGTTGTTGGTACCCAGCGCCGGGAGCCTGCTGTCTATGCCAGCGTTCCGGACGACGCTAACTGGATGGCTCGGGTACACCAGCGCAGGGTGACGGATAACCCCGCAGCCTTTGGGCGTGAATAACGCTGGAGCAAAGCGGGCTTGAGCCTGGCACCGAAATTGAAAAATGTTTAATAAAAAACCCGCTTCAACGTGAACACGTGAAGCGGGTTTTTAACGACTGCGCAAAAAGCCAGACGCTAGCGGCTAACGCTAAACATCACGCCGCGAGCAATGAACGCAGCACAAACGGCAAGATGCCACCGTGCTTGTAGTAATCGACTTCAATAGGCGTATCAATGCGCAGCAAAACCTGCACACGTTGCGTCTTGCCATCCTTGCGGTGAATCACCAGCGTCACTTCCTGCTGCGGCTTGAAGTCATTGCCGAGGCCTTCGATGTCGTAGGTTTCTTCGCCGGTGATGTTCAGCGATTGCACGCTATCCAGCCCTTTGAACTGCAATGGCAGCACGCCCATCCCGACCAGATTGGAACGGTGAATCCGCTCGAAGCTGCGTGCGATCACAGCCTTGACGCCAAGCAACTGCGTGCCTTTAGCGGCCCAGTCGCGTGATGAGCCTGTGCCGTACTCTTCGCCCGCGAACACGACGGTTTGCGTGCCTGCATCAACGTACTTCATCGCGGCATCGTAAATCGATAGTTGTTCGCCGCTTGGCTGGTGAATCGTCAAGCCACCTTCAACACGTGAGCCATCGGCTTTCAGCGGGATCATCAAGTTCTTGATCCGTACGTTGGCGAACGTGCCGCGCATCATCACATCGTGATTGCCGCGCCGTGAACCGTAGCTGTTGAAGTCCGCTTTCTGCACGCCGTTGGCCTTGAGCCATTTGCCTGCTGGCGAGTCTTCCTTGATCGAACCGGCTGGGCTGATGTGGTCGGTGGTCACCGAATCACCGAAAATGCCGAGCGCCCGGGCACCGGTGACAGCCGCGATGCTGTCCGCCGGTTGCATCGAGAAATCCTTGCCGAAGAACGGTGGCTCAGCGATGTAGGTCGATTTTGGCCAGTCGTAGACTTGGCCGTCTTCGCCCTCGATCTTGCTCCACAGGTCGCCCTTTTTGGTCAGGTGCGCGTAGTTTTTACGGAATGCCTCAGGATCGAGCGCGAACTTCAGCAGCGCATTGACTTCGTCGCTGGTTGGCCAGATATCGCCGAGGTAGACGTCCTTGCCGCCCTTGCCTTTGCCCACTGGCTCGGTCATCAGGTCACGCGTGATATTGCCGGCGATGGCGTAGGCTACTACCAGCGGCGGCGAGGCGAGGAAGTTGGCGCGGATGTTCGGGTGAATCCGGGCTTCGAAGTTGCGGTTGCCCGACAGCACCGCAGCCGCGACGATGTCGTTTTTGACGATGGCGTCGTTCAACTCAGGCGTTAGATCGCCCGCGTTACCGATACAGGTCGTGCAGCCATACGCCGCTAGTGTGAAGCCCAGTTTGTCCAGGTATGGCAGCAAGCCCGTTTTGGTTAGGTACTCGGTGACGATGCGCGAGCCTGGTGCCAGCGAGGTCTTGATGTGCGGTGCGACGCTCAGCCCGGCTTCAACGGCTTTTTTGGCCAGCAGGCCAGCGGCGAGCAGCACGCTTGGGTTTGATGTGTTGGTACAAGAGGTGATGGCTGCGATCAGAATGTCGCCATTTTTCACGTCTACGCCGTTCGACGTGGTGTATTGCGCGTCGAGGTCAGCGGCTTTCTTGGCGAAACCATTTTCGCTAACCGGCTTCGAGAAGAGGTCGCCGAAGGTGGCTTTCACGTGGCCGATTTCAATCCGGTCTTGAGGACGTTTCGGGCCCGCCAGCGAAGGGGTGACCGAGCCGAGATCGAGTGTCACGACGGTCGTGTAGTCAATCTCGCCAGCCTTTGGAATGCCGAACAGTTTTTGCGCCTTGAAGTAGCTTTCGAACGCAGCGATTTCGGCATCGGTGCGGCCAGTGCCCTTGAAGTAATCAATGGTTTTTTCATCTACCGGGAAAAAGCCCATGGTTGCGCCGTATTCCGGTGCCATGTTGCCGATGGTTGCGCGGTCTGGTAGCGACAGCGATTTCGTGCCTTCGCCGAAGAATTCAACGAACTTGCCGACAACCTTTGCCTTGCGCAGCAGCTCGGTTACGGTTAGCACCAGATCGGTTGCCGTCACGCCTTCCCGAATCTTGCCTTTGAGCTCGACACCCACCACGTCAGGCGTGAGGAAATACACCGGCTGGCCGAGCATGCCTGCTTCGGCTTCAATGCCGCCCACTCCCCAGCCCACGACGCCGATGCCGTTAATCATCGTTGTGTGGCTGTCGGTGCCGACCAGCGTATCCGGGTAGTACACGGTGTCGCTGCCGTCGGCTTTCTTGTGCACGCCACGCGCCAGATATTCGAGGTTCACCTGGTGCACGATGCCCACACCTGGCGGCACGACCTTGAACGTATCGAAGGCTTGCATGCCCCATTTCATGAACTGGTAGCGCTCGTTATTGCGCTGGAATTCCAGCTTCATATTCAGATCGAGCGCGTCTTTCTGACGGAAGTAATCAATCTGCACCGAGTGATCGACCACCAGATCGACCGGCACCAGCGGCTCGATGGATTTAGGATTTTTGCCGGCGCGTTTGGCGACGCCGCGCATTGCCGCGATATCGGCCAGCAGCGGGACACCGGTGAAATCCTGCAACACCACGCGCGACACAACGAACGGGATTTCATCGACGCGCGCCGCGTTTGGCTTCCAGTTCGCCAGTTGCTGAATGTGTTCTTCGGCGATTTTTTTGCCGTCGTAATTACGCAGTACCGATTCCAGCACGATGCGGATGGATACCGGCAGGCGTTCGATCTTGACGTTCAGCGCCCGACCAAGCTGCGGCAATGAATAGAACTTGCCGGTACCGGAACCGCTGTCGAATTCTTTGAGTGTTTTGTGGAGGTTGTGGGCCATGATGTTTTCCCTTTTATGATCTTTGGGGCGTGGAGATGACACAAACAAGCTACATGCTTGCGCTAGATCACGTACAAATCGACGTATTCGTGAACTGGCATCGCTTCAAGCTTTGCCTGGTCCAGCGAAACATCGAGAATCGCCTGTTGCTGCTTCGATGGAAACCGGCGCGCCAGATTGGTGCGGAATTTCTCGACCAGCAATGGAATGCCATCGGCGCGACGGCGTTTGTGGCCTATCGGATATTCGACGATGACTTCATCGAAGACCGAGCCATCATTGAACTCGACCGTCAGCGCATTGGCGATCGAGCGTTTTTCCGGATCGTGATAGTCGCGCGTAAATTGCGCATCTTCGATGCATTCCATCTTGTCGCGCAGCGCGTCGATGCGGGGGTCTTGTGCAATCGCGTCTTCGTAATCAGCGGCGGTCAGACGGCCATGGATCAGCGGCACGGCGATCATGTACTGGAGGCAGTGATCGCGGTCCGCCGGGTTATTCAGCGGCCCTTTTTTGTCGATGATGCGAATCGCCGCTTCATGCGTGCGAATCGTGATCTTGCGGATATCCGCAGCCGAGCGGCCTGCTGCGCGTAGTGCGCCGTGCAGCGTCATGGCCGCTTCTACCGCAGTCTGCGAGTGGAATTCAGCCGGAAACGAAATTTTGAACAACACATTTTCCATCACATACGTGCCATACGGCCGCTGAAAAGCAAATGCCTTGCCGTTGAACAGCACGTCGTAAAAGCCCCATGTTTTCGCGCTGAGCACGGACGGATAGCCCATTTCGCCTGTTTTAGCGATGAGTGCGAGACGTACCCCGCGCGAGGTTGCATCGCCTGCTGCCCACGATTTGCGCGAACCCGTATTGGGTGCGTGACGGTAGGTGCGCAGTGCCTGACCATCAACAAACGACAGCGACACGGCATTGATTAATTCGTCGCGCGTGAGGCCGAGCATCTGGCCCACCACTGCCGTTGATGCGAGCTTGACCAGCAGCACGTGGTCCAGCCCGACTTTGTTAAACGAATTTTCCAGCGCGATACAGCCTTGAATTTCGTGCGCCTTGACCATGGCGACCAGCACGTCTTTCATCGTCAGAGGAGCTTTGCCCACTGCGGCGGCATTGCGTGAGAGCCAGTCGGCAGTGGCCAGGATGCCGCCGAGATTGTCCGACGGATGACCCCATTCAGCGGCCAGCCAGGTGTCGTTGAAATCCAGCCAGCGGATCATCGTGCCGATATTGAACGCGGCTTGCACTGGGTCAAGCTGAAAGGACGTCCCAGGCACCTTCGCACCGTGCGGCACGATCGTGCCTGGGACGATCGGCCCCATCAGCTTGGTGCAGGCCGGGTAGGTCAATGCTTCGAGTCCGCAGCCGAGCGTATCAATCAGGCAGTTGCGCGCGGTTTCCAGCGCGAGCTTGCTGTCGACGCCGTAGTGCAGAACGTAATCGACGATATCGACCAGAACGGAATCGGGTTCAGGCCGGACATTGGAGATCGGTGCGGACATCGAGGCTTCCTGAAAAAAAAGTGAAATTACTGGCCGGTTTTGTCGATGGCGTTCGATTGCGTCGGGGCTGGCGCGCCTTGTTGCATGGCGGCTGTTTGGCATTCGTCTGCCAGACGGGCGCTGTCTTTATCGGAGAACAGCATGGCCTTGGTTGGGATGACAACCAGATCCATTCCGCTTGCGGCGTCGTGGAAGCGGTCTGCACCCGTGGTGGTTGCCTGGCGTGGCAAGTGGTAGTTCTTGTTGCCCCAATGCACGGTGACGATCTGGTCACGCTTCATATCGCCTTTCAGCTCGAATGCGAGACCGTCCTTGCAGGACCATTTTTCTGCGCCTTCCGGTACTGGATCAAGCGCGGCGGCTTTGGCGGGATTGGCTTTGCGCTTGATGAGGCGCTTTTTGGGGGCCGGTGCCTTGGGGGCGGCCTTTTTGGCAGCGGCTTTGGCCGGTGCTGTCGTTGCCGTTTGCGCAAACGCGCCAGGTGCGGCGACGAGCATCGTCGTGGACAGGGCGCCAGTCAGGGCGACGATCAACAGTTTTTTCATGTAAAGACCTCTATTGGAGATAAATGAAACCGGGTAATGCGTGGTTGGCATGGGCGGCATAACAGTGAAGCGCAAGCTGTTTATCTACCCCTGAAGCGGGCAGCGGGCGCTATTTTCGCTTATTTAATGGCACGAACTTTAAATTGTCCGGGCCGGTGTAATGCGCGCTGGGCCGGATGATCTTGTTGTCGATGCGCTGCTCGATGACGTGCGCGCTCCAGCCAGCAGTGCGGGCTATCACAAACAACGGTGTGAACATCGCAGTAGGCACGCCCATCTGGTGATACGACACCGCGCTAAACCAGTCGAGATTCGGGAACATCTTTTTGGCGTCCCACATCACCTGTTCGAGTCGTTCTGCAATACCGAACAGTTTCAGATTGCCCGCTTCTTTGGATAGTGTGCGCGCCACTTCCTTGATGATCTTGTTGCGCGGATCGGCGATGGTATAGACCGGATGACCGAAACCGATCACGACTTCCTTGTTGTCGACCCGGCGGCGGATATCGGCTTCGGCTTCGTCGGGGCTGTTGTAGCGCGACTGGATGTCGAACGCGACTTCGTTGGCACCGCCGTGCTTCGGGCCGCGCAGCGCACCGATTGCGCCGGTGATGGCCGAGTACATGTCCGAGCCCGTGCCAGCGATGACGCGACCGGTGAACGTGGACGCGTTGAATTCATGTTCGGCGTAGAGATTGAGCGAGGTATGCATGGCTTGGACCCAGGATTTCGCGGGTGCGGTGCCGTGCAGCAAATGCAGAAAATGGCCGCCAATCGAGTCGTCGTCAGTTTCGACCTCAATGCGCCGGCCGTTATGCGAATAGTGATACCAGTACAGCAGCATTGAACCGAGCGAGGCGATCAGCCGGTCGGCGATGTCGCGTGCGCCGGGCAGGCTGTGATCGTCTTTCTCGGGCAGGATCGTGCCGAGCACTGATACACCAGTGCGCATCACGTCCATTGGGTGAGCCGATGCGGGAAGCCATTCGAGCGCGGCTTTCAGATTGGCAGGCAGGCCGCGGAGCGATTTCAGCCGGGTTTTATACGCGCGCAGCTCGGTGGCGGTGGGCAAGGTTTCGTGGATCAGCAGATAGGCGATCTCTTCGAACTCGCAGGTGCTGGCGATATCGAGAATGTCGTAGCCGCGATAGTGCAAATCGTTCCCGGTTTTGCCAACGGTGCACAGCGCGGTGTTGCCCGCCGTTACACCGGAGAGTGCGACGGACTTTTTTGGCTTGAAACCACTGGCACCCTGGGCGCTAGTGATTGCGGGTGTCGTATCGCTCATTTCCGCTCATCTCCTGTCAAGGCTGCTGACGTTTTCTGGTTGAACAGCGCGTCGAGCTTTTGCTCGTAAGCGTGATAGCCGATGCTGTCGTAGAGCTCAGCGCGGGTCTGCATGGTATCGAGCACGGCTTGCTGTGTGCCGTCGCGGCGGATTGCGTGATAGACGTTTTCGGCCGCACGGTTCATCGCGCGAAATGCTGAGAGCGGGTACAGCACCAGTGACACATCCGCGCTGCGCAATTCATCGACGGTGAACAGCGGAGTCGAGCCGAACTCGGTGATATTGGCGAGGATCGGCACGCGCACGGCCTGGGAGAAGTGCCGGTACATGGCGAGTTCGGTCATGGCTTCAGGAAAAATCATGTCCGCACCCGCTTCGACGCACGCGGCAGCGCGGTCGATAGCAGCTTGCAGACCATCAACCGCCAGTGCATCCGTGCGCGCCATGATGACGAACTCGGGATCGGTGCGTGCATCGACTGCGGCCTTGATGCGATCCACCATTTCCGCCAGCGTCACAATCGCCTTGCCTGGCCGGTGGCCGCAGCGTTTGGCACCTACCTGGTCTTCGATATGCATAGCGCCTGCACCGGCTTTGGTTAGTGCCTTGACGGTCCGCGCGATATTGAACGCCGAGGGCCCGAAGCCTGTATCGACATCGACCAGCAACGGCAGATCGCAGACATCGGTAATCCTGCGCACATCGGTCAGCACATCATCGAGGGTCGAGATACCCAGATCTGGCAAGCCGAGCGAGCCTGCCGCGACCCCGCCTCCTGAAACATACAGCGCCTTGAAACCCGCTCGTTGTGCCAGCAGCGCATGGTTAGCGTTGATCGTGCCGACGACCTGTAACGGATTTTCAGAGGCAACCGCTGCGCGAAATGCCGCGCCAGCGGAAGAGGGCTTCGTCAGGGTCATGAGGTGGTGGTCCCGGTCAGGAGGGTCGTGGTGAAGAAGCGTGTGGTTTCGTCCGGCACGGTGCGGCCTGCCGTGTGCGCGCGGCGCAGGACTGACCAGTAATAGCGATAGCTGGCGCGGTCGTGCAAGGTATCGCGGTGGCGTGTTGGGCCCCATTGAGCGGATTGTGCCGCTAGCAAAATTTCGGCGGCGAGGGTGATTTCTTCGTCGCGCGGCGCAAATGCCGCGACGATGGCGGGCACTTGTGCTGGATGAATGCTCCACATCCGCGTATAGCCGAACGTATCGCGGGCGCGGGCCGCGTCGCTGGCCACGACGTTGAGATCGCGGACCTCGGTGGTGACGTTGTGCGATGGGGTTTTGCCATGCGCATGGCAAGCAGCGGAGAGGTTGAGCTTGGCGCGGGCGACCAGCGGATGGTCAAACTGGCCTGGCGAGCGCATCGCGCTGTCAGGAATCGCGCCGTGGTGCGCTGAGACAAAATCCATCAGGCCGAAACTGAGCGCTTCGACACCGGGCAGTGCGGCGAGCTCGAATACGTGTGCTAGCGCGCCATGGGTTTCAATCAGCACCTGCAAGGCAATGGGCTGAGCAAGACCCAGTTCTCTCCGGGTGGCCTCGATGAACGCGCACATCTCAGCCGCGTCAGGAACGCAGCCAATTTTAGGCAAGGTGATGTACGCCGGAGGGGATTTGGCAGCACGCAAAATCGTGCGCACGTCGTCGCGCCAGTGTGGGTGATGAAAATCGTGGATGCGCACACCGACGCGCCCAAACGCATCGTGCTCACTGCCCAGCAGCGAAGCGACTTGTTCCGCGTGTTCGGTTTCGTGGCCGACTTGCGCGCCATCTTCGCAATCGAGCGTGACATCAAATACCGGACCGAGCTGTTGCTGAAGCGCGAGCGATTTCAGCATTAGCTTTTCGCTGCCAGCGTAGTGATCGCAGGCCGGCAGAATGCGGGGCGGCGCTTCGCCGTCAAACAGCACTTCGGCGGGAGTGAGGGCGCGCATTTTCAGCGTCAGGTCAGAAAGGAGAGTAGGGGAATCTGACTGGAGTGCGTTCTGCATGATCGCGTGGCTTGGCGCACGGATCTGGCTGCCAGGCAAAACGTACTCGAATCAGTTTTAGTTTCAGTGGCACACGGAGCCGGAGTGCGGGGCGGGCGCTTCATGTGTGCTATCGCAGGTGAAGCAAGCCGTGTGCCGCCGCGCACGAAAAATAACCGGAATCCGCCAGTGGCCGACGGGATTCCGGTTTTTGGCACGCCGCGTTAGCCCAACAGATGCTGGACGCCGTCGCGCTCTTCGAGCAGCTCGTTCAGCGTGTGATCCATTTTTTCACGGGAGAACGCGTCGATCTCGAGTCCTTCCACGCGCTTGTACTCGCCGTTTTCGCAGGTGACGGGCACGCCGTAGACGATATCGGCGGGAATGCCATACGAGCCATCTGACGGAATGCCCATCGTGACCCACTTGCCATTCGAACCCAGCACCCAGTCGTGCACATGATCTATGGCGGCGTTAGCTGCGGAAGCCGCTGACGACAGGCCGCGCGCTTCGATGATTGCCGCGCCGCGTTTGCCGACGGTGGGGATGAACGTATTGCGATTCCATTCGTCATCGTTGATGAGCTTGGTCAGCGATTGACCTTCAACGGTGGCAACGCGGAAATCGGGATACATGGTGGGCGAGTGGTTGCCCCAGACCGCGAGTTTTTCGATTGCAGCGACGGGTTTGCCCGATTTGGCAGCCAGTTGTGACAGCGCGCGGTTGTGATCGAGGCGCAGCATTGCGGTGAAGTTTTTCTTCGGCAGATCAGGGGCCGACTTCATGGCGATGTAGGCGTTGGTGTTAGCCGGATTGCCGACTACCAGCACGCGGACGTCGCGGCTGGCGACTTCGTTCAGTGCCTTGCCCTGGACGGTGAAAATTTCAGCGTTGGCTGACAGCAGATCTTTGCGCTCCATGCCTTTCGAGCGGGGACGGGCACCGACCAGGAGTGCGACGTCTGCATCTTTGAATGCCACTTTGGGATCGTCGGTGACCACTACGCCAGCAAGCAGTGGGAACGCGCAGTCTTCAAGCTCCATGACGACGCCTTTGACGGCTGCTTGCGCTTGCGGCAAGTCAAGAAGTTGCAAGATGACCGGCTGGTCTTTGCCGAGCATGTCGCCGTTGGCGATGCGAAACAGCAGTGAGTAACCGATTTGACCTGCGGCGCCGGTGACGGCAACGCGCTTTGCGGGCTTAGCCATTGAGAAATCTCCGAGACAATACGTGGGACGCTAGGAAAAACGCCATTCTATCTGTGCGTTACGCGTAGCGTTGGTGAAATACGGCGGAATTTGCCGCATGCAGCGCGCTGAAAGGATGCGTTGGCACGGGTGTTTGACAGGATAACGGACAGACATGACGTGAGGCGCGATGCCTAAAAGCGGACGATAAATCTGCAAAAAAATAGGGCCAAAAAACCGCGGACCCTTGCTTGCGAAGGAGTGTAGGAGTCGTCGCAGACAAAGTCAACATTATCTTATGTCTTATATAAGACATAAGTCATGGCGGGGAAAATTCTGGACTCGGGGTTGTGCTTCATGATGAAATGCGCGGATGACTTCCAACCCAGCGGGCATCACACATCCGTCAGACGCAGCAGGCGAATCCACGCCTGCTCCTGCGGTTTCACCCACATTTAGCCCGTTGTACCAGCAGATCAAAGGGCTCATCACACAAAGTCTTGAATCGGGTGAATGGAAGCCTGGCGAGATGATTCCCAGCGAAGTCGAACTGGCGGCTCGTTATAAAGTCAGTCAGGGCACAGTGCGCAAAGCCATTGACGAACTCGCTGCAGAAAACCTGCTGGTGCGCCGTCAGGGCAAAGGAACATTTGTTGCGACGCACAATGAAGACCGCGCGCAATTCCGCTTTTTACGCCTGCTCGCTGATGATGGCGACGAACACCCGCACATCAGTCATCTGCTTGAGTGCCGCCGTCTGCGCGCCCCGGCAGAAATCGCTCGCCAGCTTGAACTGAAGCCCGCTGACCCGGTGGTGTTGATTAAACGCTTGCTGCAGTTCGACGGCGAAACCACGGTTCTCGATGAAATCTGGCTGCCAGGCAGTGTCTTTCGTGGCTTGACGCTTGAGCGCCTCGCGGACTACAAAGGCCCGCTGTACGCAATGTTTGAAACCGAATTTGGCACGCGGATGATTCGCGCGTCAGAGAAAATCCGTGCAGTTGCAGCAGACCCTGCGGTTGCCGCTCATCTACATGTGGCGCCGGGGTTTCCGTTGCTGTCAGTAGAGCGAATTTCTTATACCTATGGTGACCGGCCAGTTGAGGTGCGCCGCGGCTGGTATGTGACGACTGGATACCATTATCAGAATGATCTGAGCTAAAAGCGGATTGAGTCGATGCATGGCACATCGCCGCTGTGGCGTGGTTGCGGCGTTTGCTGGCGGGCGGAAAGCCATGCGAAAGCTACATTGTTGCGTGTTTTGGAGAAGGTTTGGGCGGCATTTCGCTGCAACGCGGTATAAAAAAGCGCTAAAATTGCGGATTAGTGTTATCACATAGTAGGGGTCTAGTATGGCTGAAGCCGTAAAAAAACCGAGGCCGGAGTACCGGAACATCGGTATCGGTCAAATATTGACGGCATACCGCCTTCCTCTCGCGGGGCGCGTGTCAATTTTGCATCGAGTGAGTGGTGCGTTGTTGTTCCTGTCCCTGCCGTTTGCGCTGTATCTCTTCGAGCAAAGCCTGACATCAGAACTCAGCTTCGAAATGTTCAAGGCGCTTCTTTCCGGTATCTACGTCAAGCTCTTCACGCTCGTTCTGGCGTGGGCCTTTCTGTTTCACTTTTGCGCCGGTGTCCGTCACCTTGTGATGGATACGCACATTGGCGTAACAAAGAAAGGCGGCAAATTAACTTCAGTCATCGTTTTGGTCGTCTCATCATTTCTCACGATCGCGTTCGCAGCAAAACTATTCGGAGCATTTTAAAAATGGCAGCTAATAACCGAATCGGTTCGAAGCGCCTGGTTGTCGGCGCGCACTATGGTCTGCGCGACTGGCTCGCGCAACGTGTGACGGCCGCCATCATGGCGATTTACACCGTGATTTTGCTGGTGTGGTTTTTTAAGGCGAAGGCGTTTTCTTACGACGGCTGGGCCTCGATTTTTGCAACCGAGTGGATGAAGCTGGCCACGCTCGTGACGCTGCTCGCGCTGTTCTATCACGCGTGGGTTGGTGTGCGCGATATCTGGATGGATTACGTGAAGCCCGCTAGCTTGCGCCTGATCCTTCAGGCACTGACTATCGTCTGGTTGCTCGCTTGTGCGGGCTACGCTGCGCAGATTCTCTGGAGAGTTTAAAAGCATGGCTGCAATCAAAAATACTCTGCCGCGTCGCCGTTTTGATGTGGTGATCGTTGGTGCGGGCGGCTCCGGAATGCGCGCCTCGTTGCAACTGGCGCGTGCGGGCCTGTCGGTCTGCGTGCTGTCCAAGGTGTTCCCGACGCGTTCGCATACGGTCGCGGCACAAGGCGGCATTGGCGCATCGCTCGGCAATATGAGCGAAGACAACTGGCACTACCACTTTTACGACACGATCAAGGGTTCCGACTGGCTTGGTGACCAGGACGCGATCGAATTCATGTGCCGCGAAGCGCCTAATGCGGTGTATGAACTTGAACACTTTGGTATGCCATTTGACCGCAATGCCGACGGCACGATTTATCAGCGCCCGTTTGGTGGTCACACTGCGAATTACGGTGAAAAATCAGTGCAACGTGCCTGCGCAGCAGCTGACCGTACCGGCCACGCACTGTTGCACACGCTGTATCAGCAAAACGTAGCGGCAAAAACGCAGTTTTTCGTTGAGTGGATGGCGCTCGATCTGATCCGCGATGCGGATGGCGATGTGCTCGGCGTTACCGCGCTCGAAATGGAAACCGGCGAGGTTTATATCCTCGAAGGCAAGACAACACTCTTTGCTACTGGTGGTGCGGGCCGCATTTTTGCCGCTTCGACCAATGCCTTCATCAATACGGGCGATGGCTTGGGTATGGCAGCCCGTTCGGGCATTGCGCTGCAGGATATGGAGTTCTGGCAGTTTCACCCAACTGGCGTAGCCGGTGCGGGCGTGCTGATTACAGAAGGTGTGCGTGGCGAAGGCGGTATTTTGCGCAACTCGGATGGCGAGCGTTTCATGGAACGCTACGCGCCGACGCTGAAGGATCTGGCTCCACGCGATTTCGTCTCCCGCTCAATGGACCAGGAAATCAAGGAAGGGCGTGGCGTGGGTCCAAACAAGGATCACGTGCTGCTTGATCTGTCGCATATCGGTGCAGACATCATCATGAAGCGCCTGCCGTCGATTCGGGAAATCGCGCTGAAGTTTGCGAATGTCGACTGCATCAGGGAACCGATTCCGGTCGTGCCAACTATCCATTATCAGATGGGTGGTATTCCGACCAATATCCATGGTCAGGTGGTGGGAACCTCGAAGGGCCATGAAGACCCAGTCAACGGTTTTTATGCTGTGGGCGAATGCTCATGTGTTTCGGTGCACGGGGCGAACCGGCTTGGTACGAACTCGTTGCTTGATCTAGTGGTGTTTGGCCGCGCAGCGGGCAACCACATCGTCAAGCACGTGAAAGACATCAAGGAGCACAAACCGCTGCCGGCGGATGCTGCCGATTTCTCTCTGGCGCGCCTCGACAAGCTGGAAAAATCATCGTCTGGCGAATACACCCAACGCGTCGCCGACGATATCCGTTCGTCGATGCAGGCGCATGCGGGCGTGTTTCGCACGTCAAAGCTGCTGGCCGATGGCGTGGAGAAAATCCGCGAACTGGCTGAGCGCGTCGAAGATATTCATCTGAAAGACAAGTCGAAGGTATTTAACACCGCGCGCGTCGAAGCACTGGAGCTGGCGAATTTGATCGAGGTGGCACGCGCCACCATGGTCTCTGCCGAGGCTCGCAAGGAAAGCCGTGGTGCGCATGCGCAAAGCGACTTCGACCACCGCGATGACGAAAACTGGCTGCGCCATACGTTGTGGTTCAGCGAAGGGGATCGCCTCGACTACAAGCCGGTGCATATGCAACCGCTGACCGTCGAATCGGTGCCGCCAAAAGAGCGGACCTTCTAAGGCACACGTCAAAGGATATTGAAATGGCTACGCGAATTTTTGAAATTTACCGCTACGATCCAGACAAGGACGCTGCGCCCCGCATGCAAACCTACGAGATCGAGATCGACTCGCATGAACGTATGTTGCTGGATGCGCTTCTCAAACTGAAAGCAGTTGATGAAACCTTGTCGTTCCGTCGCTCATGCCGTGAAGGCGTGTGTGGTTCGGACGCGATGAACATCAACGGCAAGAATGGTCTGGCTTGCCTGACCAATCTCAACGACTTGCCACATAAGATCGTGCTGCGTCCACTGCCTGGCTTGCCGGTGGTGCGTGACCTGATCTGCGATTTCACGCAGTTCTTCAACCAGTATCACTCGATCCGCCCGTATCTCATCAACGACACGCCGCCGCCGGAAAAAGAGCGTTTGCAGTCGCCTGAAGAGCGCGATGAACTGGATGGCCTGTACGAGTGCATTTTGTGCGCGAGTTGCTCGACGTCTTGCCCGAGTTTCTGGTGGAATCCAGACAAATTTGTCGGCCCGGCTGGTTTGCTGCAGGCATACCGCTTTATCGCGGATAGCCGGGATGAAGCGACGGGTGAGCGTCTGGATAACCTTGAAGATCCGTACCGTCTGTTCCGCTGCCATACGATCATGAACTGCGTCGATGTGTGCCCGAAGGGCCTCAATCCGACCAAGGCGATTGGCAAGATCAAGGAATTGATGGTTCGCCGTGCGATCTGAGATGGACACTGATCCACATCAGTCGGACCCTCTTCGCCGTGCGCGCCTTCGCTGGCGTGCACGGCGTGGCCTGCTGGAAAACGATCTTATTTTCGAGCGTTTTTTCAGCCGATATGAGCATGACCTCAGCAATGCAGATGTGGGCGCGCTTACGCGCCTGCTTGAACTGAGCGATAACGACCTGATGGATTTGCTGCTGGCGCGTACCGAGCCAGAAGATGAACTAGCTGATCCGGATGTCACGCGAGTGCTGGCCCTGCTAAGAGCGGTTTAATGCCGTTTCGGAGGTTGCCAGATTCTGTGCGTGAGGCGTGCTGATTATCGCCCCCTATATTCCTACTTCGATTGAGGATGTGCTATGACCCCGTCAGATGTTAAAGCCACACTATCGTTCAGTGATAACTCACCGAGCGTTGAAATGCCGATCTACAAAGGCACGCTTGGTCCGGATGTGATCGACATCCGCAAGCTGTATGGCCAGACTGGCAAGTTCACTTATGACCCGGGCTTCATGTCGACGGCGGCGTGCAATTCGGCGATTACTTATATTGACGGCGATAAGGGTGAGCTGCTGTACCGCGGTTACCCGATTGATAACCTTGCTCAAAACGCAGATTTTCTCGAAACCTGCTTTTTGCTGCTGAAGGGCGAGTTGCCCAATCAGGCGCAAAAGAAAGAGTTCGTTGATACGGTGACGAAGCACACGATGGTGCACGAGCAGATGCACTTTTTCTTCCGTGGCTTCCGTCGTGATGCGCATCCGATGGCGATTCTGGTGGCTGCTGTGGGCGCGCTGTCAGCGTTCTATCACGACTCGCTCGACATCAATAATCCGCGTCACCGCGACGTGTCGGCGATTCGCATGATCGCCAAGCTGCCGACGCTGGTGGCGATGGCCTACAAATACAGCACGGGTCAGCCGTTCGCTTATCCGAAGAATGATCTGTCGTATAGCGCGAACTTCATGCACATGATGTTTTCGAACCCGTGTGAAGAATACAAAATCAATGACGTGCTGGTGCGTGCGTTGGACCGCATTCTGATTTTGCATGCTGACCATGAACAAAATGCTTCCACGTCTACTGTGCGGCTGGCGGGTTCATCGGGTGCCAACCCGTTTGCCTGTATTGCTGCCGGGATTGCATGCCTGTGGGGGCCAGCGCATGGCGGCGCGAATGAAGCAGCGCTGAACATGCTGGAAGAAATCGGCACAGTCGACAACATTCCTGAGTTTATCCGGCAGGTGAAGGACAAAAACTCGGGCGTGAAGCTGATGGGTTTTGGCCATCGCGTGTACAAAAACTACGATCCGCGTGCGAAGCTGATGCGCGAAACGTGCCATGAAGTGCTCGAAGAACTGGGCCTGCATGACGATCCGCTGTTCAAGCTGGCGATGGCGCTTGAAAAAATCGCGCTGGAAGACGAATACTTCGTATCGCGCAAGCTGTATCCGAATGTCGATTTTTACTCTGGTATCGTGCAGCGCGCGCTGGGCATTCCTACTTCAATGTTCACCTGCATCTTTGCGATGGCCCGGACAGTCGGCTGGATTGCACAGTGGAACGAGATGATTGCTGATCCTGAGCAAAAAATTGGCCGCCCGCGTCAACTGTTCGTTGGTGAGATGCCGCGTCAGGCCAAGCCGCTGGCACAGCGCTAGGCTTCTGCCGGGCCCCACAGACTGGTGCAGCGGTGAGTGAGGGCTTGGTGCCTTGTTCTAGTTGTCTCGCTAGCCTCTTTTGCTGCTGGCACCGCTGATATATGACTGATGGCAAGCCGGTAGTTTTAGCTAAGTTTTGAAACGAATGTCCTGGCGGGTTGAACTACGCGCCAGGGCATTTTTTTATCCGGTGTGACGCATAGAAGAGGTACATGAAGCGTAAATTCACCGCTGATTCTTGCCCGCGCAGTGTTGGCGGGCGAGTGTTATCTGGCTACGTTCTCCTGCCAAAAAGAAGGGTGCTCGGGGTCTCACCTGCTGGCGTTGAATTTCATCTATTCCACTTTCCGGGTAACACTAGTACAGGTATTGGAACTACCACCCAACTCCATGTTTTTTATCGGTTTTTTGGGAATATGGGCGCAAAAAAAAGATGTCACGTGGCATAATCGGCCGCATACAAATTGCCCGTAGTGGTAACTACTTTTCCCTGCATACCATGGCTAAAACGCTCTACGACAAACTGTGGGACACCCATGTGGTCCACACCGAAGAAGATGGCACGACGCTGCTTTATATCGACCGCCATTTGCTGCATGAAGTCACCAGCCCCCAGGCGTTCGAAGGCCTGAGGCTTGCACAGCGTCCGGTGTGGCGTGTTAGTGCGAATCTTGCCGTTTCCGACCACAACGTACCGACCACCGACCGCAGCCATGGCATTGCCGATCCGGTTTCCCGGCTTCAGGTGGATACGCTCGATGCCAACTGTGATGCTGCGGGTATTACGCAGTTCAAGATGAATGACCTGCGTCAGGGCATTGTTCACATCATTGGGCCTGAGCAGGGTGCGACGTTGCCTGGCATGACGATCGTCTGTGGTGATTCCCATACCTCCACTCATGGCGCGTTCGGCGCGCTGGCGCATGGCATTGGTACCTCGGAAGTCGAACACGTGCTGGCCACGCAAACGCTGCTGCAAAAAAAGAGCAAAAACATGCTGGTGCGGGTCGAAGGGCCGCTGCCGCGCGGCTGCACCGCAAAAGACATCGTGCTGGCCATCATCGGCAAGATCGGCACGGCCGGTGGTACTGGTTATGCGATTGAATTTGGCGGCTCGACTATTCGTGCGTTGTCGATGGAAGGACGCATGACGGTTTGCAACATGGCCATCGAGGCGGGTGCTCGTGCTGGCATGGTTGCCGTGGATGACACCACCATTCATTACCTGAAAGACCGGCCGTTCTCGCCCGAAGGCGTTGAGTGGCAGCATGCGGTCGAATACTGGAAGCAGTTCAAGTCAGATGAAGGTGCGGCGTTTGATCGCGTAGTCGAACTGAATGCAGCAGAGATCGTGCCGCAGGTTACGTGGGGTACGTCACCCGAAATGGTGACTTCGATTGATGGCCGCGTGCCTGACCCTGAGCGTGAAAAAGATCCGGTGAAACGAGACGCGATGGAACGTGCGTTGCGTTATATGGCGTTGACGCCAAACCTGGCCATCGAGTCCATCCAGCTCGACAAGATTTTCATCGGCTCGTGTACGAATGCCCGGATTGAAGATCTGCGTGCTGCAGCTTACGTGGTGCAGAAGCTGGGCCGCCGGATAGCGCCGAATATCCGGCTGGCGATGGTTGTACCGGGTTCTGGTCTGGTGAAGGCGCAAGCCGAGCGCGAGGGGCTCGACAAGGTTTTTCTCGGCGCAGGGTTTGAATGGCGTGAGCCAGGCTGTTCGATGTGTCTGGCGATGAATGCCGATCAACTGGAGCCGGGTGAGCGCTGCGCATCGACCTCAAACCGCAATTTTGAAGGGCGGCAAGGCGCGGGTGGCCGGACTCATCTCGTGAGCCCTGCCATGGCTGCCGCAGCGGCGATCGAGGGGCATTTCGTCGATATTCGCCAACTGGGGTGATCCGGATGAAGCACTTCAGTCTTCCTGCGTTACTGCGCGGCCTTGGGTTCGGAGTGCTGGCCGTGGTGCTGGCTGGATTAGCGGGTTGCAACACAGTGCATGGTTTTGGCCGTGATTTGCAGCACCTCGGCAGTTCGATCAGTAACAAGACATAAATTACGGTTTTCGATTTTTGTCGGCGAGCGTTTTCACTTCAAAGCGCCGCGACCGACTTTGAACAGGTATCAGACGTCATGGATAAATTCATCGTACACACCGGCCTGGTAGCACCGCTCGATCGTGAAAACGTCGACACCGATGCCATCATTCCGAAGCAGTTTCTGAAATCAATCAAGCGCACCGGCTTTGGTCCAAATGCGTTTGACGAGTGGCGTTATCTCGATCATGGCGAGCCTGGTCAGGACAATTCGAAGCGCCCGCTCAATCCTGATTTCGTGCTGAACCAGCCGCGTTATCAAGGTGCGTCGATCTTGCTGGCACGCAAGAATTTCGGTTGTGGCAGTTCGCGTGAGCATGCGCCCTGGGCGTTGCAGCAATATGGCTTCCGCGCGCTGATCGCGCCGAGTTTCGCGGATATTTTCTACAACAACTGTTTCAAGAATGGCGTGTTACCGATTGTGCTGACTGAGCAGCAAGTCGATCATTTATTCACGGAAACCAATGCCTTTATCGGGTTTCAGCTGACTATTGATCTTGACGCGCAAGTGGTTCGCACTACCAGTGGCAGTGCTGAATACCCGTTTGAAGTGGCGGCCTTCCGTAAATATTGTTTGCTGAACGGTTTCGACGATATTGGCCTTACGCTGCGTTACGCGGACAAAATCCGTCAATTCGAAGCGGAGCGTCTGGTGAAGCAGCCATGGCTTAACCATCGCATTGCTGACTAAAGCGTTTGAAACATATCTCCAGGGAAATTCGCATGAAAATCGCAGTGTTGCCGGGCGACGGCATTGGTCCAGAAATCATTAAAGAAGCCGTAAAGGTGCTGAACGCGCTGGACGAAAAATTCGAACTTGAAGAAGCGCCGGTTGGCGGTGCGGGATATGAAGCTAGTGGGCATCCGCTGCCTGATGCAACGCTAGCACTGGCAAAGGCTGCGGATGCGATTCTGTTTGGCGCAGTGGGTGACTGGAAATACGATTCGCTGGAGCGCGCGCTGCGCCCGGAACAGGCCATCCTGGGTTTGCGTCGGCATTTGCAGCTGTTCGCCAATTTCCGTCCGGCGATCTGCTATCCGCAACTAACAGGCGCTTCATCTCTCAAGCCCGAAATTGTTTCCGGGCTGGATATCCTGATCGTGCGTGAGTTGAACGGCGACATTTATTTTGGCGCGCCACGTGGCGTGCGCGAGGCACCAGACGGCCTGTTCAAGGGCGAAAAAGAGGGCTTCGACACGATGCGTTATGCCGAGCCTGAAGTGCGCCGGATTGCACATGTGGCGTTTCAGGCGGCACAAAAGCGGGACAAAAAGCTGACCTCGGTTGACAAGGCGAATGTGCTCGAAACCTCGCAATTCTGGAAAGACGTGATGATCGACGTCGCCAAAGAATACCCAGAGGTTGAGCTGTCGCATATGTATGTCGATAACGCCGCGATGCAGCTGGTGAAAGCGCCGAAATCGTTCGATGTGATTGTCACGGGCAATATGTTTGGCGATATCTTGTCCGACGAAGCCGCGATGCTGACTGGTTCGATTGGCATGCTGCCATCGGCCTCGCTCGATAAAAACAACAAGGGCTTGTATGAGCCGTCGCACGGTTCGGCCCCTGATATCGCAGGCAAGGGCGTGGCTAATCCGTTGGCCACTATTTTGTCGGCAGCGATGATGCTGCGTTATTCGCTGAATCGCGCTGAGCAGGCTCAACGTATTGAAAATGCGCTGCAGCAAGTGCTGGAACAGGGCTATCGCACGGGCGATATCCTGACGCCAGGTTGCCAGCAGGTTGGCACGGTGGCGATGGGCGATGCCGTGGTTGCGGCGCTGTAACTGGCGGGTCGCATTCTGTACCGAATATGAGCGAATCGCCCCTAATTCCGGGTAATTCGCTCATAAACTGGCAGCCAGGCTGTCAAAACAGGGTTTTCGTGTAGACTGCCGGGATGGCGAAAATTTCTCTTATTTCTTTGGTTTCAGGTGCTCACGGCGATACGGCCCGTGCCACTGAACTCGCTATTTCCATCAAAACGATTACCCCGAAAACGATCACACGCTGATCGTCCGCCGTGCCCGCCTGTCTTCCCCGCGCGGTCACGCCGGGCAAAGTAGCGGGGAAGTGTCCACTCGAAGGGTATGAAGTCATGAACGTAGGTCTCGTGGGTTGGCGCGGTATGGTCGGCAGCGTCCTGATGCAACGCATGCAGCAGGAAGGTGATTTCGATCTGATCGAACCGGTGTTTTTCAGCACCAGCAATACGGGCGGTGACGCACCAGCGTTCGCTAAAAACGAGACCCGGCTTAAAGATGCGACCAGCATTGATGAGCTGAAAAAATGCGACGCGATTATTTCCTGCCAGGGTGGCGACTACACCAGCGCGGTGTTTCCAAAGTTGCGCGCGGCTGGCTGGAACGGTTACTGGATCGACGCGGCATCATCGCTGCGGATGCAGGACGATGCAGTCATCATCCTTGACCCGGTTAACCACGATGTAATCAAAAACGCGCTGGTTAAAGGGCAAAAGAATTTCATCGGTGGCAATTGCACCGTTAGCCTGATGTTGATGGCGCTGGGCGGTTTGTTCCGCGAAAATCTCGTCGACTGGATTACGGCCATGACCTACCAGGCGGCCTCTGGTGCGGGTGCGCAAAACATGCGTGAGCTGCTTCAGCAAATGGGCACGTTGTATGGCGCGGCGAAGGAAGATCTGGCTGATCCATCATCGGCCATTCTCGATATCGACCGGCGTGTGCTGGCCGCGATGAATAGCGAGCGCATGCCGTCTGAGCACTTTGGCGTGCCGTTGGCCGGATCGCTGATTCCCTGGATCGACAAGGATCTCGGCAATGGCATGTCGAAGGAAGAATGGAAAGGCGGTGCGGAAACCAACAAGATTCTCGGCAAGCCAGCTATGGGCGAACCAGGTTCGATACCGGTCGACGGCCTCTGCGTGCGAATTGGTGCAATGCGCTGCCATTCCCAGGCACTCACGATCAAGCTAAAAAAGAATGTGCCGCTTGATGAAGTGAACAGCATCCTTGCGTCTGCTAACGACTGGGTCAAGGTTGTGCCGAATGAGCGTGAAGCCACCATGCGTGATCTTTCGCCTGCGGTTGTTACCGGAACACTCACGGTGCCAGTCGGCCGTGTGCGCAAGCTGGCGATGGGCGGTGAGTATCTTTCGGCGTTCACGGTGGGTGACCAGCTATTGTGGGGCGCGGCTGAACCATTGCGTCGCATGCTGCGCATCTTGCTGGACAAGTAAAGTAAACTACGCGGTTACGGCGTATAGAGTAGAAAACCAAAAGCGTCGCGTTTTTCGCGGCGCTTTTTTTATGTGCCCGATAATCCTGTCTCCCCCTCTATCCCATTGCAAACAAGGGCTGCACGCTAGCGCGCCAAGGATTTCGATGACTGTTCGACCCATTTTCTTTCAACTGACTTCCGGCCGTCGTATCGGTGGTTTGGCTGCGACATTATTCACTGCCTGCTTAATTACCGGAACGGGTGCAGTTCATGCGCAAGCGGGGGCCGCTGCGGCCACTGCCACGGCCACGCACTCGCTGGTAACTCATTATCAAATCGGTGAAGGGGAGTCGCTGAACGATGCGGCGATGATTATTACCCAGTCGACTGATCCCGCTGTTCTGTTGCGCGCCTCGCAGGCATTGTTTGAGGCGAATCCTAAAGCGTTTATGAAGGGTGACCTGAATCGCGTGAAGATCGGCGCGGTGTTGCAGGTGCCGCCGCTTGATGCGTCAGGCCGGGCAGTCGTGGCGAGTGGAGAGAAAAAGAAGGCGAGCAGCGTAAACGCGAAAACGCGTGCAAGCACCGCCACCGCAGCGGCAGCGCAGGGCGGATCTGCTACGGCGGCTACGGCTGCCGCTGCCGCACATAACGATGCAGGCGCAGCTAAGCGTGTCGCAGAGGTTCATCACGCTAGTGCCTCGATGGCCACAAGTCCCGCGCCTGAAGCCGCAGTGAGCGTGCCGAAGCTCGTTTGGCCTCCTGTGGCAGCCGTCTTTGCGCCAGCCGCGCAAGGTGCTTCGGCGGCTGTTGGCGCAACCGCTGGCCATGCTGTTTCAGCGAGTGCGTCTGTGGCAGCGCAACCGGCTTTGGCTTCCTCAGCCGCTCACGTGGGGCGCGCGCCCTCGGCTCTGGGCGCGCCGTCAGTTCCATCAGCGCATCAAGCCGCTCCAGCCCAGCCAGCAACGGGTGCCCATATCTGGAGCGGTGCGGTGCGTCCACTCTCTGGCGCTATTGGTGCTACTGGTGCTAGTGACGCAAGCGGACCCGATGCAGCCAGCGTGGCCGAGACGAATGCCGCCGCCATGGCTGCTAGCGTGACTGCCCCGGCTTCTGTTCCTGCTCCTGTGCCAGCGGTATTAGCATCAAGCGTGCCGGGGTCTGGCGTTGCCAAGTCTGCTCCAGCGAAGGTGTCCAGTCTTCAGCAACTGCTTGAATTAAAAAATCGCGTGTTGATGGAGCTGCAAAAGCACGGTATCGGCACGAAGAAACCGGTGGCAGCTTCTGCGCTGGCGGCTTCCGCCGCCGCACCTGTTCTTGCGGTTCCCGCAATGCCTGCGGCGCGGCACATGATTGGTCCATTTGACATCTCGAAAATCGACCTGCGCTTAGCGTTGCTTGCGGTAGTGGTGAGTGTGGCGCTGGTGCTGTTGCTCGTGGGTTTGCTGTTGCGCCGTCGCAATCGGGCCGCGCTTGCGCGCCAGGCAGCGGCAGATTCGACGCTCACAACTGAAACTGAACACGAGGTGGTTGGGCTGCCGGTTACCGCTGCGGAGGCGTTGCATGCTTCGGTGCCAGATGCGGGTGTTTCTGCCGTTGCAGGCAGCGCTAACGATAGGGACGGCGAGCCTGAGTTTCCTGTTACTCCTGATCGGCAGAATGAACCTACGTGGCCCGGGCCCGGCGACGTTGCGCACGATTCTGCTCTTGAGACAGGCCGCCATGTTGCTGCCGTTGAGCCGGAGCCGGCGTTGCCTGTGAGGGTGTTTCCGCTGGATGACGTTGAGCCAGCGGATCAGGGCGTGGCAAAGTCCCTCGAAGCGCATGAAGCGTCAGCGGATCATGAGCAGCCAGATACCTTATCGGCCGATGAATCACCTGAGCCCGTCGTGGCTTCCGCTATGCATGACGACGCATCGCTGGCAGCCGTGCCGTCTAGTGACGCTGAGGCTGTTGATGAGGCTGATGAGCTTGCCGCCGATGACGCTGATGACATGGAACCAGCGCCTGCTGCTGAGACCTCGCCGCATGCAGTAGCCCCGATGGGACTCCCTCTCGCTGTTCTTGATGCGCTAGGCAGCCTCAACATGCCGTTGCCGCCGCGCGCGCCGCTGGCCTCAGGCGAGATGGCAACCGATAGCGATGACAGCGCCGATACCGACGGCACACATCACGTGGCTGCGGCGCAAGACGAAACACCCGCGGCACCTCATTCTGGCGAAGCCGCTGTTTCATTCAGCGAGCCTGTTGCGGCGGAACCTCCTGCATCAGTGCCGGAACCAGAGCCCGTTACTCAAGCGCTACCACCTGCGGTAGCTGGCTTGGGCGCGGCACGTTTTGGCGTGCTCAATCTCGATTTTGATCTTGAATTGCCAGCCGGTTCAGCGGATGTCCTGCCTGCGTTTAGCGCGGCAGATCTGTCGAAAATCGCGCGCAACAAACTGGATCTCGCTGCCGAATACGTTGAGCTTGGCGATTTGGCGGGTGCTCGCGCGCTGATCTACGAAGTCATCGAATCGAACGATGTGCCCACGCGCGAAGACGCCTACGCGTTGCTAGCGACGCTTGAGCCGCACGCGTAATGCGTATCGCATTTGGCGTTCAGTACGATGGCCGTCCGTTTCGCGGCTGGCAGTCTCAGCGCGACGGCGGCACGGTGCAAGATGAGCTGGAGCGTGCGCTGTGCGCCTTCGCGCAGACGCCGTTGAAGACAATCGTCGCGGGGCGCACCGATACCGGCGTGCATGGCTTGGGTCAGGTGGTTCATATTGATACTGAGCTTGAGCGCACTGAGTTTTCCTGGGTGCGTGGCACCAACACCTTTTTGCCTGAGACGATTGCCGTGCAGTGGGCCAAGCCTATGCCTGAGCCGTTTCACGCCCGGTTCTCTGCATTCGAGCGCACCTATTTCTACGTGCTGCACGTCAGCGCGGTGCGCTCGGCGATGCTGGCGGGGCTGTCTGGCTGGGTGCATACGCCGTTAGATCTCGATGCGATGCGCGCGGCGGCCGCTTGTCTGATTGGCGAGCATGATTTTTCAGCCTTTCGTTCGTCCCAATGTCAGGCCAAAACGCCGGTCAAGCAGATGCATCAAATTGATATCCGCCAGCAGGGCAGCTTTATCCATTTTCGTTTCCGGGCGAATGCGTTTTTGCATCACATGGTGCGTAATCTGATGGGCTGTCTGGTCGCAGTTGGCCGTGGGCGCTATCCGGTCGAGTGGCTTTCCGAGGTGCTGGCGAGCCGCGAGCGGCATCTCGCGGCTCCGACGTTTATGCCTGATGGCCTGTATCTAGCTCAGGTCGGCTATCCTGAAAAATTCGCGGTTCCCGCTGCTACGCTCGCAAGCGTGCCGTGGGGCGTGGTCTGGAGCGATCCTGCAACATCATGAGTCAGCATTTCACTTCTCCAGCGGATGGCCATTCCGCTAACCCTGCTCATCCGGCCTCCGCTGCGCCGTCGCTGCGCCGCACCAGGATCAAGCTGTGCGGTTTGTCGAAGCCCGCTGACGTGGCCTGTGCGGCTGAACTTGGCGCGGACGCGATTGGTCTCGTGTTCTACCCGCCCAGCCCACGTGCTCTTAGCGTGGCTCAGGCGCTTGAACTGGTGCGCGAGGTGCCCCCCTTTATTGCGCTGGTGGGGCTTTTTGTGAATGCGGCACCTGCATGGATTCGAGAAGTGACGGCAGCGATTCCGTTGAACGTATTGCAGTTTCATGGCGATGAAACGCCGGAGCAATGCGCGTCGCTTGCACACCAGGCCGGTTTGCCCTGGTTGCGCGCGTTACGCGTCGCGGCCGATACCCGGCAAGCTGATTTGCTAGAATCCGCGCTTAACTATTCAGCTGCCAGCGGCCTTTTGTTCGATACCCATGTCGAAGGCTATGGCGGCGGCGGGAAGGTCTTCGATTGGTCACTTATTCCAGCAGAACTCGCGCCTCGGGCCGTTTTGAGTGGTGGGTTGAACGCGCAAAACGTCAGTGAAGCCATTCATCGTGTGCGCCCGTATGCGGTCGATGTCTCCAGCGGCATCGAACTGGCGGGTGCGAAGGGCGTGAAAGATCACGCCCGGATGGCAGCATTTGTGCGCGCGGTGCGCGCCGCAGATGCGGATTAATTCTGGCGAAACCGCTTTGGTTTTCGCCCACTGAGATGGGTTCGACATGTACAACTTCCCCGATGAACAAGGCCATTTCGGCCAGTATGGCGGCCGGTTTGTGGCCGAAACGCTGGTTCACGCACTCGATGAGCTGCGCGAGGCTTACGAAAAATGCCAGCAAGATCCCGCCTTTATCGCCGAATATGAATACGAATTAAAGTATTTTGTCGGCCGTCCCTCCCCTGTTTATCATGCCCGGCGCTGGAGCGAGACGCTTGGTGGCGCGCAGCTGTTTCTAAAGCGCGAGGACCTGAACCACACGGGCGCGCACAAGATCAACAACGTGATCGGCCAGGCTTTGCTGGCAAAGCGCATGGGCAAATCGCGCGTCATCGCAGAAACTGGCGCAGGCCAGCACGGCGTGGCGACTGCCACGATTGCCGCGCGCTTTGGCATGGAATGCGTGATTTACATGGGCGCGGAAGATGTGCGACGCCAGGCGGCCAACGTCTACCGCATGAAGCTGCTGGGCGCGACCGTGGTTTCGGTCGAATCCGGTTCGCGCACGCTGAAAGATGCGATGAACGAAGCGATGCGCGACTGGGTGACCAACGTTGAAAGCACGTTTTTCATCATTGGCACGGTGGCTGGGCCGCATCCTTATCCGATGATGGTGCGCGACTTCCAGCGCGTGATTGGCGACGAATGCAAGGTGCAAATGCCCGAACTGGTGGGGCGTCAACCAGATGCCGTGATCGCTTGCGTTGGCGGTGGTTCGAACGCGATAGGGATTTTTTACCCGTATATCGACGAGCAATCGGTGCAATTGATTGGCGTTGAAGCAGCGGGCGATGGCCTTGATACCGGACGTCATGCCGCATCGCTCACCAGGGGCCGCCCTGGCGTGCTGCATGGCAATCGCACGTATTTGCTGCAAGACGGCGATGGCCAGATTATCGAAACCCATTCGGTTTCTGCCGGGCTGGATTATCCGGGTGTCGGGCCCGAACACGCGTGGCTCAAAGACAGCGGCCGGGCGCAATACGTCTGCATTACCGACGAAGAAGCGCTCAAGGCGTTCCACGACTGCTGCCGCATCGAGGGCATTATTCCTGCGCTCGAATCCAGCCACGCGTTGGCCTATGCCGCCAAACTTGCCGCCACGCTGCCTAAAGATAAGTACCTGCTGGTCAATCTTTCGGGCCGGGGCGACAAGGACATGCATACGGTGGCCGAGCGATCGGGCCTGGCGCTCTGAGCGGCGCTCCGATGCGCGACGAGTTCGATCCGCTTCAGCTAGTTCAGCCAGCCGCGCCGGCTTCGGCTGCCTCCACCATGCAGGCTGAGGATGGCAGCGCTGGGCCTGGCCAGGCGCTGCCCGCAGGCATTACGCTGCTGAACCGCAATTTTCTGACTGATGTGGTGAATCTGCCGGATGCGTCGATTGACCTGATCCTGGCTGACCCGCCGTATGGGCTTGGCAAGGATTACGGCAACGATTCCGACATGCGTTCAGGCGAGGATTTTCTTGCGTGGACGCGGGCGTGGCTCGAGCTGGCGATTCCCAAGCTCAAGCCAAGTGGCTCGCTCTACGTGTTTTGCACCTGGCAGTACGCACCGGAAATCTTCAGCTTCCTGAAGACCCAGCTCACGATGGTGAATGAAATCATCTGGGACCGGCGCGTGCCGAGCATGGGCGGTACGACCCGGCGCTATACCTCAGTGCACGACAACATTGGTTTTTTTGCGGTGTCGAAAGCGTATTACTTCGATCTCGATCCGATCCGAATCCCCTACGATGCCGTCACAAAGAAGGCGCGTTCGCGTAAGTTGTTCGAAGGCAGCAAGTGGCTGGAGCTGGGCTATAACCCGAAGGATGTCTGGTCGGTGTCGCGCCTGCATCGTCAGCACGCCGAGCGGGTCGATCACCCCACGCAAAAACCACTCGAAATCATCGAACGCATGGTGCTGGCAAGCTGCCCGCCAGGCGGCCGTGTGCTCGATCCCTTCATGGGCAGTGGCACCACAGCGGTAGCCTGTGCGCGCCAGCAGCGCGAATTCGTCGGCTATGAAATTAACGAAAGTTATTGCGCGATAGCGCGTGAACGCGTCAATGCAGTTAGGCGAGGTGAACGAGGTGAGGCGGGCGACTGATTCCGCCTCACAGTCTCATTTTCTGATTGCTAGGCCTGGTTAGCGTGATCCGTGCTGTAAACCTATTTTTGAGAAAATTCCATGTCCCGTATCAAGAACACATTTGCGGCTTTGGCCGCGCAGGGCAAGAAGGGCCTGATTCCCTTTATGACGGCGGGTGACCCAGACCCCGCGCGGACCGTCGAATTCATGCATGCACTGGCGGCCGGTGGTGCTGACGTGATTGAGCTGGGCGTGCCGTTCTCTGACCCGATGGCGGATGGGCCCGTGATTCAGCAATCGTCCGAACGCGCGCTGGCGCGCGGCACCACGCTGCTTCGTGTGCTGGCCGATGTGAAGCGCTTTCGTGAGCGCAACGACACCACTCCGGTGGTGCTGATGGGCTATGCCAACCCGATTGAACGCATGGGCGTTGAAGCCTTCGTGGTGGCGGCGCGGGACGCGGGGGTCGATGGTGTGCTGGTGGTGGATTACCCGCCCGAAGAATCCATCGAGTTTGCCCAGCATATGCGTGCGGCCGGGCTTGACCCGATTTTCCTGCTGGCACCTACTTCGAGCGTTGAACGGATCGCGGCAGTCGGCAAGATTGCGAGCGGTTATGTGTATTACGTTTCGCTCAAAGGCGTGACGGGCGCGGCAAATCTTGATGTAGCGAGCATCGCGGGTAAAATCCCGGCCATCAAGGCGCATGTGCCGCTCCCGGTGGGCGTTGGTTTTGGTATCCGTGACGCTCAGACAGCACGCGCGGTGGCGGAAGTTTCTGATGCCGTGGTGATCGGCAGCCGGATCGTGCAGTTGCTGGAAGCCGCACCGCCCGAGACTGCGGCGGACACGCTGACGCACTTTATTGCCGAAGTTCGTGAGGCCATGGATAGCCTTAGCCCATCACAATCTTAATTTTGCCGTCCGTGTTCAGACGGGCTGGGCCTTTGCCCGGTCTGTCTGGCGCGGACTTTTGAAGGAAGCGCTATGAGCTGGCTCGATAAACTGCTACCGCCGAAGATCAAGCAAACTGATCCGAAAAGTCGCAAAAGCATTCCGGAAGGGTTGTGGATCAAATGCCCGTCGTGTGAGGCGGTGCTGTACCGCAACGACGTTGAAGCCAACCTGCATGTTTGCCCGAAGTGCGAGCATCACATGCGAATTGGTGCCCGTGAGCGGCTTGATGGCCTGCTTGATCCCGAAGGGCGTTACGAAATTGGTCAGGAAATCCTGCCGGTCGATGCGCTGAAATTCAAAGATAGCCGCAAGTATCCCGACCGCTTGAAAGACGCCATCGAAGACACCGGCGAAACCGATGCGATGGTGGTGATGGGTGGAGCGATTCACACTTTGCCGGTGGTGGTGGCCTGCTTCGAGTTTTCGTTTATGGGCGGCTCAATGGGGTCTGTCGTGGGCGAGCGCTTTGCCCGCGGTGCCCAAAACGCGCTTGAGCAGCAAGTGCCTTTCATCTGCTTCACCGCGTCAGGCGGCGCGCGGATGCAGGAGAGTTTGCTGTCGCTGCTGCAGATGGCGAAAACCACCGCAATGCTGACCAAGCTGTCGGACGCCAAATTGCCGTTTATCTCCGTGCTGACTGATCCGACGATGGGTGGGGTATCGGCGAGCTTCGCCTTCCTTGGCGATGTGGTGATTGCTGAGCCGAAAGCGCTGATTGGTTTTGCCGGCCCGCGCGTGATTGAACAGACCGTGCGGGAGAAGCTGCCGGAAGGCTTCCAGCGCGCTGAATTCCTGCTGACTAAAGGCGCGGTGGACATGATCGTTGACCGCCGCCAGTTGCGCGCTGAACTGGCACAACTGATGGCGCTGTTGACGCGCCAGCCTGCTGACGCTGTTGCCTGATGCCCGAACTTTCCCCCCCGCTTTTCCGACGCTTGAGGCGTGGCTGGCTCATCTGGAATCGGCGCATCCGGTTGGCATAGATATGGGCCTGACGCGTATCGGGCGCGTGCGCGATGCACTTCAGCTTGATTTCGCCTGCCCGGTCATCACGGTTGGCGGCACGAATGGCAAAGGATCGACCTGCGCCATGCTCGAAGCGATTTTGCTGGCGGCGGGCTATACCGTGGGCTGCCATACCTCGCCGCATTTGTTGTCGTTTAACGAGCGGGCCCGGGTGAATGGGCAAATGGCGAGCGATGCCGATTTGCTACCGCATTTCGCCGCCGTGGAAGCGGCCCGGTTGAGCCTGCCTGAGCCCGTGTCACTGACGTATTTCGAATTTACGACGCTGGCGATCATGCATCTTTTCGCTGCGCGCGGGCTGGACGCGGTGATCTTCGAAGTGGGGCTGGGCGGGCGGCTGGACGCGGTGAATTTGCTGGATACCGATTGCGCGATCATCACCAGCATCGACATCGACCACACCGAATATCTCGGTGAAACACGTGAGCTGATTGCGGCTGAGAAGGCGGGCATTTTCCGCCCGGGCAAACCGGCGATCTGCGCCGATCCTTTGCCGCCACAGTCACTGATTGACTATGCGCAAAGCATCGGTGCCGAACTATGGCTCTTCGGGCGCGACTTTCGTTACGAAGGGCAGGCTGGTAGCGAGCGCCAGCAATGGAGCTATATCGGCCCGACGTTGCGGCGCTCCGCGCTGGCCTATCCCGCGCTGCGTGGTGCGAATCAATTAATTAATACTTCGGCGGCGCTGGCGGGGCTCGAAGCGCTGCGTGAGCGTTTGCCGGTATCGGCCCAGGACATTCGTCTGGGACTGGCGCGGGTGGAGTTGCCGGGGCGTTTTCAGGTGTTGCCTGGCAAGCCGTCAGTGGTACTGGACGTTGGGCATAATCCGCATGCTGCTGCGGTGCTGGGTCAAAATCTCGGCAATATGGGGTTCTTTCCGTACACCTACGCAGTATTTGGTGCCATGCGTGACAAAGACCTCGCCGGTGTGATTGCACATCTGAAGGGTGAAATAGACCACTGGTGTGTCACCGCGTTGCCAACCACGCGTGCGGCCACGGCGGCCGAACTCGAAAATGCGCTGCATGATGCTGGTGTTAACCCGAAGGCCGACGAGACGAATGGCAGCATCAAGGGTTTCGCATCGCCGGCGGAGGCTTTTCAGGATGCGCTAAGCCGGGCGTCTGAAAATGATAGAATCGTCGTTTTCGGCAGTTTCCATACGGTAGCGGGTGTCATGGCCTACCGTAAATCGCAGCAAAATTAATCAAACGCTTAACCCACCGCCCGCGCGCTAGCCTCGAATCTCAAGTCATTCATGGGACTTTTCTCCTCCAGCAAGAAAGACGGCGAGTCTGTCCGGCGCGGCAACCGCACTGGCGGTGGCTCGGACGCACGTAGTGAGCGTGTCGAGCGGCGTACCCGGCGAACCGATGCAGCAAGCGAAGCTGATGCCATGCTGCTCGATCCCACCCTCCCTGAAAAGCAGCGTGCGCGGCGGCGTCTGGTTGGTGCCATTGCGCTGGTCGTCGCGGCCGTGGTGATCTTGCCGATGGTGCTCGATTCCCATCCGAAGCCAGTTACCGCAGATATCGCCATTGATATTCCCAGCCGTCCAGCGGCCAAAGCCGTAGCAGCCGAAGAAGCCCAAGCCGCTAGCGACGACAGCGCCGCCGATACTGAACCGGGCACCGGGCCGCAAGCGCTCGATGAGGCGGCAAGCAGCTCAGCTACCCCGGGCTCCTCCCGAACTTCCTCACCTCACACTTCTCCGGCTGTGGTTTCGCCTGATGCGAATGCCCACCCGGCGAACGCGTCTTCAGCTGCACCAGCCAAGTCCGCTACAAAAGCCACTCCTCAAACCGATCCGGGTACGCCCGTATCGCCACCGGGCAGCCGTTTTGCGGTGCAACTCGGTTCATTTCCTGACGAAGCGAGCGCCCGCGACTGGGCCACCAGGCTCAAGGCGGCAGGCGTCCCCGCTTATATCGAGCGCCGCAAACAGGCGGATGGTTCGACCCGGACCCTGTTGCGCGCAGGCCCTTTTGCCGATCGCGCAGCAGCTTCCGCTGTCATTGCCAAGGTTCGTGCAGCGGGTTTGACGCTAGGCGGGAATAACGAGGCAGCACGGTAAGCCAGCGATGTTGACGCTCTTCGACTACGCTGTAATGGCGGTCATTGGTTTATCGGCGTTACGTGGCACGTGGCGCGGTTTTCTCTCAGAGATTTTTGGCCTGATTGGCTGGGTGGCGGCGTTTTTATTGGCCTGCCATTTTGTCGGTTGGGTGGTGCCATTTATTCCGGCCACGTGGCCAGGCGGCGCATTAACTCAATGGCTGGTTGCTTTCGCGCTGATCGTAATTGGCGTGGTGCTAGTGGCTGGCGTGGCCAACGCATTGCTCGGCCGGCTGGTTCAGGCCACGGGTTTGAGCGGCGTCGACCGCTCACTGGGTTTGATGTTTGGCTTTGTGCGAGGAGTAGTGCTGGTGCTGATTCTGGTCGCCGTTGCGGGCCTGACTGAATTACCCCAGCAAACCTTCTGGCAAAACGCGTTGTTGCGGCCCTATGCCGAACAAGGTGTGCATGAACTGAAACCGCTGCTACCCGATACCCTCGGTGCCTATATCCGTATGTAGCGGAGGCTGGATGTGCCGGGTGTGCCGAGTATGCTCAGGCAGCGTAGTGCAGGACATCCACGGCCTAGCCCCCATTTTGGGTCTGGTGCTCGTGACGAATTTCGTTCCTTTGAAGGACATGCCATGTGCGGCATCGTAGGTGTAGTTTCCCATTCCCCCGTCAATCAGCTGATTTATGACAGCCTGCTGCTGCTGCAGCATCGCGGCCAGGACGCAGCGGGCATTGCGACAGCGGATGGCAGCAATTTTCATATGCACAAGGCCAATGGCATGGTGCGCGACGTGTTCCGCACGCGCAACATGCGCGGCTTGCCTGGCACAACGGGTATCGGTCAGGTGCGCTATCCGACTGCCGGGTCGGCCTCCAGCGAAGAAGAAGCCCAGCCGTTCTACGTGAACGCGCCATTCGGCATCATCCTCGCTCACAACGGCAACCTGACCAACTGGCGGCAGCTCAAGGAAGAAATGTTCCGGGTCGACCGCCGTCACATCAACACCAGTTCCGATTCCGAAGTGCTGCTGAACGTGCTGGCGCACGAGCTGCAATTGTCTAGTTCGGGCTTGCAGCTTGATCCGGCGGCGGTGTTCAAGGCGGTGTCCGGGGTGCATCGGCGGGTCCACGGGTCGTATGCGATTGTGTCGCTGATTGCCGGTTATGGGCTGCTGGCGTTTCGTGACCCGTTCGGCATCCGGCCGCTGTGTCTGGGCAAGCAGGAAACCGCTAACGGCATCGAATGGATGCTGGCATCGGAATCGGTGGCGATTGAAGGGATTGGCTTCGAATTCGTGCGTGATGTGGCACCAGGCGAAGCCATTTTCATTGATATCGAAGGCAACTTTCACACGCAGCAATGCGCGCTGAATCCCAGCCTGAACCCGTGCATTTTTGAACTGGTGTATCTCGCCCGGCCTGATTCAGTGCTGGATGGCGTGCCGGTGTACAACGCACGGCTGCGCATGGGTGACTACCTTGCGGAAAAAATTCAGCGCGAGTTGCCCGGCGTTGAGATTGACGTCGTGATGCCGATTCCAGATTCGTCACGTCCTGCCGCCATGCAGGTGGCGGCCAGACTGGGGGTGGAATACCGCGAGGGATTTTTCAAAAACCGTTACGTGGGCCGCACCTTCATCATGCCTGGGCAGGCTGTGCGCAAGAAATCTGTGCGCCAGAAACTCAACGCGATGGGGATCGAATTCAAGGGCAAGAATGTGCTGATTGTCGATGACTCGATCGTGCGTGGCACCACTTCCCATGAAATCGTGCAGATGGCGCGCGATGCGGGAGCGAACAAGGTGATCTTTGCCTCCGCTGCGCCGCCCGTTAAATTCCCGAATGTTTATGGCATCGACATGCCGACGCGCGGCGAACTGGTGGCCCATGGCCGCACGAATGAAGAGGTGGCAGCGATGATCGGCGCGGATCATCTGGTGTATCAGGACGTCGATGCGCTGAAGCAGGCCGTGCGTGATACCAATCCGATGCTCAAGGACTTCGAGGCCTCGTGCTTTGACGGCCATTACGTCACCGGCGATATCACGCCCGAGTACCTGGACCGGATTGAAAGCGCTCGTATGACACCTTCCGCGCAATCCGACCGTGACTCCGCGAGCGACGAACTGGACGGCGGCACGACCCGCTCGCAACTGCATCTGCAACTGTCGGTGGAGTGAACCCGGCACGCATGTTAGGCTTGCCGTTCGCGTCGATTTGACCTCAGCTTGCGGACGCGGGGCAACCCAAAACGGCTAAAGCGAACGGCGTGACTGATGTGTCTGTGATGTCCGTGCCGCCGCTGCTGCTGTTTTAGCAGTCGTTGTTCCCGCTTGTGAAGCCCGCCTGAGCCTTGCGCCACGCGGGCTTTTTTCTTGACGAGGCGCTTGGCGTCTCCCTGACTACTGAAACGGAACACGTATATGGACGACTCTCTTAATTTCGATACTCTCGCTGTTCGCTCCGGCACGTTGCGCAGCGAATTCAATGAGCATTCCGAAGCCATTTTCCTGACGTCGAGCTTCTGTTTTACCAGCGCCGCTGAAGCGGCTGAGCGTTTTAAAAATTCCGAAGATTTCTACACCTACTCGCGCTTTACGAATCCCACCGTGACGATGTTTCAAGACCGTCTGGCCGCGCTCGAAGGCGGTGAGGCCTGCATGGCGACGGCCTCGGGTATGAGCGCGATCATGTCGGTGGTGATGTCGGCGTTGCAGGCGGGCGATCATCTGGTGAGCTCGCGCAGCCTGTTCGGTTCAACGCTGGGGATGTTTTCGCAGATCTTCACCCGCTTTGGCATCACGACCACCTTTGTCGATCCCACCGATCTGAACGCGTGGAAAGCCGCCGTGCAGCCTGAAACCAAAATGTTCTTTCTTGAAACTCCGTCCAATCCGCTGACTGAAATCGCGGATATCGAGGCGATTGGCAAGATTGCGAAACAGGTGAATGCGCTGTTCGTCGTCGATAACTGTTTTTGCAGCCCGGCTTTACAGCAGCCGCTGAAGCTCGGTGCTGACGTGGTGATGCATTCCGCGACCAAGTTTCTGGATGGTCAGGGCCGGGTGCTGGGCGGTGCGCTGGTGGGCTCGCGCCAGTTCATCATGGAGAAAGTGTTTCCGTTCGTGCGCAGCGCGGGCCCTACGTTGTCAGCGTTTAACGCGTGGGTGCTGTTGAAGGGTATGGAGACCTTGTCGTTACGGGTTGAGCGGCAGTCCGCGAATGCGCTGGAAATCGCGCGCTGGCTCGAAGCGCATCCGGCGGTCAAGCGTGTGTTTTATCCGGGGCTCGAATCACATCCGCAATATGCGATTGCCCAGCGTCAGCAAAAAGCGGGCGGCGCGATTGTGTCGTTCGAGCTGCATGGCGATAGCCCCGAGGCGCAGCGTGCGAATGCATGGCGTGTGATCGACGGCACGAAAATCTGTTCGATTACCGGCAATCTGGGCGATACCCGCACCACGATCACGCATCCCGCGACCACGACACATGGCCGCATCGCGGCGGAGGTGCGTGAGGCGGCGGGGATTACCGAGGGGCTGGTGCGGCTGGCGGTTGGGCTGGAAAGCCCAAGTGATATCCGGGCTGACTTGCAACGCGGCCTGGGTGCTGGGTAACCCATGCGCGGGTAAAACGTGTGCGGGCTTGGCGGCCGGCGGGTGGGGCAGGGCTAAGCCCGGTCTGGCAGCGTGCGCTGTCAGTCTGTGCCGGGCCCAGTGCGCCACTGGCCAGGCGCGAGGCCAAAGCGCCGCGAAAACGCATGCGTGAACGCGCTTTGGTCGCTAAAGCCGACGCTTAGCGCGATATCGGTTAATGGCCGGGAAGGTTCATTCAGCAAAATAATGGCCGTGTCGAGCCGCAGACGTTGCAGATAACGATGTGGCGTTTCGCCAAAGGCTTCGATGAACAGCTGATGGAAACGGCGCAAGCCAAAACCGCAATGGCTGGCCAGATCGGCAATCCGTAGCGGCTCGGATAAATGGGCTCGCAACCAGCGGTCGATGCGGGCGAAATCGAGGCCCGCATGTAGCGCCGCCGTACTTTGTATGCTGCTGCCATCGCTGATGATGGCTGCGCTCAGGCGAGCCGCAGCGTTCCAGTTAAAGCGTTGTGGTTGTTGTAGCGGCCGCGCAGGCGGCAGGCCCGCGCTGAGCATGGCAATGTCCCGCACGAGCGCGCCAAGCGGCGCATTCACTGGAATCACACGGGCCCGCTCGAATAAACGTTGCGGAATCGCCAGCGACGCGGCTGGCAGATCCAGCACCAGTTGCCGGTTGCTCCCGAGCCCCGCGTATTCGTGCCGCGCACCCGCTGGAATAAGCCATGCCGAACGGCTGTCGAGCAACTGCCCGACGCCTTCAACCGCCATCGCCATCGCACCATCCAGCCCCAGCACAATTTGATGGAAATCGTGCACGTCCGAGGCTTCAGTTGCGTCATAGCAGCGCAATGAAACCTGAGGGGCGGTGACGGCGGCAGAGTTCATGATTCAGCCAGTGAGCCAGTGAGCAAGGACAGCGCTGGCTTTAAGCCTCAAGCAGTTCGACTTCGAACACTAGCGTGGCATTCGGTGGAATCACACCGCCCGCGCCGCGTACACCGTAGCCGAGGAGCGGTGGAATTGTCAGTCGCCGCACGCCACCGGTTTTCATGCCTTGCACGCCTTCATCCCAACCCTTGATGACCATGCCGCCGCCCAGCACAAAAGCAAAGGGCTCGTTGCGGTCTTTGCTTGAATCGAACTTCTGGCCGTCGGTCAGCCAGCCGGTGTAATGCACGCTGACGGATTGGCCCGCACAGGCTTCCTTACCCGTGCCCTCCGTGAGGTCTTCGTATTTCAGGCCGGAATTAGTAGTGACGATGGGCATGTGCCGCTCCTTGAGACAAGTTAGATAAAGGCGGTATTGTAGGCGGGTTGCGCTTCTCCTGGCGGGGCTCAAACGCTTTGGTCCATCCCCGCTCCGGTTCTCCGGATTTCCTCGTTTCCCGTTGCTTCAGATTCAGATAAAGGCTGGCTACTATCGTGACCTTGTTTTCTTCTGCAGGCGATGCGGATGCCGCTCGCCTTACCGCGCTACGTTGTGCCGAAACAGCGTGGTTCATGCGGGATCATGTGCTGGGGGTCATGTCGCATGATTTGCGCGGGCCGCTAAACGCGATTCACAGCTGGGCGTATGTGCTCGAACGCAAGCTGGCGTCGAGCGATGCCGGGGCTCAGCGTGCGCTCGATGGCATTCGTGCCGGTGTTGAGCAGCAACTCAGCTTGCTGGAAACCCAGGTTGACGCCACGCGTGCCGCAACCCGCACGCTGACATTACGGCGCACCACGTTGGCGTTGCCGTCATTGCTTGATGAAACGGTGGCTGCGGTGCGCGTAGCGCTGGCCGATGCCCGCCAGGTGGAACTGGAGATCGACACGGCATCGCTGGGCGCAGAGATCACGCTGGATGGTGACCGCGAGCGTCTGGCGGCTGCGCTCTGGCTGATGCTGGTGTTTGCCGTTGAATCGAGTGCGAGCGCGGCACAGGCCAGGCTTAGTGTCACGGCGGATGCTGGGCAAGGGTGTGTGACGGTGCGTTTTCGGGCGACGCCCGGGATGCTCGACGCCAGCACGGTGCCGCATGTGCTCGAAGCCCATGCGCGTCAGCAAGCACTTGAGCCGCTCGAAGCCGGGCGGATTGCATGGGTGCTCGCGCTGTGCCAGCGTGTCGCGCTCGCGCATGGCGGGCGTTTTGAGCAGCAGGTTGAGGTGTCTGAGGTGCCTGAGGCCTCTGATGAGGCTGAGGCCGCTGGCACACCTGCTGCGCTGCGCTTGTGGTTACCACTCGCGGGGTAACGGCCCGCAGCGCCGCATTTCCCTTCGTTTTGCCGATGTTTGGCAGGCACTAGCAGCACGTGCTGACTGTGAGACGCAGCACCTTTGCTTTCAGCGCGCTGGCTGCGGCCTCTATACTGAGCGCTTTCGTTTTTGGAGTTTGACGTCTTGGCCCAGGTCTTTGCCCTTGTTGGTGCGCTCTTATTGGTTGCGCTAAATGGTTTTTTTGTTGCCGCTGAATTCGGGCTGGTGAAGCTGCGGCAGACCCGTGTCAAGGCGCTCGCACGCAAGCACGGCATTCGCGGACGTGTGCTGCGTAAAGTGCACGGCCACCTCGATGCTTATCTATCGGCTTGCCAGCTCGGCATTACGCTCGCTTCGCTGGGGCTGGGCTGGATCGGTGAACCGGCTTTCGCCAATCTGCTGACGCCACTGTTGTCGTTGCTAGGCATCGAATCAGAAAAACTGGTCCACGGTATTTCGCTGTTTTTCGCGTTTTCGTGCATTTCGTTTTTGCACATCGTGGTGGGTGAGCTGGCGCCTAAATCGCTGGCGATCCGCCAGGCCGAAAAAATCTCGCTCTGGATTGCCCCGCCGCTGTACGCGTTTTACTGGGCGATGTATCCGGCGATCTGGGTGCTGAATTCGAGCGCGAATGCGGTGCTGCGCATGGCCGGTCTGGCCGGTGGACATGGCGGCGATATGCATTATTCGACCGATGAATTAAAGCTGATCTTGCGTGGCCGCCGCACGGGTGTTGTGAGTGAAATTGGCAGCGCGAGCGGCAGTGGTGATGCCTACAGCCAGGACGAATGGAACACGATCGCGCATTCGCTCGATTTTTCGAAAATGACCGTTTCGGACTTGATGCGGCCGGCTCATGAAATGGTCGGCCTGCGTAGCGATGTGCCGCTGGGCGACAACATGCAGGTGATCGCACGGCATCGCTTTAGCCGTTATCCGCTGTTCGAGGATGCTTCGGGCGAGCGGGTGGCCGGGATGATTCACCTGAAAGACCTGCTGCTGGCGCGTCATGCAGGCAGCACGCCTGACGAGCTGACGAAGTACGTGCGTCCCGTGCAATACGTGAAGCCGAGCATGCCCGCGCTGGAGCTGTTCCGGCGCTTTCGCAAAGGCGCGCCGCATTTCGCGCTGGTGGGTCACAAGAACGCCAAGCCAATCGGGTTTCTGACGCTGGATAACTTGCTGGGCGCGCTGGTCGGGCAGATTCATGACGAGTTTCGCCAGGGCGATGCCGACTGGTCGCGGATGGACGATGGCACCTTGATGGGCAAGGGTAGCTTGCCGGTGGTGTCACTTGAACGGGCGCTGGGCATTGATATCGACGAAGGCCAGGCGGAGTCGGTGGGTGGGCTGGTGATTCAGGCGTTGAGCGACTTGCCGGTGGAAGGGCAGCGCGTGGCGTTTGAGCGCTTCGACATCGTCGTGAAGAAAATGCGCGGGCCGCGCATCGTGCTGGTGCGGGTCTATCCGAAGGCGTTCGAGGATGAGGGCGGGTGAGGGTAGGGGCGGGTTCTGAACTCATTTCACAGCAGCTTCTTAAATAGCCTCCTTCACGGGAGGCTTTTTTTGGTGCGCCGAGCCATGCGCAACAGCTTGGGGGTGCAAGTCCCCTGTTCGGTTTGGTGAGACGAGGGATTAGCGAGACTCCCGGTGGGGCGGCCGTGGTAGCGGTAATTCACTTTGGTTTGGCGGATGCCTGAATGAGCCTTGCCTGCGCGGCGGATCAAGCTGCTGCTTCACCCTTGCCGCTGTAATTTGGTCGCTGCGGTCTTGTGGACACCCATCGGTCAACCCCGACCCCAACGGCCCCGACGCACAAGCTTGTCTCCGGCATGCTCATCGACGCTGGCGATCCATTCGTCAGCAAGCAGATCGCGCGTTGTGCCGCGCAGGCATTTGCGCGCACGCGACCAACGGTCGCACCGCTGCCGCGCTAAAGACAATCGTAATCTTGCCGTTAAGCATTAACCATGCACGAGCAATGCGTTTGTCGAACTGCACGTTTTGTAAAAGCCGATTCCTCATAAGTGGCAGTGGCTTCAGTTGTGACGCACGCCCGGCGAGCGTGTCCTGATCGAGGCCTTTAAAAGCCCATATCAATCTTGTCTGCCCCGGAGCGGGATCTTTCGCGTCGGCTTCGGCAAGCACCGGGCACCAGGCACTAGACACCCCAGGCACTCGTCACATGCCCGCTGCCGGCAAAACGTCTGTCGCACGACCGCACACGCTGCTCGATAAGCCTGCTCCCGTATTTGTAGACCGTCTCGGATACCCAGAACGATGCGCAACAATCAGCCTGTCACCCAGCACGAACACACGATTCCGCTCAATCGGACGCTTGTGTCAGTGACCGACCAGAAGGGCCGCATCACCTATTGCAACCGGGCATTCATCGAAGTCAGCGGCTTTGCCCGCGAGGAACTACTTGGTCAACCGCACAACATCGTTCGTCACCCGGACATGCCGCAAGAAGCCTTCCGTGACATGTGGGAGACCTTGCAGACCGGCTTGCCCTGGAGCGGGATGGTCAAGAACCGGCGCAAGAACGGTGACCATTACTGGGTCCAGGCCAATGCCACGCCGATGATGGATGGTGAGCACATCACTGGTTTTCTTTCGGTGCGCAGCATTCCTTCGCGCGAGGCGATTGTCGCGGCTGAGCGTTTATATGCGGCTATGCGCGACGAGGCCCGGGCTGGCAAGAAAAAACACATCCTGCGCCGAGGGGAAGTCTTGCGTCACGACTGGCTAGGGCGCGCCCGCCGGGCCTTGACGTTGGGCATGGAGGGCAAGCTGCTATGGGCCCAACTGGGCGCGGCCGTGGTGATCGTCGCGCCGGTGGTACTCGGCATGCCGCTATCACTCACCCTGGTGGCGGCTGTTGTGGCGATCTCGCTGACGTTCTGGCATACCCGCTCTTTAGCCGTGAAACCGCTGAATGCGCTCGTGGCCGACGCGAACCGCATGGCGGCAGGTGACCTGTCGCGTCCGGTGACAACTGGTTCAAGCGGTGCGCTCGGGCGAGTGCAGCAGGCGTTGATGCAGATGTCGGTCAATCTGCGAACCGTCGTGCATGACGTGCGCGAAGAGGTCAAGCCGCTGCGCACGGCGATTCGGGAAATCGCCGCAGGTAACAACGATCTGTCCGCTCGCACGGAGTCGCAGGCCGCGAGTCTGGAGCAAACCGCCGCTTCGATGGAGCAGATCAATGGCACGGTGCAACAAAGTGCTGATGCGGCTGCGCGTGGCGCTTTGCTGGCCCAGGACACGTCGCAGGTCACGATTCAGGCGAATGAAGCGGTACAAGCTGTGGCTGAAACCATGGAGGGAATCGCTGGTTCAGGGAAATACATCAATGAGATCGCGCATTTGATCGAAGGCATTGCCTTTCAGACCAACATCCTCGCGCTGAACGCCGCGGTCGAGGCCGCCCGGGCGGGTAGCGCGGGTCGAGGTTTCGCGGTGGTTGCCTCCGAGGTTCGTGCTCTGGCGCAGCGCACTTCCGCCGCGACGAAGGAAATCAAGCTGCTTCTGACGGATTCGGCGCAGCGTGTCACGTTAGGCCGCGAGCGCACGATTGACGCACGAGAGCGCATGAAGGACGTGCTTGCCGCGGTGGTCAAGGTCAGCACGGTGCTCGACGAAATTAGCGCCGCTGCGGTGGAGCAGCGCTCCGGTGTCACCCAGATCAGCGCAGCGGTGATGCAGATGGATTCGGTGACGCAGCAAAACGCGGCGATGGTGGAAGAGCTGGCGGCAGCGGCCGGGTCACTGAAAGATCAGGCTGAGGAAGTTAGCAATTCGATGCAGTTGTTCCGTCTCGAACGCCGTGAGCTTTTGCTCTCCCAGATTGATGCTGTCGAGCTGCGCCGGGATGCTCAACTCGCGTTGGAGAACTGAGCGCAGGTCTTCGAAAATGCTATCGCGGCGGCTTTAGCGGCTCACCTCGAAGTGGGTGTCGATCTTGGTGCCGGTATCGGTATCGGTATCGGCAAGCACGCCACGTTGGGGCTGTCGTACTCGGGCCAGTGCGGTAGCGCCGCGATAAGGCGAGAGCACGAGGCGGTAACGCGCTTGAAGGCACCCTGTTATGGCGTTTCTAGCTTGATAAAAGCCGTCGTCTGGACTTCATGGCGCGGCTCCAGCTCGCGCCATGAAGAAGCACCTTAATAAGCCTGCTGGGTGGCAAACGCTGTACGCAGCGCTGCAAACGTGACCGGCTTTAGCAACACCCGGTCGAAGCCTCCGGCCAGCATCCGCTCGGTATCCTCGGGCATCGTATGCGCGGTATAGGCGACGATAAAGAGCCCCGGGTGCGCTTCACGCAAGCGCTCGCACACGGTCTCGCCACTCATCCCGGGCAAGCTGATATCCAGCAAGACGGCATCGAACGGCTGCTGCCGCACTTGCTCCAGCGCGCTCGGCCCGTCCTCGCATTCGCTCACCTCCCAGCCGTCGCGTGCCAGCATCGCGCGCGCCAGCTTGCGGTTCACCAGATCATCGTCCACCACCAGTACTTGCCTTGTCATGCTGCGAGTCCTCCAGGGTTGAAGCAGGAATAGCACCGCGCGGTAAGCGCACCGTGACGACGGTGCCTTCACCGGACTTTGATGCCACCGTGACCGAGCCGCCATGTAACTTCACCAGTTCATATGAGAACGCCAGCCCCAGACCGCTGCCGACATTCGCCCGCGCAGCCATGTCGCGCCCTTCGGCGAACATCTCGAACAGATGGCTCTGGTCTTCCTCACTCATGCCGATCCCGGTATCGCTGGCGCGCAATATCACCTCGTCGCCGGCAGCGAGCAGCGCGAGCGTTACGCTGCCACGCTCGGTGAATTTGATCGCGTTGTGCAGCAAGTTGTCGAGCACTTCGGTGATGCGGATCGCGTCACACATCACGCTCGGCGGGAATTCGTCGGCAATGTTCAGCGTATAGCTCAGGCCCTTGCGGCGCGCGGCCATCGCGTGGGTGTTGGAGACCCGGGTCACCAACGCTCGCAGGTCGGTGGGCTCCAGATGCAGTTGCAGCTTGCTGGCGCGCATCTTGGTCAGGTCGAGAATCATATTCACCAGCGCCAGCAAGTGGTTGCCGCTATCAAGGATGTATTGCGCGTACTGACGCCGCTCGGCATCGGGGGCGCTTTCGCGCAGCACGTCGGCAAAGCCGATGATGCCGTTGAGCGGGGTGCGCAGATCGTGCGAGATATTGGCGATAAAGCTCGATTTGAGCTCGTTGGCCTGG
Organism: Paraburkholderia bonniea; assembly: GCF_009455625.1. Taxonomy (NCBI): domain Bacteria; kingdom Pseudomonadati; phylum Pseudomonadota; class Betaproteobacteria; order Burkholderiales; family Burkholderiaceae; genus Paraburkholderia; species Paraburkholderia bonniea. The sequence continues at coordinate 786,400 of NZ_QPEQ01000002.1, read as the reverse complement.
CGCTCGGTGGCGGCAAGCTGGCTCAAGATGCGCCGTCGCCGCGCCGAGAGCCAACCCGCCAGCAAGGTCAGCACCAGCACGCACACCGAAAAAATACTGGTGCCGATCAGGTACACATAGCGGCGTCGCTGAAACTCATGCAGCGCCCGCTCCGAGGCCAGTCCGACGGCCACCGTCAGCGGATAGTCGCCGACTTGCTGCGAGACCCAGAAACGCTCCACGCCGCCAATCATGCTGCGGGCGTGGACCGCCTGGCCCGCGCGTGAACGGCTGATGTCGAGTAGCGGCAGATATGACTCACCATGTTCGAAGTCGATCTTGTTGCCGCGCAGCCGCACCCGGACGATGCCATCGGTGCCGACCAGCATCGCTACGTCCTGCTCGCCAAAATCAGCGTCACGAAACGCCTGCAAGAAGTACGAAGGCTCAAGCGATGCCATCACCACCCCGGCAAAGCTGCCATCACGCCGCTCAATGCCGCGGGAGAGCTGGATCGTCCATGGCTCGCTGAGTTCATAGCGCATCGGGCGGCTGATGTAGAGGAAGTCTTCCCGATGCGCCAGATGCACCTTGAAGTATTCCCGTTCGCGCATCGAGCGCGGGCCATCGGGCGTGGAGGAGGCGATCAGCTGGCCGTCTGCGGCACCAATGCGCACGCGTAAATAGTCGGGGCTGAGATAGGCCGCGTCGCGCAGCACCTGGGCGATATCGATGGTTTGTCCCGCGCTCAGATAACGGCGGCGCACGAGGTTGAGCATCTGGTCGGCGGAGCCGATGGTGCGCTTGGACTGCTCGTCAAAAGCCCGTGCCAGGCCATTGGCGGTGGCGAAAGCGCGGGCGATGGCCTGGGCGCGCTCATCGGCGATCTTGCCTATGGTGATGCTCCACGCGAGCACGATCATCAACGGCCCGAGCACCATCATCATCACGGCTGGGTCGAGCCAGTCGATCAGGCGATGCCAGTGCCGCGCCAGCGCCTGGCCCAGGCAGGTGAACGGGGCGCGTTTCATTGCCAGTTGATGCGCCAGCCCAGCGCTGCTTCGAGTTCGTTGCCAAACGAGCGATGTTCGATGCCGAAGGTCAGCGCTTGGCGGGTGGTGACCGGCCACACCACGCGTCCGTGCACGATGAAGCTGCGCGGCTCGAAGTTGTAGCCCGCACCGAGGTTGTAGAGCAGTTGCCCCGGGCCTTCACGCGTTAGGTCCAGCACCAGTGCCTGGCTATCCGAAGCGGATTCGGCATGGCCGTAGTAACTGGTTAGCGTGGCGCTCCAGCGCTCGATGACTGGCGCTGAGAGCCCGGCGTATACCAGCCGGTTTTCCCACGGCGAGGGGAAGCCCTGGCGCACGCCAGCAAACCATTGCACGGTGCGCGTCAGATAGCTGCCGAGATTGACCTCGACGCGGTTTTCGCCGTTTTGTGCGCTGCGCTCGCGGAACTCATACGCGATACCCCAGTGGTAGCTGCCCGGCACCAGCCGCTGAAAACCGATGCGGCCGTAGTTGGAGGGGAGCGGGGTGGGGTCGTTGGGGTTCTCGGTGGGCAGCTCGCGGGTGTTGTGACCGACGCCGAACAGCAAGGTGTCGGTGTCGTTGAGCGCGACTTGCAGTTGCGCGGTGCCGCCATAGGCGGTACCCGCCGCCAGTGAGTACACCGACGCGCCCGCATCGAACTGATAGCGCCAGCTTTGTTTGAGCTGTTCAAGGCCTGCCTGGGCATTGAGGTCATCAGGATGGGCCTTGAGTTCGGCTTCGAATTGTGCGCGTGCGGCACTGAAATGCTTGCTGTCGAGTTCGAGCCATGCCAGTCCGCTGAGCGCTTCGGCATCGTCCGGATCAATCGCGAGCAAACGGGTGTAGAGCGCTCGCGCTTCCGCTGGCCGGTGCTGCGCCCGCGCGACTCGGGCGGCACCCAGCAGCGCGGCGCGCGAGGTGGGGGTGGCCGCCAGCGCTTCGTCGTTGAGCTGGCGCGCCGCGCGCAAGTCACCGCGCCATTCGTAAGTCGTAGCCAGTTCAAGCGTGGGTGCCAGTTCATGCGGGGCCAGTTGATGCGCGTGTTGCAGCGCGCGCACCGCTTGCTCAAGTTGCCCCGCATCGCGGGCGGCGCCGCCGCGTAGCAGATCGACCCGGTAGTCACTGGCGGCTTCGGCGTCACAGGCGGCGAGCAGCGTCTCGATGCGTGCGTCCGGACGCGGTTTGAGGGCGAACAGCTGCTGCGCGAGATCAAGCTGGCAGGCCTGCGTCTGCGCTTGTACCTGCACCTGCGCGCTGGCGGGCACAGCGGTAATAGCCTGGATCGCGGCCAGCATGTAATACCACCGAAGCGCTTTCACCTAGGCGCTCCCGAAGATTCGCCAGCGTGCCACGAGTAGCAGCGCGATGAACCCCAGCACGGCGAGTTCGCGGTACAGCAAGCGCCGCTCGTGACGGATATCGTCTTGCAGCATGGTGTCGAATGCGGCTTGCCCGCCTGGATGCTCATGCGTAGGCATGTCTAGCTCCTGATTTGAACGCTGCCGGATTTCTCGGTTTTGTCCCATTTGCGTTCCAGCCCGCGCCATTCAGCGATAAAGGCGGCGAGCTCGATCGTGCACAGCAGCGGCCCATAGCCGACCACCAGCAGCAGCGCTTGCACCAGCCGAGGCGGCAGGCCCGCACGTTCGAGCTCGCGCACGCACCATGCCGCCAGCATGCACAGGCCGACCCACGAATACAAAAACAGCATGAGCGCATCGAGCCAGCCAAACTGTCCGGTATGGCTCTGGAGCCGCTGTGCGAAGTAGCGGTTGAACACGCCGGGCAAAAACGAAAACACCATCGCCGCGAGCGAGATCAGCCCCGGAAAGACAATCCCCTGAAACCAGGCGCGTTTCGCCGTAGCCGGATCAATCGAGAATGAAAACAGCGTGACGAACAGATAGACCCCAGCGTTGATAAACCAGAACGAACGGAATATCTGCCAGGCCCAGTCGGCGTTGAGAAGGAACAGGCCGACTTGGGCCAGCATCGCTATGCCCATCAATAGCGGCATCAGCACGGTCGAAAACCAGATCACGCCAAACAGCGGGCTGCCGACGCTGCCGCGCAGGCTCGGGCGAAACCACACATGACGAAACGCCATCGTCAGTTGCAAGTTGCCGCGCGCCCAGCGCAGCCGCTGTTTCCACAGCCCATCGACCGTGCCAGGCTCTTCGGCCCATACGGTCGCGTGGCCATCGAACACCACGCGGCGGCCCTGGAGTTCGGTTTCGAAGGTGGTGAAGGTGTCTTCGGCGAGGGTGGTGGTGTCGATCTTGCCGCCGAGCGCGACGAGGTTGGCGCGGCTATGCAACTGCGCGCCGCCTGCCAGGCAGGCCATCACGCCCAGCACGTTTTGCGCGCGGCGCGCGGCGGCCTGGGCGGTGATGTATTCGAACGCGACCGAGCGGGTGATGAAATTGCCCGGCACGCTGCCTTCCTTGATATAGGCGGTGACCGCGCCCGTGTTGGGGTCGGCCAGATGACGCGTCATGCGTAGCAGCGCATCGGGCTCGAACAGCACATCTGCGTCGGTGATCATGACGGCTTCGGCCCATGGTTCGGCCAGCACAACCTCCAGACCGTGATTGAGCGTATGCGCTTTACCCTGGCCGCCGCGCTCGCGGCGCAGGTGAAACACCGTGCCAGCAAACGCCGTCATTTTTTGCTGCACGACGTGCGGCGTGGCGTCGGTGCTGGCGTCATCCACCACATAAATTCTTAAATGTTCGCGTGGATAGTTAAGTGCGAGTAAACGCTCGATACTCGCGCCAATTACCGCGCCTTCATTCCATGCCGGAATGAGAAACGCGACGCGCGGAATATATGGCGCGCATTGCGAATAATGATTGCGCAGGCCATGTAGCCCGGCGAGAAAAAACTGAATAAATGCCGTTATCACCGGAAGTGCGCCGAGCAATACCAGTGAGATGAGCAGCCATTCAAACAGCGTCTGAGTCACGATGAATAGCACTCCATGCTTGGCCGCAGGGGCTTTGGCGCGCTTCGCCAGGGCTTGCGTGCGCTTGAGTGGCTCATGACGGCGTCCTTGGTTAAAAGCTCGATTTAAATCGATTTGTTACGTCTGGCCGGTATGATACAGTTTTATCTCAATAAAGATTTGTATTAATTTTTACGCCAAAAATTACTATTCCATTTAAATCGGCTGACCTGTTCAGGAAACTGCAATGCGAATCATGATTACTGGTGCGGGCGGGCCTGCCGCTATTAGCATCTGGAAAAGCCTTTATCCCCAGCATGAATTGCATATGGCCGATATGGATCCGTGTGCGGCTGGTTTATATCTGGTGCCTGCGGCGCAACGGCTGATCGTGCCGCGCGGCGATAGTCCTGAGTTCGTTGGCTCGGTGCAAGAGGCCTGTCGCGTGCGCGGCATCGAGATGCTGCTCTCCACGGTCGATGCCGAACTTGTCCCAGTGGCCGAAGCCGCTTCCTCGTTCGAGGCTGGCGGCACGCGCGTGCCGCTTTCTCCCGTCGAAACGCTGCGCTTGTGCCGCGATAAATACCTGCTGCTTGAGCATCTGAAACACGCGGTGCCCGTTCCCGAATTTGGTTTGCTGAGTGCGGCCACGCTCGACCAGGCGCTGGTTTTTCCGCTATTCGCTAAACCCCGGCTGGGCGCGGGCTCACGTGGCATCGCGCTGATCCATCACAAGGACGATCTGCGTGCGTTGCCGCTCGATGGCTCGTATTTGCTGCAGGAATGGCTGCCGGGCGAAGAATATTCAGTCGATTGCTATGTGCGCAGTGATGGCGTGGTGCTTGCCGCAGTGCCGCGCGACCGGATGAAAACCGATTCCGGCATCGCAGTGGCATCGCGCACGCGGCATCTGGATGAACTCATCGAAGCCGGGGCCAACACTGCCCAGGTGGCCGGAATTCGTTACGTCGCCAACGTCCAGTTCAAACGCGCCAGCGATGGCCGCTTCAAGCTGCTCGAAATCAATCCGCGTTTTCCTGGCACGCTGCCCTTGACCACTGCGGCCGGCATCGATATTCCCGCGTTGCTGGTGGCCGACGTGCGCGGCGAGCCGTTGCCGGACACGCTGCTGCCGTTTCGTGAGTTGATGGTGGTGCGCTACTGGACCGAGCAGTTTTTTGACCCGGGCGAATGGACTCAGCTGTGCCGCCCCTGAATCTATGGCTGGTGCGCCATGGCCAAAGCACCGCCAACGCCGGACGGCCCGCCACGGCAAGTCACGCCGAGATCGCGCTGACCGAACTCGGCCAGCGTCAGGCCATGGCCGTGGCGCAGCAGGTCGACTGCTGTCCGGCGCTGGTGATCGTGTCGCCGTTTCTGCGCGCCCGTGATACCGCAGCACCCTTGCTGGCGCGCTATCCCGAGGCCCATCACGAAATCTGGCCGATTGGCGAGTTGAGCTATCTCAGCGCCGCGCACAGTGTGAATACGACGAGTGCGACGCGGCGGCCGTGGGTGGAGCGTTACTGGAAGCTTGGCGATCCTGAGTATGTGGACGGCGCGGGCGCGGAATCGTTTGCGATGTTTATCGAACGGCTCAAGGCGTTTGAGCAGCGTTTGCGCGCGCTTGAAGTCGATGGGCTGGTGGTGGCGGTGGGCCATGGACAGTTTTTTCGCGCTTTTACGCTAGGGCTGGCGCAAGGTTTCGACGCCACGCCCGCATGGATGAGGCAGTTTCGCTCCTACGAAATGGCTCAGCCGTTGCGCAATGGCGAGATTCTCAAGCTGAGGCTCAAGCGCGTGCCGGTATCTGCACCTGAGATTGATATGCCATGACCGCACACACGGACACCGAGTGGTTCGACCGGCCAGGCGCGCTGGCTTTTCTGGGGGATGAAGCGCTATTGAAAGAGGTGCTCGACGCGTTCGTGCAGTCGTCGCAAGAGTATTTGCCGCAACTGCATCAGGCCATTGCCAGCAAGGATGCGGCGAGCGTGCGCCGTTATTTGCATCGTGTCACTCCGACGCTGGGGATATTGGCGTCGAAGGCGCTGCGGGCTCAAACCCATGAGGTTCATGCGCTGTGGCATGAGCCGGTCGAAACGCCGGCACGCGATGCGCGCAGCCGCGCGCTGGCCAATGACCTGGAGGCGCTGGTGCGTCAAGTGCAGGCGGAACTGGCGAGGTTGTCAGCAGCGCCCACGGTTTGAATCAGTCGTTGCGCTGGCGCACGATTTCCATCGGCTCGGCGAGCACGAAGCCAGCAAACCGGCCCCAGTAGCGCGCGGTAGCCTGAATCAGATCCGGTGCTAGATAGGCTCGTACGGAAGTCTGGCTTTCGTAGGCCGCGATGGCCGCCAGCTTGGTGTCCAGATGCGCAGAAATGTCGATGAACAGGTTGGGCCGGAAATCGACCGTTGCCGACGGCGCTTGATAGCAATACACGTTGGGAATGGTCCGCACTGCAACCATGCTGGCGTGATGCGTATTGCGATGGTCCTGGTGGGTATCGAACTGCGAGTGGGTATAGACGTGGGTCGGACGGACCCGGGCAATCACCTCAAGAATCGCGGTAATCGACTCGCCGCCTTCAGGAATCCGGGTATCGGTGAGATTACCCAGATTCAACCTGGCACCCAGCAATTGAGCCGCTGCCGCCGCTTCACGCGCGCGTACTGCCGCGTCGCCGCCCGAGGCACCATGGCTCAGCGTGACGATAGCGACGTCGTCGCCATTGGCAAGGTGCCGCGCCAGCGCGCCGCCGCAGCCAATTTCGACGTCATCGGGATGCGCGCCAATCGCCAGCACCGAGCGCCGCTCACGGCGGTGATTGACCCGGGTTTGCGTCGCCAGCTCACGCACCTGGGTCAAAAAATCTTCTTTGGGAAACGGCTTGAAAAGCAGGCCATCCGCATGGCTTTGCACCGCGCGCTGAGCGTAATCCATGCTTTGCACGCCGGTGATGATGAGTACCGAGAGCCAGCGATCCACCTGCTTGGCCAGTTGCACCAGCTCCAGGCCATTGATGTCCGGCAGCTCGATATCGGCGATCACCAGGTCCCAGCGCGCTTCATGCACCAGCGCCATGCCACGCTTGCCATCGGCGGCATGGGTGACATTGGCGAAGCCGTGTTGCTCCAGCCAGTGGCGGATGATGACGGCAAATTCCGCGCTGTCTTCGATCAGCAAGACTTCGAACGGCGCGGCTGGGACGGTCGTCGGCATTCAGGGTTCTCCGGCAGCACAGGGGGCGCGCCAGACGCCTCGCACTCACGCGGCGGCTTGGCTGGCGGGTTGAATGGGCCGGAGTTTGCTCTAAAACCTGTGCCCTCGCAATCGAGGCTTGTCCGCCATGTGGCGCAAGACTCAAACCCCGTGCGCCGGGCGCATGCGGGCGGCGGCGAGCGCCGAGACCAGGCAGCCCGCAGCCAGATACAGCGCTACTGGATGCCATGACCCTCCCGCCAGACTGACCAGCCCAACTGCGATAAACGGCGTGAAGCCGCCGCCCACCACACTCGCCACCTGATAACCGACGCCCGCGCCGCTATAGCGATAGGCGGTGCCGAACAGCTCGGTGAACATCGGTTGCTGCACGCTCACCACCATGTCGTGCGCGACATTGGCGAGCAGCACCGCAAACACCAGGATCCATGCCGTCGAGCGCGCTTCGAGCGCGAGAAAGAACGGCACCGCGCTGGCGACACCGGCCAGCGCGCCAATCAGGTAAATCCGGCGACGGCCGAAGCGGTCTGCCAGCCAGGCAAAACACGGAATCGTCAGGCAACTCAGCGCGCCGACCAGCAGGCCAATTTCCAGAAAAAACGAGCGCGGCATGCCGAGATTGGCCGTCGAATAGTTCAGCGCGAACGCGGTGACGATGTACATCGTGAACAGCTCGGCGAGCCGCAGCGCGATGATGAGCAAAAAGGCTTGGGGGTGTTGCAGCAAGGCTTCGATCAGCGGTGGCCGGGCGGGCGGGTTATGGAGCTCATGGCGGTCATGGTGGCCACGGCTACGGGCTGCGGCAGTAAATGCCACGGATTCCTCCATGCTTGAGCGGATCCACAGCGCGACTAACACCAGCACCACGCTAAACAGAAATGGCACCCGCCAGCCCCATGCAATAAATGAGGCGTTGTCCATTGAACGGCTGAGCAGGCTTACCAGCCCCGTCGCCAGCACAAGACCGACGCCATAGCCGACCTGTACACCGCTGCTATAAAACGCTTTGCTCTTTTCTGGCGCGCTTTCGACGGCCATCAGTGTTGCGCCGCCCCATTCCCCTCCGACCGCGAAACCCTGCACCGCGCGCAACGTCACGAGCAGCACCGGTGCCCACCAGCCGATTACGGCAAACGGTGGCAGCAAACCGATTAACGCGGTGGACAGGCCCATCAGCAACACGGTGAGCACCAGCATCCGTTTGCGTCCGAGGCGGTCGCCATAGTGGCCAAACACGAAGCCGCCCAACGGACGAAACAGGAAGCCGACGCCGAAGGTGGCGAAGGCCGCGAGCGTGCCCATGGCCGGGCTGATCTGTGGGAAGAATTCGGTGTTGAACACCAGCGCGGCGACGATGCCGTACAGCAGGAAGTCATACCAGTCGACCACCGCCCCAACAAAACTGCCGAGCGCGGCTTGGCGCGCGCGCCGGGCCTGGGCCGCAGACGAGGTTGCAGGGCGGGAAGGGGGGGCGGACGGAAGCGGTGGTGGAAAGGCGGTACTCATGCAAAAACTCCTGAAACGGGGATGCGCTGTTCAACGTCAGATAAAACAAGGCAGAAAGTTAGCAGACACTAAACTTCATTTGGCAATAGTTTATAAGTGAGCGGCATTAATTTAGGTAAATACCCTGATTGCTGGAAAATCTTAGGTCGTTACATATTAATAAATTCATTTCAAGATTTTCAATCTGGCTATACAGTCATCGGGATTTATTTATGAAACACTGGCAGCAAGGCGCGTTAATCATTCTCATTGCAGCAAGTTCTATGTTTTTAATGTGGAAAATGCTGCGGCCTGATAAAGAAGATTTTCTATTTAATCAAGTTTGGCTAAAACCAGTTCAAACATCTGCAGCAATTTCTACTGATATACCGGAAGCCAGAGAAGACGCGTCACTTCATAATGCGACTGAAGGCGATGTGCTCTTTTCTCCAGTTTTTGAGCGCCGGGATTTATTGGTTGATGGCGATTATTCCAGTAAAAAGAATGGTTATTCCGATATCAATAATTAATCACGCCTGGTGTAAGGGCAGCGCGTATAGCGTGAGGCAGGAGACATAGAGCAGGGCAGGAGGAAGCACGGATGTTTACATCGCCAGCGCGCATGGCGGGCGGTGTATGGATTGCTAACACCGCTAATGGCAGTCGCGCAGGTGTTGCCTGAACCTGCTGCGCAGGAACGCAAACGCGCGACGACATGAAACGCGGTGTCTGTCCGCCGTGGTGACCCGTTGAACCTGTGCGGCATCGAACCGGCGCTGGAGAACTTGCACCGTGTGCCCAGCTGTGTGACGGTCGCGGACCGCTTCGACAACACGCGCGGCACGCTGGTGGCGGCAGGCTCGACGGTGGCCGCAAGCGGCGACGGACGAATCAGCGCAACCGATGAGGGGAACGCGTCGAATCTCACGGGCCTGCAGACCTCATCCCCTCCGCCATCGTCGAATCGCAACTAACCGTCTAGCCACTTCCGGTTGTTCAAACAGAGCCCCGACCGGCACATTTAACCGTCTGCGCCAGTTTGGATGGTGATCCACGGTGCCGGGCAAATTGGGTTGTTCGACCAGCCCAAGCAGGTCTTCGAGCGGAAACAGCGCCAGCGGCGCAGGTGTTGAAGCGACAAAGGCCAACGCCGCATCAATGGGCGCGTGCCTGGGTAGCGCGGTTTCGTCATCATCGCGTGCCAGTGCTGGAGCCGTTTCATGAGCTGGCTCATGCGCTATCTCACGCGATGGCTCATGAAGCGGCTTTGGCATTGGCTCATGCCCTGAGCCCGGCATTGGCTCATGCCCCGAGCCCGACACCGACTCATGCCCCGCCCCCAGCACCATCCCAGCCTGACGCAACGCGCCCCAAAGCGCGGCTCGTTCTTGCGCCCGTTCAGCCTGGGCGGCCACTGCCGCGTCCTGACCGTCAACCCGCTCAGGCAATTGCCCGCACTCGCTGCGCCACGCAATATCGCGGCCAGCCCACCAGCCAGCGAGGGTCGGTAGATCGTGTGTGGTGGTGGTCGCAATGGCTTCGTGGCCCCATGCCTCGGGTGTTAGAAAGCCTGGGCCGGGTTCGCTGCGCTCCAGCCACAGCGTGCGTATCCCGGCGATGCCGTGGGCTGCGAGCCGTTGCCGGAACCCCGCTGGTACGGTGCCGAGGTCTTCGCCAATCACCACCGCGCGATGACGCCACGATTCCAGCGTGATGAGCCGTAGCAAGTCTTCCAGCGGATAGCGCAAATACGCACCTGCAATAGCCGATGCGCCTTGTGGCACGAGCCACAGGCGGCGTAAGCCGAGAATGTGGTCGATCCGCACGCCGCCTGCATGGGCGAAGCTCGCGCGCAACAGGTCGATAAAACCGGCAAATCCCTGGTGCCGCATCGCGCGTGGTGAAAACGTCGTCAGCCCCCATGCCTGGCCTAGCTGGTTCATCGGATCGGGCGGTGCGCCAATGGATACGCCGTCGAGCATCTCGCTGCCGCACGCCCATGCGTGGCTGCCTGTGCCGTCGCAACCTACCGCCAGATCTGCAATCAGCCCGAGCGCCATCCCGTCTGCGCGGGCGCGGCGCTGGGCTTCGTCTAGCCCCTGGGCAGCAAGCCATTGCAGGAATAGATGAAATTCGACTTCGAAGGGATGTTCGTGGGCAAACGTTGTCACGGCGGCCTGGCGTGGATCGCGTAGGGCGGCGCTCCAGTGATGCCAGTCGCCGCTGGCACCATGGGCGAGATGGAACGCTTGCAGGGCTTCAAAGCGGGCGTGATCCTGGAGCGCCTGGCCGCCTCGTGTACGAAACGCATCCAGGGCAGCGCGTTCGGTGGCGGAGGCGCTGGCGCAAAAGCGTTCGAACAACAGCCGTAACACCTTGAGCCGTAGCGTCGCGGCGGTGGTCCAGTCGAGCAATGGCTGGGCTTCGCAGCGCGCCCACGCGTCATGGGCGTGCAGCGTGTCGAGTGCGGCGTGGACGGCAGCGGTGCCAAACAGCGCGGCGGGGTCGATATGCAGCACGTTCAGCCATAGCCGTGATGAGGGCGAATACGGGCTGAAATTTTGCGCTAGCGCGCTGAACATCGCATGCGTTGGGCTGACGGCGAGTGCATGCGCGCCGTGCCGGGCGCTATGACTGGCGAGTTCGGCGAGCGCGGTGTAGTCGCCTATGCCACCGTCGCCACCGCCACCGCCACCGCCACCGCCACCGCCACCGCCACCGCCACCGCCACCGCCTCTGCCGCCATCGCGCCGCAAGCCATACAGCTGCGCGCTGAGACCCCAGAGTGGCGGTGGCGCTTGCATGTCACCGGTGGCGCGCCATGCGTCGGCCACGGTGTACGCGCGGGCGGGTGCGACCGCCAGCGTCACGCGCTGCTCGTGCCACACCAGCGTGTGATAGCCCGGCTCGCTCACCGGTGCGAGCAAAGCGCTTTCACCTTTGGGCACGGTGAAGTGGCCGTCAATCACCGTGCCGCTTTCCAGCTCGATCTGGTAGCGGCTCCCGGTGCTTAGCGCATTGGGTGGCAGGGCGATGCCGCGTTCGCATTCAGCGGTCAGCAACGGTGGCAGGTGGCGGTGATGGTGTTCGGCGGCGAGCAGTGCGCTGCTTTGGCGGATCTGTGCGTTGCTGCGGCATGGCAGGCCCAGCTGTTCCAGCAGGCACGCGAGGGTGTCTGGGCTGACGCGGTGCGTGACGTGTTGCGCGTCTTCCCATTCGAGTTGCAGGCCGGCGTGTTCGGCGAGGGTGTCGAGGGTGGCTTTTGCTTGATTCGGCAGGCTCATTCGTGCCACTCCCGTGGGTGAATCAGGCGGGTGTCATGGCCGCAGGCGTAGGTGTTGACGTCGCCGGTCAGCCAGGCAAGGCAGGTGTGGCCCGCGAGCGTCTGGGCGTTTAACTGATCGCGGGCGCGGGCGGGGGTTTCGAAGATCACTTTGCCGGGGGGCGTGTGGGGGAATGGAATCGCTTGAGAGTCCAGATTGAGTGCGAGCGACAGGGTTGCGCCATCGCAGAGCTGCCAGCGCGCGAGCAGTGCTTTGCTTTGGGTGGGATCGCCCAGCACTTGCACGCCTAGGGCCCGGGCTTCCGTCAGGCGTGGTGCGATGAGCTTGGCCCGTACCGCTAGCGCAGATTGATAGAAGTGACGCCATGTCTGGCGAGTGTGGGCTTCGGTGGGGGGGAGCGCGGTTTCGTCGGGCGGCGGGCACGAGGCGGTAAAAGTGTGTGGGTCGTTGGGATCGGGCAGAGGCGTGCGGGCGTCGATGGGGCTGTCTGGCGAGAAGCGGGCGAATTCCTGACGGCGTCCGTTGCGCACGGCTTGCGCGAGGGCTTCGGGGTAATCGGTGAAAAACAGGAAGGGCTGGGTCGAGCCATGTTCTTCATCCATAAACAGCAGCGGAATGTGGGGGGACAGCAGCATCAGCGCAGTGGCGGCGCGCAGCGCCTCAGGAGCGCAGAGCGAGGGCAGGCGTTCACCGAATGCGCGGTTGCCGATCTGGTCGTGGTTCTGCAGATACATCACGAAGGCGCTGGGGGGCAGATCGGCGCTGGACAGGTTGGGCTGGCTGGATGATGCGTCAGGCAGGCGGGGTTCAGAGAGGGTGTTTGGCTCATCCCGCTCACCCCGCTCATCCCGCTCATCCCGCTCACCCCGCTCACCCCGCTCACCCCGCTCACCCCGCTCATCACGCCCACCCCGCTCAACAGGTTCACCCCACTCACCCCGCGTGGATGCCACTTCGCCCGGAAACGCGAAACCCGCGCTGAGCACCTGCGCCAGGTGCTGCACTGGCTGTTCAGCAAACGCGTGGTAGTTGCCGCCGGTTTCGCCGGTCAGCAGCACGTGTAGCGCGTGATGCGCGTCGTCGTTCCATTGCGCGTCGAAGTCCTGTTGCAGCAGGCTAAGCGTCTTGCGTTCGTTTTCCAGAATCAGGTGTATGTGCCGCCCGTGTTCGACGCTGGCATGCAGGTGGCGCGATAGCTCGCTGAGCCAGTCATCGTTGTCGATGGCTTGCACGGCGTCGAAGCGCAGGCCATCGAAGCGATATTCGTTGAGCCAGTACAGCGCGTTGTCACAGAAGAAGTCGCGCACTTCCATGCGCTCGAAGTCGATTGCTGCCCCCCATGGTGTGGGTTCGCCAGCGCGGAAAAACGGCTGGGCATAATGCGGCAAATAGTTGCCGTCCGGGCCGAAGTGGTTGTAGACCACATCGAGAATCATCATCAGACCGAGCCCGTGAGCGGCATCAATCAGCGCTTTGAGTTCGTCGGGGCGGCCATAGGCGGAATCGGGCGCGTAGGGCAGCACGCCGTCATAGCCCCAGTTGCGCTGGCCGGAGAAGTCGTTCAGCGGCATGAGTTCGAGTGCGGTCACGCCTAACTGGGCGAGCGCGGGCAGCCGCTGCATCACGCCGGCATAGCCGCCAAGCGCGCCGACGTGCAGTTCATACAGCACGGTCTCTTCCCATGGCCTGCCATGCCAGTGCGCGTGCTGCCAGGTGTAGGCGCGTGGATCAAGCACTTCGCTGGGGCCGTGGGTATCGCGTGGCTGAAAGCGTGAGGCTGGGTCTGGCACAGCTAGCGCGCCATCGAGCCGGTAACGGTAGAGCGTGCCTGCGCCGCAGTGGGCTTCGCCTTCGAACCAGCCGCCGCCGCTGGGATGCATGTCGAGCAGGGCCGTCCGGGCTGGGCCTTGTTCGATTTCGAGCTGCACGGTTTTGCAGGAGGGGGCCCAGAAGCGAAAGCGTGTGCGCGGCGCGGCGCTGGCCGCGCCAATCAGTTGCGCGCCGAATGGCAGGCAGTGCGCGTAGTGCTGGGCGTGATGGTCAATCGGGCATTCAAACATGCTGGCTCACCCTTTGGTTGATGGGGGCAGGGGGGGCACGGGAGGCACGGGTGCTGCAGGCGAGGCAGCCGATGCGTCGCCGGGTTCCTGGTCTTGGTCCTCAACGTCGCCTAGTAACTGGCTGGCGAGCGTGGCGAGGCCATGCACCGGTAGACCCAGCCAGCCGGGGCGTTGCACGGCTTCATCGCAGATTTCACGGGCGGCCCGGCCGATCAGGAATACGTCGAGCAGCGCGGCGTGGGCGTGGGCGGCGACGCAGGGATGCGTGACGTGCGCGACGGCGCTGCGGTAGTGCTGCAAAAAGCACTCGGCGGCTTTGCGGTTAAAGCGCTCGAACAGCACGCGTTTGCGTTGTGCTGCGGCTTGCGAGGTGTGATCCAGGGTCGAATGGGCGGCTGCGCTGGCATATGAGAGTGAACGCAGCAGCCCCGCGACGTCACGCAACGGGCTGGTTTTTTGCCGCCGGGTGTCGAGTGGCGTGCTGACATCGCCTTCGAAATCAATCAGAAACGCGTCACCTTGGGCCATCAGCACTTGTCCGAGATGAAAGTCGCCATGAATGCGCTGGCACCACGCGGCGGGGGCAGCGGGCAGATGCTGCGCCAGCGCGCGGATGAGCGCTTCGCGCCGGGCCAGCAAGCTGCGTGCGAGGTCGCGGGTTTCGCCGCTGAGCGATTCTGCGTTGAGGTGCTCAGCCAGCAGGTCGAGTGCTGCGCTCAGCGTCTGTTGTGCTTCGTCGATCCAGCCTTGTACTTGCCCGGCGCTGGCGGGTTCGGTGCTAAACGCCGATGTCTGGGCGGCTGGGCTCGCCTGCGTTTGTGTGTGCGGCTGAACGCTGCCGTGGCGTTGGCTCTTGCCGTCGCCACGGCCACCGCCACCGCCACCGCCACCGCCACCGCCACTCAACGCGACATGCAACTCGCCAAGACGTTTGCCGATCACCCCAGCGAAGGTGCAATAGCCGTCGATGGCTTGCATCTCGCCTGCCCGGTCTGGTGCCGCATCGCTGCCGTCGGGCATCAGCGCGAGTTCCTCGACCGCGCGGCGCAAATAGTCGAAGGCCCAGTTCCAGGCATCGCCCTGGTTCTCGATAAAGCCTTGCAGCACGGCAAGGGTATGCGGCACACCCGCTGGATCGACCCGCACCACTTCGCCATACAACGGCGCGCTATTGGCGTAGCCCACCTGGGTCAGATAGCGGCTGATTTCCGCCTCTGGATGCGTGCCGCCTTGCACCCGCCGCATGAGCTTGAGCACAGCGGTATCGGCTACCACCAGCACGCTGTTGCGCTGTTCGGCGGCGATCCAGCGGATCGCAGGCGGGGCCTCCGGATCGGCCAGATCAAGGGTGTCGAAAGCATCGGCCGGGATGAAGCGGATTTCATTCTTTTGCACGGTGGGGATCACCGCGCGCTGTTGCAGCCCGCGCAGCACGCCATGTGCGAACTGCGGCAGCGAGAACGCATCGGTCAGATGACCGATCGTGCGGTTGCGCCGCACCCGGGCCAGTGCGAGCTGGATAAACAGAGGCGTGGTGGTGTCGCTGCCCCAGGTGATCGCCAGCGGCACCAGATAACGCCCGGTATGCCCGCCTGCGGTGGCTTCAATTTCGGTGAAGGCAAAGCCCGCTTCCGGCATGGTGGTCAACGCGGCAAGGCGCACGCTGTCAAGCGTGTGCCCGTGTGAGACAAACCAGCGGCGGCGCATCAGCCACGACGGCAGCACTTCCGATTCAAGCAAGCGCACGTTTTCCGGGGTCGGCCCGGTCTGGCCTTCGCGGATCACGATCGTGGCGAATTCTGGTAACGGATCAGGGGGCGCGTTGCTCCATGCCGGGCGCTGCTCTTCCTGACACAGCGAAAACCACATGAAGCCATACGGCGGAAAAGTCATGACGTAGGCCAACGAACTAATCGCGGGAAACACTGAATCAGCGGTCATTTCGATCGGCACGGCACCTGCGAATTCGGCCAGGTCCAGCTCGACGGCCTGCGGCGCGCGTGACAGATTGGCCACGCACAGAATGGGCGGCTCGCCGGGCATTTCGCGCAAGTACGCGAGGATTTTGCGGTTCGCGGGCCGCAAAAAACGGCTGCTGCCCCGGCCGAATGCGCCTCGGCTGCGGCGGGTGGCGAGCATGCGGCGGGTCCAGTTGAGCAGCGAATGCGGGTCGCGGCTTTGCGCTTCGACGTTGACTGCATCGAAGCCGTACAGCGCCCCCATCACTGGTGGCAGGACCAGTTGTTCAGGGTCGGCGCGGGAAAAGCCGCCGTTGCGGTCGGAAGACCATTGCATCGGGGTGCGCACGCCATCGCGGTCACCGAGGTGGATGTTGTCGCCCATGCCGAGTTCATCGCCGTAATAGATCACGGGTGTGCCAGGCATCGAGAGCAGCAGCGAGTTGATCAGTTCGATCCGGCGCCGGTCGCGCTCCATCAGCGGCGCGAGACGTCGACGGATACCGAGGTTGAGCCGGGCGCGGCGGTCGCTGGCGTAGGTGTTCCAGAGATAGTCGCGCTCGGAATCGGTGACCATTTCTAGCGTCAGCTCATCGTGGTTGCGCAAAAAGATCGCCCATTGGCAGGACTCGGGCAGCTCGGGCGTCTGCCGCATGATGTCGGTGATCGGAAAGCGGTCTTCGCTGGCGAGCGCCATGTAGATCCGCGGCATCAGCGGGAAATGAAACGCCATATGGCATTCATCTTCGTTGCCGAAATATTCCTGCACGTCTTCGGGCCACTGATTGGCTTCTGCCAGCAACATGCAGTCTGGGTAATCGGCATCGATGGCCGCGCGAATCTGTTTGAGCACCGCGTGGGTTTCGGGCAGGTTCTCGTTGCTGGTGCCTTCGCGCTCCACCAGATACGGCACGGCATCCAGCCGCAGTCCGTCAATCCCCAGATCCAGCCAGAAACGCATCACTTGCAGCACTTCGCGCAGCACCGCTGGATTATCGAAATTCAGGTCGGGCTGGTGCGAGTAGAAGCGGTGCCAGTAATACGCGCCTGCTACCGGGTCATGAGTCCAGTTCGAGGGCTCGGTATCAATGAAGATGATGCGGGTGCCTGCGTATTTCGTATCGGTATCGGACCAAACGTAATAGTTGCGATGACTCGATCCGGGCTTGGCGTGGCGCGCGCGCTGAAACCACGGATGCTGGTCGGAGGTGTGGTTGATGACCAGCTCAGTGATGACCCGGATCCCCCGCGCATGGGCTGCTTGAATGAAACGTTTGACGTCTGCCAGTTGGCCGTAGTCGGGATGAACGCCACGGTAATCTGCGATGTCGTAGCCGTCATCGCGGCGCGGCGATGGGTAAAACGGCAGCAGCCAGATCGCATTGACGCCTAGCTCAACGATGTAATCGAGTTTGGCCAGCAGGCCGGAGAAATCGCCAATGCCATCGTTATTCGCATCGAAAAACGATTTCACATGAACCTGATAAATGATCGCGTCCTTGTACCAGAGCGGATCGCCTTTGAGCAGAGAGGGTTTGCGGCGCGGATTCAGACGCGGCTGGCGGGCGTGAGACGAAGTGGCATGGGCCGTATCGGCGGTTGCCTGACGAGGATGACGCACATGAGGAGAGTCCATCGGCAGTTTCCAGGTTCACCGGCGCGGCAAACAGCAGCACCGGCGTGCGCGTGTGGCTCCCGGCTAAACCCAACTTGCAACCGGGTATGAATCAATCTAGTGCAAAGCAGCCTGTGCAGCGGCGTGATGCCGCGCTGCCGGATTGCTGAAGGATCGTGGTCCAAGGCAAAACCTGATAGCCAGCAAGTGCTGTGCCAGTTGCGTCGCAAAGCGGCGCTGAACGGAGCGGGGCGGGGGCGAGAGAGGAGGCGGTGGCGCGCTACGCGAGCGCGTGTGCTGCAGCGTTGACGTGTAAAAGCGCGAATGAGCGGCCGGCTTTTACACGGTAAGGCGGGAAAGCGTGTGGCTGGCGGATGGGTTGGCTGAAGCGGAGTGTGCGTTTGTCTGCGCTAGCCTGGTTAGGAGCCGAGCAAGCCCGCCGCGATATTCACGCACAAGCCCAGCACGGCGACATTGAAATAGAACGAGAGGATGGATTGCGCCAGCACGGCACGCCGAATCGAGCGTGAACGCAGCACGACATCAGCGGTTTGCGAGGCCACCGCGATGGTGAAGGAGAAATAGAGGAAATCCCAGTAATTGGGTTCGAGCTTGCGGTCGGGAAAGTGCAGCGCGGTTTCCTCTGCTGCGCTGCCGTAGTAAAGCCGGGCGTAATGCAGCGTGAAGAGCGTGGGAATCAAGAACCAGGCACCGATCAGCGTGACGCCAGTGAGCAGCGAATGCGTGACCCCAGAGGTTCGCCCCATGGTTTTCACGGCCGCCAGTTCGAGCACGATGGCCGCGATGCTGGCCACGGTGGCGACGCAGATCACCACGAGCGCCACCCCGGCATTCCGGTCTTCGCGGATGGCGAACTGACGCACCTCATCGTGATGCGCCCGCGCCATATGTACCCAGATCAGCATCAGATACGACCACACCGCGATGTCCCACGCGATGAGCCCGCGCAGCAACGGGCGCATCGACGCCGAGGCGAGGCCCAGCGATGCGGCAAGCCCGATGACCAGGCCCGCCAGCATGCGCGGACGGTTGCGAAGCACCTGTGGATAGAGATTCATGTGTGCCTGAAAGGAGGGGGCGCTGGTGGTGCAGCCGGGCGTGTCTGGCCGCTGCGCGGATTCTACCGCGCGGGTTTTGGCTGAATTGTCTAAAGCGGGCACCGCGGTTATAGTCCTGCGCATCGCGCCGCTGGCCTGGCGGTTCGAGCAAGCGATCCAACGATCCAACAATAAACAACGCCGTCACTGAGAGACTGGCGAGGGGACACGCCCGTGTGCCGCCAGCTGATAGCCGTCCGCCATCAGCCGTCAGCCGTCAGCCGTCAGCCGTCAGCCGTCAGCAGCGGACCAGCGGGTTCGTGCGCCCTTTGCCTGTCAGGTCCGGTTCATTATCGGGAGCCCCTATGGCAGAGGTTCAGCAAGACCCGCGCGGCGCGCGCCCCCCCATTGCTTCAGCGCCGCCTGCTTCTGCATTGCCTGCGTTTCCCCCTGTTTCCCCCGCTTCTTCCATTGCTTCCATGCGCCGCCGCTGGCTGCTTGGCGCTGGCGCGTCGGCCGCCGTGCTCGCTTTCACGCTGGCTGCGGGAGGCTTCAGCCTTAAGCCCGCTTGGGCCGCCGGCCTATCTGACAGTAGCTATGTCGCATTTCTCAGCGTGTCCCGGCAACTGAGCGGCCGCAGCGACTTCAACCTGGTGCTGGCCCAGCGGATTTACACCGCGCTAAGCAAGGCCGAGCGCCAGTTCACGCGCGATGTCGGTGTGCTTGAGCGCTGGCTTGAAAATCATCGCGGTACGCCCTCGGACACCGTGATGCAAGCGTTGCAAGCCAGTCAGCCAGAACTGCTGGCACCCGCCCGGGCGATCTTGCAGGCGTGGTACCTGGGGCTGGTCGGCAAGCACCTCACGACCCGGGTCGTGGCGTTTGAGCAGGCCCTGATGTTTGCGCCGGTGCTAGACGTGCTGACTATTCCGTCGTACTGCCGCGATGTGCCGTTCTACTGGACGCAGAAGCCCGGGCAGAGTTAACCGAACCGGTGCGCGCTGCGTTACCTGTTCAACACAACACTCCAGATACCTCACCGTATTCAGCCAGCCAAAGAGGGCAAGCATGGCAAATTCTTATTCGGCCGATGTCGTGGTAGTTGGCTCCGGCGTGGCGGGTGCGCTGGTTGCGCACCAGATGGCGCTAGCGGGTGCCTCGGTCATGATGCTCGAAGCCGGACGGCGCATTCCGCGCTGGCAAATCGTGGAAAACTTCCGCAATTCGCCGGTTAAAAGCGACTTCACCACGCCTTATCCGTCGCTGCCTTACGCACCCCATCCCGAGTATTCGCCCGCTAACAAATATCTGATCCAGAAAGGCGATTACCCGTACAACTCACAATATTTGCGGCTGGTGGGCGGTACCACCTGGCACTGGGCCGCTGCGGCGTGGCGTCTGCTGCCGTCGGATTTCGAATTGCACAAGCGCTATGGCGTGGGGCGCGACTGGCCCTATGCGTATGAAGTGCTTGAGCCGTGGTATTACGCCGCCGAAGTGCAACTGGGTGTCTCCGGCCCGGACAGCCTGATTGATCTGGGCTCGCCGAGGGCGCAGCCCTATCCCATGGCGGCCTTGCCGCTGTCGTATCTGGACCAGCGCTTTACCGACGTGCTTCAGCCCCATGGCTTCAATGTTGTGCCGGAGCCGGTGGCGCGTAACAGCCGTCCCTACGACGCTCGCCCGACTTGCTGCGGCAATAACAACTGCATGCCGATTTGCCCGATTGGCGCGATGTACAACGGCGTGATGCATGTCGAAAAGGCCGAACAGGCCGGTGCCAGGCTACTCACGCAAGCCGTGGTGTACCGCATCGAAGCCGATAGCAAAGGGCTCATCAACGCGGTGCATTTCAAGGATCCGAGTGGCAACAGCACCCGCGTGAGCGGCAAGATGTTCGTGCTGGCCGCCAATGGCATCGAAACCCCGAAACTAATGCTGATATCGACCTCCGATGCCTGGCCTAAAGGCATTGGCAACCGCTCCGATCAGGTGGGCCGCAACCTGATGGACCATCCCGGCACGGGCGTCACCTTTCTCGCCCGCGAAGCGCTTTGGCCTGGGCGCGGGCCGATGGAGATGACCTCGATCGTTAACTTCCGCGATGGCGCGTTTCGTTCGGAGTACGCGGCGAAAAAACTGCACCTGTCGAACGCGATCTCGACCATGGCCGTGAGTGCTGAGCTATTGCGGCAAGGCTTGAGCGGGGCCGAACTGGAGCGGCAAATCCGCGAACGCTCCGCCCGCACGCTCTCGATCAACAGCTTTCATGAGCATCTGGCCGAAGCGCGCAACCGGATCGTGCCTTCCACGGAACACAAGGACGCGCTAGGTATTCCACAGCCGGAGATCTACTACTCGATCAACGATTACGTGAAAAAGAGCGCGGCCAACACCCGCGAGCTTTACGCGCAGATCGCTGGGCTGCTGGGGGGCACCGAGGTGCGTTTCGACGATACCTTCGCGCCGAACAATCACATCATGGGCACGACGATCATGGGCCACGACCCGGATGATTCGGTGGTCGATGCGGATTGCCGCACGCACGATCACGCCAATCTTTTTGTTGCAGGCAGCGGAGTGATGCCGAGCGCTGCCTCGGTGAACTGCACGCTGACTATCGCAGCGCTGTCGCTGAAGCTGGCCGCTCAGCTCAAGCGCGAACTTTAAGCCCAACCCTGACGGAGATTCACCATGACGCAACGACCGTCTCGCGTGCCGCCCACCAGTGCGAGCGCTCAGCGCCGCCGCACCCAACGCGGGTTGCTGGCGGCGATTTTTCTGCTGTTTGCGCTGTATTTGACCTGGCATGCGTGGTTCGGCCCCGCGCAGCCGGTCAGCATGGTGCCGGTGACGGCGGCATTCGCTGAGCATGCGGTGGTTTCTGCTTCTGCTTCTGCTTCAGGCACAGGCACAGGCACAGGCACAGGCACAGGCACAGGCACAGGCACAGGCACAGGCACAGGCACAGGCACAGGCACAGGCACAGGCACAGGCACAGGCACAGGCACAGGCACAGGCACAGGCACAGGCTCAGGCACAGGCTCAGGCACAGGCACAGGCACAGGCTCAGGCACAGGCACAGGCACAGGCACAGGCACAGGCACAGGCTCAGGCTCAGGCTCAGGCTCAGGCTCAAGCTCAAGCTCAAGCTCAGCCGTGCCGCCTATGTCTGCCAGTGCTGCTGAGGCCGCCAACGCTGCCAGCACCCCCATCGCAGAGCCCACCACCGCCAGCCGCGCGACATTGGGGGCCTTTGCCGCACGCATCGGCTTGAGCGCGGCGGCGAGCCCCAATCTGGTGAAGCGCGGCGAATACCTCGCTCGCGCCGGAGATTGCAGCGCCTGCCATACCGCTGACAAAAGCCGCCCGTTTGCCGGTGGGGTGCCGATCAGCACCCCGTTTGGCACGATCTACACGCCGAACATCACCCCCGACCCGGAAACCGGCATTGGCCGCTGGGACAACACCGATTTTCTGCGCGCGATGCACGAAGGCATTGGCAAGCGCGGCGAGCGGCTGTACCCCGCGTTCCCTTACACGGAATACACCAAGGTGACCCAGCAGGATGTGCTGGCGATTCGCGCCTATCTGAATACCGTCATGCCGGTGCGCTATACGCCTCCGGCCAGCACGCTGACATTTCCGTTTAACCAGCGCTGGCTGATGGTGTTCTGGAATCTGTTCAATTTCGACGAAGGCCGCTTTGTGCCCGAGCCAAAGAACAGCGCTGAATGGAACCGGGGGGCGTATCTGGTGCAAGGGCTGGGGCACTGTGAGGAATGCCATACGCCCCGCAATTTCACCCAGGGTCTGAAGTCGAGCGCGCGCTTTTCAGGTGCCACGCTAGCGGGTTGGCACGCGTTCAACATCACGCCAGATCGCAACAGCGGCATTGGCAACTGGAGCGAGGACGATCTGATGCGTTATCTGTCCACTGGTGTCGCACCAGGACGAGCCAATGCCGCCGGACCAATGGCCGAGGTAGTCGCGGGCAGCACGCAGTATCTGGATAGCGTCGATTTGCGCTCGATTGCGATTTATCTACGCTCGCTGCCGCCAGTAAGCGGCGGTGAAACCCGGCCGCGCGACCAGTGGGGGCAACCCGCCGATGCCGTCAGCGGGTTACGTGGGCAGGCGGTGACGGGTATCAATGGGGCCCAGCTGTTTCTGGCGAACTGTGCGAGCTGCCACAACTGGACGGGGCAGGGCGTAGGCGCGAGCGCGCCATTGGCCTATCCGTCGCTGATGCATAACACCGTGGTGGGTGCGAGCCAGGCGAACAACCTGGCGCTGGTGGTGCTGAATGGCGTAGCGCGCAAGACCCAGCAAACCGATGTGCTGATGCCCGCGTTTGGCGCTCAACTAAACAATGAGCAGATCGCCGCGCTGACAAATTACGTGACGAAGCAGTTCGGCAACCCGCAAGCCACGATCACGGCGGACCAGGTACAGGCGCTACGGGCGCATTAAGAAGATGAGGCGATGCAGCGGGCTGGGCTGGACATGGCACTGCTGCATGGCTTCATCGCTCCTTTCGCGCGGAGCTAACGCGCTTCCTGGCGCAACTCGAACACGATGTCGATGGCGTGGCCGTTCCAGTTGTATTCCAGATAAGCCGCGTGATGGCAGGCGCGCAACAGCGTCGTTTTGAAAGCAGCGAGGCATTCGCCCGCTGGGTCGCGCACCGACGGATATGCGATGCCGGGCGCGCCCGCCATACGCGCTGCTTGCCCGAGCGGCTGGCTTTGAGCGTAACTGTCCGGCGCGAAAATCGCCGGATCTTGCGTCGCATCGTTACGCAGATCGACCACGTGGCCCCCCACTTCCACCGTATACAGCCGCATTTGCTGACGTAACGGTGCCTCTTGCGTAGCGGCGAGAAAGCGGCTGGCGTGATAGCGCGTCTCGGTGACGGCGGTAGCCCGCGAGCGCGCGCAGTAAAACACCCCGTAAGAGCCATCCGAAAACCGGCTGCCATGCGGATTCAGATGGGTGAAGGCCGCCATGATCGGCCCACAGCCGGGGCCAAAGCAGCGTTCGTGGCGTGGCACCAGATCCAGCTCGCCGAGTTCAGTGCGCAGACGGTCGTTGGTCATGGCTTCGAGCGCATAGAGGGCGTCGAAGTCTTCCGCTGAGGCGACCCGGTCGAACAGGTTCACCGCTGGAAACCGCGTTGGAATGACCCGGTAAGCCGGCCGCCAGACCAGCGGTGTGGCTGGCCAGCGGTCTTGCCAGAGCGTTTTGGTCATGCCCAGCCGCCACGCATCGCATCGAGATACTGGCGCACCGCCACGAGATCGCTGATATTGCCTGCCAGCATGCGCTCCAGTGCCGGACGGCCACCGAATGGTGGCGCGCTGTTGGGGCGCTTGATCCAGCCATCCGCTGCTGCGGGTTGCGGCAGCAGGATTTGCAGTGCCTTGTAAATGCCGAGCAGCAGCGACAAACGCTCAAGCGTGTCACGGCCTAGCCGGGCGCTTTGCGGCGCGGCTTTCCATTTAAAGAAGGTGGAGCGGCCTGGTGCGCCGAGCAGAATGATTTGCTCTTCGGCATTCAGATTCCAAGCGTGCGCGATATTGAAGAAGGCCCGCAGCCCGGCGGCGGACATCTCGGCATGGGAGGCGGTGGGAGGCTGGGAGAGTGGTGCGGCGTCAGACATGGCATTAATCCGCAAATGAACGTTTTTGTATATTAGTCCATTTGTGGATTAATGCGTAGCGCCAAGGTGGAATGTGTGATGCGTCACGCGCCGGGCGCAGTCACCGCGGGCCTGCGCGGCAGCCTGGTTATTGCTGGCTTCAGGCCTGATGTAGCCTGTTTCGCGCCGTTTTTGGCCAGAGGCGCGACAGAGACCGAACTCAGCTTGCGAGCGGGTACAGGCACCGGCGGGAGCTCGTTATCGGTGGCCGTAACCTTGCGCTCGCTGAGCTTTTCCGCCTGCAGCTTTTCGAGCGCCTTGGTGCGTCTGTCGATTTTCTTTTGCTCGCGCAGCGGGATGTACTTTGTTCTTTCTTCGAGTGGCAGCCGGCTAAGCAGGAGATTCTTGTAGTCACGGAAAGCATTCGACCGGCGGGTGTTGTAGTCCCGGTACCAGGTGACTAGTTTCTGCGTAACGAAAAAGCCAAGTTGTATTGAGATAACAGCGATGCCGATAGGTCCCATCATGAGTGCAGGGATCGCAAGAGCGAGGGCACCCCAGCCTGTCATTACGGATGAAGCCAGCTTTAGTCCGAGCGCCAGATAGCCACTGGTACTGGTAGCGCCACCCATCACCCAACTGAGCTTGAGCTTAGCTGGTCTTAATTCATCTTCTATTAAATTTAGTTTGTCAATCGCTTGCTTATATTTATCACTCGATACTTCATATTTGCCGCTGGCAGCCAGAAATGCTTCTGCCAGTGCTTCATCGCTTTGAGAGCGACCAGCAGCAAATATTTGCCGAATCTTGCCGGTTATCCAGCTCTTTTCTTTAAGGCGGAATACGCTAATAATTTTTGATTCGGGCCGGTCGTTAGTAATGGTTTTTTCGACCGCATAGATCATTTTTGAAAAATCAGACGTAGTAGCCAGATCCGAATCACCAACCTTGCTTTGAGTTTTCTGCAGTAATTCAATCCCTTCCTTGCCCGAAACCCGGATTAATTTACGCAGTGCTTTTTCATAGGCACTGGTTGCTATGGGGTCTTCCTCGAGCAGTGCTTTAAATGCATTGGCGAAGTCGGAATTCACACTGGTTCTTTTTTGCATCTGGTCGGTACCGTCGTTGATATCGGTAGCTATCAGGCCGATGGTGGTAACAACCGTACCTATCTGCCCCAAACCGGTCAGCGACAAAACCACCCGCGGTGCCAGTGTCAGTAAGCGTTTTGCGAGGGACATGCCCGTAGCAGCAGCTTCGAAAAGAAGGGCGCTGGTTCCAGTGGCATTTTCGACCTGGTGTGCCTGATTGCCTATCCGGTTATTCAATGCCTCGGTGGCGATCAATTTCATATCGAAGCACAAGTTTCCCAGATGGCGCTGAATTTCGTCTTTTCTATTAATAAAGATGGACTGTGTTTGCTCTGCAGCGGACGGATATTCTTCTAGCAACGCGATATATTCGCCGAGAATTTCGTTCATTCTCGACAAAAATTGATTGCTGAAATCCATTTCTGTAGCCGATTTTGCCGAAAAGAAATTGAGAATCACTTGCACGGGCGTGCATTGTTTAATCCAGACAACGGCTGCATTACCGGTCGCACCATTATGGCGGGCAGTTAATTTTGAAAGCAGGCGTGGCAATTCAACCTTGAAATTCATGGCGACATGCAGATTCGGGCTGCTGCACAGCCGGTTTGTATTGTTTTTCAGTTTTTCCAGTTCTTTCAGATTTCTCTTATAAGCATTTTCGGGTTTGCCAGATTTATCGAGCCTGATGACCGTTGACGTCGGCTCTGGATACGCCACCGATTGAAGGTGCGCTTTTGCGGATGGAATGAGGCGAAGCACGGGGAATGCTATCAAAGCTAATTTGGCACCGAAGCTTTTGAGATGAAGGCTAATACGCTTATGGAAATGACCCGCTTCGGTAAATGGGACTGCGCGCTGCGGGGTTTCGGCTGGCTCGGCGTGGCTAGTAGAGCTTTTCGGTCTCGCGCTGGACGCACTTGGGATGACTGAGGGCGACTTGACCGAGTTCTTCAGCGGTGCGGCCGAAGAATTTGGCGTGGTGTCTGTAGAGGAATTTTTGTTCGTGCCAGAAGCCCGGCTGATTTCGCCAGGCATGGCCACTTTTGCTTTTGACAATGGCTCGAAACGTCCTCCGAACGAACCAAAAGACGCAGTCTGCGCGCGCGAGCGTCCATCAGTGGCCACTTGTGAGTAGGGGCCGCTGCCGAGGTTATCTGCGGAACTACCACCTGAAGCGACGAAGGGCGGTATTAGGTTTGCATTACGCGAATCAATGGATGGAGGCATGCGGAGCGCTCGCTATTTTCTGCAGTTGGACCTATGTAACAAGCGTGCGGTAATTCGTTCCACAACCAGGAGATTTTTTTGAAAATAATGCCGAAGATGTATTTGGGATGGTGCGCCAGAGCCGCAAGCTTTGGTGCCAAGGGCCGCGCGGGCGAGCCCGGAGACGGTGGGAGGCTGCAGTGTGATGTGGGGGTGAGGATGAGGCGGTTGGCCTCTCTGGCAGGAATCGAACCTGCATCTGAGTCTTAGGAGGACCCTGTTCTATCCATTGAACTACAGAGAGTGGGCCAAAACGTGCGCCCGGCTAAACCGGGCGACGCGAGAAAGCATGTGATGGGAAAGCATGTAATGGAGCAGATCGGGTGGCCCAAGCGACATAACTGGCCTAGCGTCGCCAGGCTACCAATCCAGCCAGGCGGCAGAGTATAGCAAACCGAAGGTGCGCCAGCAGCCTCAGAATTCGACCGCGGCGAATTCGGCCTTGCCGACATCGCACAACGGGCAGCGCCAGTTTTCGGGTATCTCGGAAAAGCGCGTGCCAGCGGCGAGACCTTCTTCCGGGAGTCCTTCTTCTTCGTTGTAGATCCAGCCGCAGATCAAACAAATCCAGCTTTTATATTCGATGATTTCGCTCACGACGCGTTGGGTTCCATGTAAATAAAGCGCTGTGCATGGGCTGCACGGCGTGACGTCTGTCAAGACGCGCTGCTGGCCGCTGTTGGCGCAACGCAAGCCCGCTAGTTTAGCGGAATTCATCTGTAAGCCCGTGTGGGTCTTTGTCGCAGGCAACTGAATGTATGGGCCTGGCTGTGGACGGCGGGGTGGGGGGTGCGGTGTATGCTTTCGCTCGCGGTCATTCCAGCGGCATCCCTACCGGTGTGGGCTCGCCGCGATGCCCTTGATGGCCCATGCTGCATGTGGGCATGAGAGGCTCGCGGTGCCACGCCAGGCCGTATTTATCCAGGAGAAAACTATGTTTAATAAAAAATGGCTGGCCGGTGCTGCATGTGCTGGGTTGCTGGTGATGTCAGGCATCGCGCGTGCTGAGAGCGTGTCGTTTATTGAGCCGCAGAACGGTGCAACGGTGACTAACCCAGTGCATGTGAAGTTTGCTGTTGAGGGCATGAAGGTCGTCCCCGCTGGCACCTTGGCCGAAGGCACGGGCCACCACCATCTGCTGATTGACGGCGCGCCGTTGCCCAAGGGCGAAGTGATCCCGGCCAACGATAAATCGCTGCATTACGGCAAGGGTCAAACTGAAACCGATGTGACTTTGCCGCCAGGAGACCACACGCTGACCTTGCAGTTTGGTGATGGCGCGCACCGTTCGTATGGCCCGGGCATGAGCAAGACAATTACTGTGCATGTGAAGTAATAAAAATCAGTTTGAAATCCAGGTATGACCTGCCTGGATTGGCCAAAGGGGGCCGGCTGGCAATGCAGCACAGCATGCCGGCTCGCAGTGAGTGGGCATGGCACCGATTGGCACCAATTGGCACCACTGCCTGGTTTCACCGTTCACAGCAAAACGGCCACACGGCCGTTTTGTTTTGCTGCGGCAGGTTTCGGCTGCAGGGTGCTCATAAGCAGCGCTATCTTCGGCGTATTGTCCCCAGCGCGACAAGTCCGCCATTTGGCCTATGCCATCCGGCTAGTCAGATTTGCCGGGCATGACCGGTACAATGCGCAGTTCCGTTCATCGTTGTTTCCTTCTGGCTCCCATGTCGCTCTATACCATTACCGGCGCGCAACTCGCGTTCGGTCACGTCGCGTTGCTTGATCACGCGGATTTTTCTCTTGAAGCAGGCGAGCGCGTTGGGCTAATTGGCCGCAATGGCGCGGGCAAATCGTCATTGCTGAAAATCGTCGCCGAACTGACTCGCCCGGATGACGGCCTCGTCACACGCCAGCAAAACCTGACCACGGTCTATGTGCCGCAGGAGCCAGAGTTCGATGCGTCGATGTCGGTTTTCGACACCGTGGCGGCTGGGCTGACCGATGCTCGTGCGTGGCTGGACGAGTACGACGCTGTGATTCACCGGCTGGGCGACGTGGCGGAAGGCGAGGAGCACGACGCTTTGCTGGCGCGCATGAACACCTTGCAATCGTCGCTCGACACCTCGGATGCCTGGAACTGGCGCACGCGCGTGTCGACCACGCTGGCGCAGATCGGGCTGGATGGCGATGCACTTATTGGCGCGCTGTCTGGCGGCATGCAAAAGCGCGTGGCACTGGCGCGTGCGCTAGTGGTGCAGCCCG
Organism: Paraburkholderia bonniea; assembly: GCF_009455625.1. NCBI lineage: Bacteria > Pseudomonadati > Pseudomonadota > Betaproteobacteria > Burkholderiales > Burkholderiaceae > Paraburkholderia > Paraburkholderia bonniea. The sequence continues at coordinate 757,540 of NZ_QPEQ01000002.1, read as the reverse complement.
ATGTACTGCTGCTGGATGAACCAACCAATCACCTTGATTTCGACGGCATCCGCTGGCTCGAAGAGCTGCTGGTTTCCCAGCGCGCGGGGTTGCTGTTCATTACTCACGACCGCGCGTTTCTGGATCGGGTGGCCACGCGCATCGTGGATCTCGACCGTGGGCGGCTGCTGTCGTACCCGGGCAATTTTTCGGAGTATCAAACGCGCAAGGCGCAGCAACTGGAAGTAGAGCGGGTTGAGAACGACAAGTTCGACAAGTTGCTGGCGCAGGAAGAAATCTGGATTCGCAAGGGTGTTGAAGCGCGCCGCACTCGCAGTGTCGGGCGGATTGCCCGGCTGGTGGAAATGCGCGGTGAGCGCGCCGAGCGGCGCAACGCGCAGGGCAACGTCAAGCTGGATGTGGGGCAGGGCGAGAAATCTGGCAAGATCGTCGCGGAACTGACCGAGGTGTCCAAACGTTATGGCGCACGCGCGGTGGTCGATACCTTTACCGCGACCGTGATGCGGGGCGACAAGATTGGCTTTGTTGGACCCAACGGGGCGGGCAAAACTACCCTGCTCAAGATGATTCTGGGTGAGCTCGCTCCCAGCGCAGGTGAGGTCCGCGTGGGCACCAATCTTCAGGTGGCTTATTTCGACCAGATGCGAGCGCAACTGGATCTGGAGAAAAGCCTCGCCGATACGATCAGCCCGGGCAGTGAGTGGGTTGAGGTCAACGGCACGAAAAAACACGTGATGAGCTATCTGGGCGATTTCCTGTTCGCCCCTGAGCGGGCGCGTTCGCCGGTTAAATCGCTGTCGGGGGGGAGCGTAACCGGCTGCTGCTGGCCCGTCTTTTTGCCCGTCCGGCTAACGTGCTGGTGCTGGACGAGCCCACCAATGATCTGGATATTCCAACGCTCGAATTGCTCGAAGAGCTACTTGCCGAATACAACGGCACGGTGCTGCTGGTGAGCCACGACCGGGCATTTCTGGATAACGTCGTGACTTCGGTGATTGCTGCCGAAGGCGATGGCAAATGGCGTGAGTACGTGGGTGGTTTTACTGACTGGCAAGTGCAGCGTGAGCGCTCGCAGCAGATGACACAGCAGGCTTCGCGTGAAGCTGCCAGAGAAGCCCCGGCCAAAGACGCTGCCGCGCGTAACGCTCCGGCACCGCGCGCGGCCAAGCTGTCGTTCAAGGAGCAGCGCGAACTCGAGGCGCTGCCCGCGCAGATCGAAGCGCTTGAAGCTGAGCAGAAAAGCATTGGTGCCCAGTTGGAAGACGGTTCGATTTTTGCCCGGGATGCCGCTGAAGGCACCCGGCTGACCGCACGCTACAGCGAGATCGACGAAGCCTTGCTGGTGGTTTTGCAGCGCTGGGAAGAACTGGAAGGCCGCCGCAAGTGAATCCGCTTTATCTTGAAATAAGTAAAATACTTGCCGCTTGAGTAGGCCTGCACGGTGTGTGGCGGTGCGTCACGGGTGGTGTAAGCCCAGCGCTGTAGCCGTAGCCGCAGCCGCGCTGGCGATGGCACTGCTCACAGCGCTGCTCATCAGGCAGGCACGCTTGCTTATCTTCTTGTTTCAATTAATTTTTTTCGAATATTCAACGCCTTGTCCACGTACCTGTCCACAGGCACTGTGGATAACATTGACCCGATCAGCGCAAACAAGCCATGTCCACAAAAAAGCCAAACGCCGCCTATAGCGAAGCGTCGATCAAGGTGCTCAAGGGCCTTGAGCCGGTCAAGCAGCGGCCCGGCATGTATACGCGCACTGAAAACGCGCTGCACATCATCCAGGAAGTGATTGATAACGCATCCGACGAAGCGCTCGGGGGCTATGGGCGGCAGATTGTTGTCACCCTGCATGCGGACCAGTCTGTTTCAGTCGAAGACGACGGGCGTGGCATCCCATTCGGCTTGCATCCCGAAGAAGGCGTGCCCGTGGTCGAAATCGTTTTTACCCGGCTGCACGCGGGAGGCAAGTTCGACAAGGCTGCTGGAGGGGCTTATACGTTCTCGGGTGGGTTGCATGGCGTTGGCGTGTCAGTGACCAATGCGTTGTCTACGCGTCTGGACGTCACCGTCTGGCGCGATGGCAAGGTAGCCGAACTAGGCTTTGCCAATGGCGATCTGGTCCGCCCGCTGACAGTGCGTGCCGCGACGCGGGGCGAAAAAAAATCCGGCACTCGGGTGACCGCCTGGGCTAATCCGCAATATTTTGATTCGCCCAATCTGCCGTTAGGCGAGCTGCAACGCTTGCTGCGCTCCAAGGCCGTGTTGCTGCCGGGGGTTGAAGTCACGCTGGTCAACGAAAAAAGCGGCGAACAGCAAACGTGGAAGTACGAGGACGGCTTGCGCGGTTATCTGCTGGAAGGTATGTCCGGCGCTGAGCTACTGATTCCGTTATTCGAAGGCGAGCGTTACGCCGAAAACACCCGCTCGAACGATGACACCTTTGCCGAAGGCGAAGGCGCTTCGTGGGTGGTCGCGTGGAGCGAAGAGGGCTCGCTGATGCGTGAATCCTACGTCAACCTGATCCCCACGCCAGCCGGTGGCACGCATGAATCTGGCTTGCGCGATGGCTTGTTTCAGGCGGTCAAAAGTTTTGTCGAAATGCATAACCTCCAGCCCAAAGGCGTGAAGCTGCTGGCAGAAGACGTGTTTGCCCGCGTCTCGTTCGTGCTGTCCGCGAAGGTGCTGGACCCTCAGTTTCAAGGGCAGATCAAAGAGCGGCTGAATAGCCGTGACGCGGTGAAACTGGTCTCGTCCTTTACGCGTCCGGCGCTGGAGCTATGGCTGAACCAGCATGTCGAGCACGGCAAAAAACTCGCTGATCTCGTAATTAAGCAGGCTCAGGCGCGCACGCGCGCTGGGCAGAAGGTCGAAAAACGCAAAAGCTCTGGCGTGGCGGTGCTACCAGGCAAGCTGACCGATTGCGAATCGACCGATATCAAACGCAATGAACTGTTTCTGGTTGAGGGTGATTCGGCAGGTGGCTCCGCCAAGATGGGCCGCGACAAGTCGTTCCAGGCCATCTTGCCGTTGCGCGGCAAAGTGCTGAACACCTGGGAAACCGAGCGCGACCGGCTGTTTGCAAATAACGAAGTCCACGATATTTCAGTGGCGATCGGTGTCGATCCGCATAACCCGGATGACACGGTGGATCTGTCGAATCTGCGCTACGGCAAGATTTGCATTTTGTCGGACGCTGATGTGGACGGCTCGCATATTCAAGTGTTGCTGCTCACGCTGTTTTTCCGCCACTTTCCGCAACTGATCGAGCTCGGTCACGTGCATATCGCGCGGCCGCCGCTGTTCCGGGTGGATGCGCCCGCGCGTGGCAAAAAGCCCGCGCAAAAGCTGTATGCGCTGGATGCCGGTGAGCTGGACGCGATTCTCGACAAGCTGCGCAAAGATGGGGTGCGTGATACCCAATGGGCGATTAGCCGTTTCAAAGGACTGGGAGAAATGAATGCCGAGCAGCTCTGGGATACGACGATGAACCCCGACACACGCCGGCTTTCACCGGTCGCGCTGGGCGAGCTGGATTACGACATGACCGTGGCCCGGATGACGATGTTGATGGGCAAAGGCGAGGCCGCATCACGGCGCAGCTGGCTGGAAGAGAAAGGCAACGATGTTGAGGCCGATATCTGAGTACCCAGGTTTCAAGGCGCTTTATGCGCGTAAAGTCGCGCGCCCTGTCCCAGGGCCAACAGAATTGATACGGAAGCGAGATGGATACAAATACGCCTGATTTTTTCAGCGAACCGGAGACGCCGGAGAGCGATGTTCTGACGCTCGGCAATTACGCGGAGCGTGCGTATCTTGATTACGCAGTTAGCGTGGTTAAAGGCCGTGCGCTGCCAGACGTCTGCGATGGGCAAAAGCCGGTTCAGCGCCGCATCCTGTATGCGATGAACGAGATGGGCTTGAGCGATAACGCGAAGCCAGTCAAGTCGGCACGCGTCGTGGGTGATGTGCTGGGTAAATATCACCCGCACGGCGATCAGTCCGCCTATGACGCGCTGGTGCGACTGGCGCAGGATTTTTCGCTGCGTTATCCGCTGATTGACGGGCAGGGCAATTTTGGCTCCCGCGATGGTGATGGTGCTGCGGCGATGCGTTATACCGAAGCGCGTCTGACGCCCATCGCCAGGCTGCTGCTGGACGAAATTGGCCAAGGCACGGTTGATCTGATGCCGAACTACGATGGTTCGTTTCAGGAGCCCAAGCTGTTGCCGGGCCGCTTGCCGTTTGTGCTGCTCAACGGCGCGTCGGGCATTGCGGTTGGCCTTGCCACTGAGATCCCATCGCATAACCTGCGTGAGGTGGCGGCGGCTGCGGTGGCACTGATCCGCAATCCGAAGATGACGCATGCAGAACTGATGCCGCTGATTCCCGGACCGGACTTCCCAGGTGGCGGCCAGATTATTTCGAGCGAGGCGGAAATTGCTGCCGCTTATGAAACCGGCCGTGGCAGCCTCAAGGTGCGGGCGCGCTGGAAAATCGAAGAGCTGGCGCGGGGCCAGTGGCAACTGGTGATTACCGAATTGCCGCCCAATACTTCGGGCCAGAAAGTGCTTGAAGAAATTGAAGAGCAGACCAATCCCAAGATCAAGCCAGGCAAGAAAACCCTGACCCCCGAGCAGGCCGAGGGTAAGCAGGCCATGCTCGCATTACTCGACGCTGTGCGCGATGAGTCCGGCAAAGATGCACCGGTGCGGCTCGTGTTCGAACCTAAATCGAGCCGCATCGACCAGACCGAATTTATTAATTCGTTGCTGGTGCATACCGGGCTCGAATCGAATGCATCGCTCAATCTCGTTGTGGTGGGTGCGGATGGCCGTCCTTGCCAGAAAGGTTTGCTGGAGATTCTGCGGGAGTGGGTTGGTTTTCGCGTTATCACGGTGACGCGGCGCACGCAGCACCGGCTCGCCAGGGTCAACGACCGGATTCATATCTTGCAAGGCCGGATGATCGTCTTTTTGAATATCGACGAAGTCATTCGCATCATTCGTGAATCGGACGAAGCAAAAACCGCGTTGATGCGCGCGTTTGATTTGTCCGAGCGCCAGGCCGATGACATCCTCGAAATTCGTTTGCGCCAGTTGGCACGGCTTGAAAAAATCAAACTCGAAAAAGAACTGGCAGAACTCAATGACGAAAAGAGCCGTCTGGAAGAACTGCTGGGTAGTGAAAGTGCGCTCAAGCGCTTGCTGATCAAAGAAATTGAAGGCGATGCAAAGCAGTATGGTGACGCGCGCCGTACGCTGATTCAGCCTGAAAAACGCGCAACTTTTGAAGCCCGGGTGGTCGATGAGCCAGTGACCGTGGTGGTTTCCCAAAAGGGTTGGGTGCGAGCGCTCAAGGGCCACGGGCTGGATGTGGCGAGCTTCACGTTCAAGGCAGGTGACGGGCTGTACGCGGCATTTCCGTGCCGCACCCCGGACACGCTGATTGCATGGGGTAGCAAAGGGCGGGTGTATTCCGTGGCGGTGGCCTTATTGCCAGGCGGGCGTGGTGATGGCGTGCCGTTGACCTCGCTGATTGAGCTGGAAAGTGGCACACATCTCTTGCATTACTACGCCGCCGCAGCCGATCAACTGTTATTGCTGGCGTCGAGTAACGGCTTTGGTTTTGTGGCGAAGGTGGGCGATATGGTGAGCCGGGTCAAGGCTGGCAAAGCGTTCATGACGATTGATGCGGATGCTGTGCCGCTGACACCGATGCCGATGCTGCCTGATGCCAGCGCGGTGGCTTGTCTTTCCGGTGGCGGACGCCTGCTGGTGTTTGGCCTTGATGAGATCAAAACGCTCTCCGGTGGCGGGCGTGGCGTGACGCTGATGGCGCTTGAGGGGGCCGAGCCTTTGCTGCAGGCGTTAGCGATCAGTCAGGCAGGTGTCGTGCTGACGGGTACCGGGCGGGGTGGCAAGGCTGCGGAAGAAACTCTGGCGGGCATCGCGCTGGCACCGCATATCGGCAAGCGGGCGCGCCGTGGCCGGGCACCAGAAACCAAACTTAAAGTGACCGGGTTGAGGCCTGTGCTGGTTTGAGTTTTAGCGACCACGCAGCACGCTTGCTTGACCATGCCCGGTCAAGCCAAGCCGACGCACAAAAAACGGTTTGTCGACGAAGCCAGCTTGCTGGCTGTGGCCCGGCGATCACAGATCGAAGAAACCTCGAAAACAAAAGGAACTGCCCGCTTGGCGAGCAGTCGAATGCGATTCGCCAGACGCCAGACGCCAGACGCCAGACGCCAGACGCCAGACGCCAGACGCCAGACGCCAGACGCCAGACGCCAGACGCCAGACGCCAGACGCCAGAAATTTGAAACGCTCACGACGCGCGGCAGGTTGTCCATTGCCACGAGTGTTTCGGATGCCCCCGATGTTTGCCCCAGCACATTTTTTCCCCACTTAGGACCCTCATGATTTATGCGATCAAAGCCGCTTTTTTCCTGCATTTGCTTGGCGTTGCAGTGTGGGTCGGCGGCATGGTGTTCGCCCACTTTTGCCTGCGCCCTGCGTTAGCCGATCTCTCACCGCAACTGCGTTTGCCACTTTGGGAAGCAGTATTCGGGCGGTTTTTCAACTGGGTCGCGGTAGCCGTACTGGTGATTCTGCTGTCGGGCGGATTTCTGCTGAGCTGTTCTGGCGGCGCACACGCAACGTGGCCACTGCATACGATGGCGGGTCTTGGCATCGTGATGATGCTGATCTTCGGCCACATCCGTTTTGCGGTATTTCCGCGCATCCGCCGTGCAGTGCAAGCGCAGAACTGGCCTGATGGCGCGCGGGCGGTGGGGACGGTGCGCCAACTGGTTCTGGTGAATCTCGTACTGGGTGTCGTGACGATCGGCGTCGCGGTTCTCGCACGTTAACCGCACCCGCACCCGCACCCGCACCCGCACCCGCACCCGCACCCGCACCCGCACCCGCACCCGCACCCGCACCCGCACCCGCACCCGCACCCGCACCCGCACCCGCACTCGCACCCGCACTCGCACCCGCACCCGCACCCGCAGCTTCACTCCCCGTCCAGCGGCTCCAGCCCGAGCCGCTGCGGCATCGAATAGCGCAGCATCGTGCGCTCGAAACTCTCCAGAAACGTCTGCTCCGCCGTGCTCATCTTGCGTTCGCGGTGCCACAGCAGATGCACATCGACATCCACTAGCCCCTCCTCCGGCGGTAACGGCCACAAGCGCTGCCGCGCCAGATCGTCGCGCACGATATGGTCCGGCAGGCAGCCAATGCCATAGCCCGCGTAAATCAGCCGCCGCACTTCGTCGAGACTTGGCGAGGCTGCCACGATGCGCCCGGTGAAGCCCTTCTGATCGCGGAAAACCGTGAGCGGCGAGAGGCTGTCGCCGATCTGGTCGCTGGTGAACGAGACGAAATTCTCATTGAGCAGGTCGCTCATCGTCAGTTGCGTCTGGCCAAACAAACGATGGTGCCGGCCGCAATAAAAGGCATAACGCTGGCGCAAAAAACTGCTTATCTGCAATTTCTCCACTGGATTGCGGCACAGCCCTAGCCCGGCGGTCGCGGTTTTTTGCAGCAGCGACGAAATGATGTCCGACGAACGCATGACTTCGATTTGCACCTCAATACGAGCGTGCGTGCGATGAAACTCCGCCAGAAACGCGTCGTACACCGGCGACTCGATGCGGCTCACGCTAAGCAGGCGGATCGAACCGGTAATGCTTTCGGTGCGCGCGTCCAGTTCGGTTTCGAGGCGCGAGATATCACCGTAGATATCGCTGGCGATGCGGTACACCTCGGTGCCTGCCTGCGTAGTCTCAAACTGGGCCCCGCGGCGTTCGATCAATTTGCGCTCAAGGGTGTCTTCGAGCCGCTTTAGCGCCTGGCTTACGGCCGGTTGGGTCACATGCAGCCGGGCGGCCGCGCGGCTGATGCTGCGCTCCTGAATGATGACGAGATACGTGCGCAAAAGATTCCAGTCGAGGCGGTCATTCAGAAAACGGGTGATATCGGTGCGCATGATTGAGGGACCTTGCGGTATAGGTATTAATTAAATTTATATGCGAAATAATAACTTGAAATTTGACTAATGCTTTATGGCTGGTGATAAACGTCCCACGCACGCTAAAACACACGCAATAGACGTGTGGCGCGGCATTAACCTGCCGCGAAGCGATTAATTTCACCGGTATCTGGCCCAGGCGCTGCCTGCTCGATGCCACAGGAGCTCACAAACATGACTCAGCCTGTTTCTTCCACCCGTCAGCCGGTACGTGCCGCCACGGCGGCATTTATCGGCACGATGATCGAGTGGTACGACTTTTACATCTATGCCACTGCTGCCGCGCTGGTATTTGGCGAGTTGTACTTCCCTTCGCATGATCCGTTTCTCAGCACGATGGCGGCCTTTGGCACCTTTGCGGTGGGCTTTTTCGCGCGGCCTCTAGGTGGCGTGATTTTTGGCCACCTGGGTGACCGGATTGGGCGCAAGAAGGCGTTGATGACCACGTTGATGATGATGGGCGTCGCCACTGTCTGCATTGGTTTGCTGCCAGATTTCGCCACGCTCGGGATTCTCGCGCCGGTGCTGCTGGTGCTGCTGCGCGTGGTGCAGGGCATTGCGGTTGGCGGTGAGTGGGGCGGCGCGGTGCTGATGGCGGGCGAGCATGCGCCTAAGGGGCGTCGCACATTCTTTGCCTCGTTTGCCCAACTGGGCAGCCCGGCTGGCTTGATTTTGTCTTTGGTTGCGTTTCGCGCGGTGACCTCGCTCGACAAGGCGGATTTCCTCGCGTGGGGCTGGCGCTTGCCGTTTCTGGCCAGCGCGGTGCTGCTGATTGTGGGTGTGCTGATTCGCATGGGCGTGAATGAATCGCCCGAATTCAAGCAGGTGCAGGAGGCCAATCGCACCGTGAAGCTGCCGGTGGCGGAAGTGCTGCGCTCGTCGTGGGGCCTCGTGCTGCTGTGCATTGGCGCGAACACGATCGGGATTGCCGGGGTGTATTTCACCAACACTTTCATGATTGCCTACACGACGCAATACGTCGGCATCTCGCGTTCACTGATTCTCGATTGTCTGTTTATGGTGGCGATCATCCAGTTCCTGGTGCAGCCGCTCGCCGCGTTGCTGGCTGAGCGCATCGGTGGCGCGCGTTTTCTCAAGCTGGCGGCTTTGGCAGCGATGGTCTCGCCTTATCCGATGTTTCTGCTGGTGCAAAGCGGCAGCCGGGTGCCGATGGTGCTCGGGATTGCGCTTGCGGTGGTGTGCATGGCGGGTTTTTATTCGGTGATTGCAGGTTTTGTCAGCGGCGTATTTGCCACGCGCGTGCGGTATTCGGCGATCTCGTTGTCGTATCAGGTCTGCGGTGCGGTGGCCGGTGGCTTGACGCCATTGATCGGCACCTGGCTGGCACATCGTTTTATCGGGCAATGGTGGCCGCTGGCGGTGTTTTATACCTGCCTCGCGGGCATTTCGCTGGTCAGCATCATGGCGCTGGATGCCCGCCGCGCGCAGCGTGCCGATGTGACTGAAGCGCTGAGCGCTCACTGACTAACCCCCTGTTTTGTTGCGAGGAACGATCATGACGAAGGTGTTACGTAGCAACGGTGCACGCCTGTGGGCCAGCTTGATGGACATGGCGCAGATCGGCGCGACGCCGCGTGGCGGTGTGCGCCGTCTGGCGCTGAGCGATGAAGACCGCCGCGGGCGCAACTTGTTTGCGCAATGGTGCCGCGAGGCGGACATGACAGTGAGCGTTGATGAAGTAGGCAACCTGTTCGCGCGGCGTCCCGGCAGCGATGCGCAAGCTGCTCCCGTGCTGATTGGCAGCCATCTCGACACGCAGCCCGAAGGCGGGCGGTTTGATGGCGTGTATGGCGTGCTGGCCGCACTCGAACTGGTGCGCACGCTAAACGATGCGCAGATCACCACGCGCAAGCCACTCGAAATCGTTTCGTGGACTAACGAAGAAGGCGCGCGCTTCACCCCGGCGATGCTCGGCTCAGCGGTATTCACCGGCATCACGCCTTTGCACGAGGCGCTGGATAAACGTGATGTTGACGGCATCACGCTGGCGCAGGCGCTCGATAGCAGCGGCTATCGCGGCACGCGTGCGGTAACGGGCATGCCCGTCGATGCGTATTTCGAAGCGCATATCGAACAAGGCCCGGTGCTGGAAGCACATGGCACCACGATTGGCATCGTCACAGGTGGCCAGGCGATTCGCTGGCTGGATGTGGCAGTCAGCGGCATGGCGGCGCATGCGGGCACGACACCGATGCCGTATCGCAAGGACGCGCTGTTCGCCAGCGCGCAGATGGCGGCGGCGCTGGAACAGATCATTGCGCGCCATGCTCCGTTGGCGCTCGTGACGATTGGCCAGCTCGACATCGCCAATGCTTCGCGCAACACGATTGCCGCGCAGGTGAAGTTCAGCGTGGATTTACGCCATCCCGACGATGAGCAGATCGACGTGCTGGAGCGTGAGATGCGCGAGGCGTTCGCCCAGATCGCGGCGGAGCGCGGTGTGAGCGTGGCGCTTTCCACTTACTGGAACAGTCCGGCTACCCCATTTGATACGAGCTGCGTCGAACAGGTTGCTGATGCCGTGGCGCAACTGGGTTATTCGCACGAACGGATTGTCAGCGGCGCAGGGCATGACGCGATCCATCTCGCGCGTTATTGCCCTACGGCGATGGTGTTTATTCCGTGCGTCGATGGTCTCTCGCACAACGAAGCAGAAGACGCATTGCCCGGTGATGTCACATGTGGTGCGGATGTTTTGCTGAATGCGGTGCTGGCGCGCGCGGGTGTGACGGCAGCGGTGCCGGCGTTGGCATAGGCAGCAAGCGCCTGAGCCCCATCCGAGCCACCCGAGTCAGATTGCAGGCGCGTCTGGTGCCCACATACAAGGAAGATTCATGCAGACCTTTTTTCATCCTGAACAACTGCTGCACCATCCGCGCAGCTATCTGTCACGCGGCCAGATGCGCACGCCGCAAGAAGTGCCTGAGCGCGCTGCGCGGCTGGTGGCCGCGACCCAGGCGCTAGGTTTTGATGTGCGCCAGCCGGATGATTTCGGCACGGCAGCAATCGCGGCAGTGCATGACATGAATTACCTGCGCTTTCTCGAAGAGGCGCACAGCAACTGGAAACAGATGCCCGATGACTGGGGCGACGAAGTGATGTCGAACATCTTCGTGCGCGAGCCCAACGCGCTGCGTGGCGTGCTGGCGCAAGCCGCGCGTTATCTGGCCGATGGCAGTTGCCCCGTCGGCGCGAATACATGGCGCTCGGCGTACTGGTCGGCGCAAAGCGCGCTGGCTGCGGCGGCAGCGCTCAACGACGGCGCGCGCGAAACGTATGCGCTGTGCCGCCCGCCTGGCCACCATGCCCGTGCGGATGCAGCTGGTGGTTTCTGCTATCTGAACAATGCGGCGATTGCCGCGCAGTCACTGCGTAGCCAGTACCGGCGCGTGGCCATTCTCGATACCGACATGCATCACGGCCAAGGCGTGCAGGAGATTTTTTATGGCCGCGACGATGTGCTGTATCTGTCGGTGCATGGCGATCCAACCAATTTTTATCCGGTCGTCGCGGGATATGAAGATGAACGCGGCACTGGGGCAGGCGATGGTTTCAACGTTAATTTCCCGATGCCACATGGTTCTACTGAGCAGGTGTTTTTTGACCGGGTAGACGAAGCACTGCGCGTGCTCAAACGTTTTGAGCCGGATGCGCTGGTGCTGGCGCTGGGCTTCGATATCTATCGAGAAGATCCGCAATCCCAGGTGGCAGTGACAACCGAGGGCTTTGGCCGTCTAGGCGCGGCGATTGGCGCGCTGAATCTGCCAACCGCGATTGTTCAGGAGGGCGGCTATCACCTTGAGAGCCTTGAGGCGAACGCGCAATCGTTCTTCAATGGCTTTGGTAGCGCACGCTCAATCTGAGCGTGCAAATGTGCAAACGCGTGAGCGTATGAACGCGAGCGAGCGCCTTCTGCTGCTTACGCGGACTGATGGCTGGCGTTAGCGTCATCATCAACGCTGGTTTGGCGCTCCAGTTCGTAGCAGGTTGGTGCTCGCGTGCCACAGACGCCAAACCGTTCGAGCAGTGCGGGTACGCTTTCGATGGCAACTGGGCGCGAAAACAGAAAACCTTGCGCCTCGATCTGCCCGAGTGCGCTTAACCACGCAACCTGCTCTTCGGTTTCGGTGCCTTCGACCACCACCGTTAGCCCGAGCGAGCGCGCCAGATTCACGATCGCCGTGACCATCACGCAGACGCTGTGGTCGGCTGGAATAGCCTGGATAAACGAGCGGTCCACTTTCAGCGTATCGACCGAAAAGCGGTTCAGATACGACAGCGACGAATAGCCTGTGCCGAAGTCATCCAGTGCGATACGCACGCCTAGCGCTTTGAGCGCGATGATTTTCTCGGAGACGAGTTCCGGATATTCCATCATCGCGGTCTCGGTGATTTCGAGTTCAAGCCGATGCGCGGCGATACCCGTTGTGCGAATCGCCTGGGCGACGATCTCGAGCAGATCGCCGCGCCAGAACTGCACGGCCGAAACATTGACTGCCAGCGTCAGCGCATCCTGGCCTTCGTGCTGCCACTGCGCGAGCTGATGGCACGCGCTCTGAATCACGAAGCTACCCACCGGCACGATCAGTCCAGTTGATTCGGCAACCGGAATAAATTCGCTGGCTGGAATGACTCCGTGCTGCGGATGGTTCCAGCGCACCAGCGCCTCGAACCCTGTAATGCAACGCCGGGTCAGGTCGATCTTGGGTTGATAGGCTAAAAAAAGCTGCTCTTGCGTGAGCGCGATGCGTAACTGCTGCTCCCACTGCATTAGATGATCGGCCTGGTGTGACAGCTGAGGGGCGTAAAACTGATAGCAGTTCTTGCCCGAATCCTTCGCGCTATACATCGCCAGATCGGCTTTTTTCAACAGGTCGATCTCGCTCTCGTTAGCCACGGTATGCAGCGCGATGCCGATGCTGGCATGCAACACGAAGGTGTTGCCCCGCACGGCGAATGGCTGGGCAAAAACGCCGGCGACTGCTTCAGCCAGTTTGATCGCACGCGCTTCCAGATCATCGCCTTTCAGCACGACGACAAATTCATCGCCACCGACCCGGCTTAATGTGCCCTCTCCTTCGACCGCACTGCCAAGACGCGCCGCAGTCATTTGCAGCACGATGTCGCCCGCGTTATGGCCTAGCGTGTCGTTGACCGCTTTGAAGTTATCCAGATCAATAAACAGGAGCGCCAGACGTCCCACATTGCCGCTCTGTCCAACTTCGCGCCGCAGGTCCTGCAGCGTGGCATAGCGGTTGTGCAGACCCGTTAACAAGTCGTACTGGGTCAGGTGAGTCATCTCGCGCTCACGGCCTAGCAATTTGCTGATCAAGCCGGTGCTCACGATAAAAAATGCAATGATGGCGAACGAGATAAAATTAGCCATCAAAAGATAAACTTTGCGGGTGTGATTGTAATCAGCGAATTCTTCTGCTTCCGACAAACCCACCATCACACCGAGCGGATAACCGTCGAGATGGCGGTACGAGGTAATGCGCTTCACGTTGTCCAGCGGATCGATGCCGGTACCGGAAACAGGCTGCACTGGCGGGTAGTTGCCGCTCGCAGAAAAGGTGCCGCCCGTGCCGCTCGTGTTGTCGGCGCTGCCGGTCAGGCGCGCGAGCACGGTGCCGTTATCAGCAATCACTGCAATCACGCCGTCACGGCCAATGGCTGCGTTGTTGTAGAAATCGCTGGTGAAGTAAGCCGGGTCTTCCGACACCACCACGACGCCCGCGAAAGAGCCATCGGGATGGTTCAGGCGGCGGGTCATTTGCAGCGTCCAGTGGCCTGAGATCCGTCCCAGCACGGGCTTGCTGATATAGAGCTCGTCGGTGTTGTGTTCCTGATGAACCTTGAAATGCGCGCGGTCGGAGAGATTGAGCGGCTGGATATGTGGGCTTTCGGTGTTCGCCATCAGCATGCCGTGCTGGTCGATCAACGAGACCTGGATCAGCGTTTCACTTGGCACTACTCCTTTTTCGATGGTGCTGGCCAGCTCGAATTTCTCAGGCGCTTTTTCGAATTCGTACTTCACGAAGCGGGTGATCTGGTCAACCTGATGAATCGCCTTGATGGTGTGCTGTTCAAGCGCCGCCGACAAAATAGCTGCCGAAGCAACCGATTCACGATAGGTGGCTTCTTTTTCAACGGCAAGCCGGGTAGAGATCACGGTCCATAGCAATACCAGCACCAGCACACCCAACAGCGGAATAGCCAGCAGCGCGCGGCGGCGCGGAGGGCCTGGATCACGGCTATGTTTAAGCGCGCGTGCGTTGGGAAAGCGAAACGGGTGCGATGGGCGAGCCATGCTTGATATGCCTTGCAGCAAGAGCTTTATCTGGTCTGGTGACTATTTTTCATTGGATGCGTGCGGCACGAAGCCGGGCAACGGAATCACGTCATGCAGCGCGCATGAACATGTTGGTCAGGATGTCTCAGCCCATTTTTGAGATGGTGTTTGATGGTACTGAATGCTTAAAAATTTAGAAAGTGTTAGGGCTTCGGGTATACGTGCGCTTTATCGGAATTTGTGTGGTGACAGAGCGCAAATGTCCATGAGGCATGGCATTACGCTGGAGCGTAAAAATTTTTGGAGGGATTCGTCAGGATGTGCCGGATTGCGACACTGCAGCGCAACGCGTCATGCAAGCGGCATTAAATGCTTGTGAAAGGCAGCGAGTGCGGTAACGCGTGGTGGCTCGTAGCCAGCAGACAAGCAGAAAGAGATCACAGCGGGGGAGTGGTTCCGGGCCGCAGGAACACGGTCCGGAACCACTTCAAGCGTGTATCAGACGCGCTTGAAGTGGGGCTTAGGTAACGGCAGGCCAGTTAGAGCGATTTCGCCACAGGGCACTTGAATGTGCCATCGACGATGGTCACCGCTGGGCCGCTGACCCAGATGACCGGGCTGTTCTTTTCATAGCGCACGGTGACGTTGCCTGCGCGGCCCAGCGCGGTGCCCTGCCGCACGGTGTACTGCGTGCCGGGGGCTTTGCCGAGCGCCGCGAGCAAGCCAGCCAGTGCGGCGTTGGCGCTGCCAGTGACCGGGTCTTCCAGCAACCCTGTTGGCCCTGCGTGGGTGCCGGTTAGCAGGCAGCGCATCTCGAACGTTGCCGGACCATCGGCTTCATGCGGGCCGTACAACGCGATGCCATGCGCATTGACACGAGCAGTGATGCGGGCGAGTTCAAGCGACTCGGGCGTGAGCGTCAGGCAGGCCTGAGCTGATTTCATCCGCACCACGAGCCAGGAGGCCCCGTTATCCACGGCGCATGGCATGGCGCTGAGATCAAGCTGATCGCTGTTCAGCGCGAGAGCGAGGGCGTCGTATTCGGTAGGCGGCAACGCAGTGACATCAGCCCGGGGCGCGCTGAAGGCCCAGTCGCCATTGTCTTGCAGGGCAAGATCGACTAGCCCCGCGCCACATTGCTGGACCAGCTTGCCTGCCTGCTTTGGCTGATAGCCGCTTTCGAGCAGCGCATGGGCCGCGCCCAACGTGGGGTGGCCAGCAAACGGCAACTCGGCGACGGTGGTGAAGATGCGCACACGATAATCCGCTTGCGGATCGGTAGGTTTGGACAGGAACGCCGTTTCGGACAGATTGGTCCAGTTGGCGATGGCTTGCATCTGCACGGAAGTCAGGCCATCTGCATCGAACACGACGGCGAGCGGGTTGCCCTTGAACGGAGTCGAGCTAAAAACATCGACCTGTTTAAAACGCACGTTTGTAAAGGCTGGCATCTGGGATGGGGGAGTCTGGAACGGAAGGTTGGAGACGGTGGCCTTGAAGCTGGCCACCGGGACGAAGCGAAACTGCTCAGCAGCACTCAGTAAATCACTGGCGCAGGCGCTACGTTATTTGACTTCCGCGATCATTTCAATCTCTACGCACGCACCGAGTGGAATTTGTGCGACGCCGAACGCTGAACGGGCATGTTTGCCACGTTCGCCGAACACCTCCGCGACAAGCTCGGAAGCACCATTGGTGACCAGATGTTGTTCGGTGAACTCAGAGGTTGAATTCACCAGGCTCATTAGCTTGACGATGCGTGTGACCCGGTTCAGGTCGCCAAGATGGTTGTGCAGCGTGGCGATCAGGTCGATGGCGATGGCCCGTGCCGCTGCCTTGCCTTCTTCGGTGTCCAGCGAGGCACCGAGTTTCCCGGCCCAGACCTTGCCGTCGCGCTTGGCGATATGGCCTGACAAATACACCGTATTCCCGCTTTGCGCGCTCATCACATAAGCGGCAGCCGGAGCGCTGGCGTTGGGCAGCTCGATGCCGAGTTGTTCGAGACGGTCGTAAATATTCACATGAGCTTCGGTCATAACGGTGTCCTTATCGAGTAGGAGAGTGAGGATGAGACTGGTCAGGCAATGGCGGGTGTTACAGGCGGGCTTGAATCAATTTGGCCAGACGGGCCACGCCATCGTCGATCTGCGCAGGCGGCACGGTGACAAACGACAGCCGCAGCGTGCTGGCCTGGGCCTCGCTGGCATAGAACGGCCCGCCCGGCACGAACGCAACATTGTGCGCCACGGCCTCTTCGAGTAACGCCATGCTGTCGATCGACCCTGGCAGCGAGACCCACACGAACATGCCGCCCTCTGGCCGGTTCCAGCTCACGCCAGCTGGCATGTAGCGTTCGAGCGCGGCCAGCATCGCGGCGCACTGGTCGCGGTAGAGCGCCCGGATCGCGGGCACATGGGTATCGAGAAAGCCATCTTTGACGACCTCATGCACGATGCGCTGGGTAAAGCTGGGGGTGTGGAGATCAGTGGCTTGTTTGGCTTGCACTAGTTTGAACTGCAAAGCTTCGGGTGCAATGATGTAGCCAATCCGTAAGCCTGGCGCGAGCACTTTCGAAAATGAGCCCAGATGCACGATCCGCTCCGGTGCCATCGAAAGCATCGTAGGCAATGGTTCGCCCGCGTAGTCGAGCGCGCCATAGGGGTCGTCTTCGATGACCGGGAAGGCAGCATGCTGGGCTAGTTCAGCTAACGCCTTGCGGCGCGCGAGCGGCAAGCGCCGGCCGGTTGGATTCTGGAAGTTGGGTTGTGCGTACAGCAGCCGCGCCCCGGCGGTGAGTTCCGGTGTGAGGGCTGACACGATCAGGCCGTCGTCATCGGTGGGCACTTGCACATAGCGCGGTTCGTACATCGAAAACGATTGCAGCGCGCCTAGATAAGTCGGGGTTTCGACCAGCACAGGGCTGCCCGGACAGATCAGCACCTTGCCGAGCAGATCGAGCGCCTGTTGTGAGCCGGTGGTGATAAGCACCTGGCTGGCGCGAATTTGCGCGCCTCCGCTTGAATAACGCCTGGCGATCCATTCACGTAGTGGCAGATAGCCTTCGGTGGCGCTGTATTGCAAGGCGGCGCTAGCGTCTTCGCGCAGGATGCGTTCGGCGGCGACGCGCATTTGCTCAACCGGAAAGGTGGCGGGTGCGGGCAGACCGCCTGCAAACGAGATGACTTCGGGCCGCTCGGTAATTTTCAGAATTTCACGAATCGCTGAGCTGGTCAGCTTGCGAGCGCGTTCAGACAACTGCCACGGAAGAGCTGCAGAAAAATCGGGTTGAGTCATGGTCATCTCGGGTGTGACTGGAATAGGGCGAATGCGCCGGGGGCCGTGCATGGCGCGCGGGAGGCGGGCCAAAAGCCCTGGCATTATCGCGCGAGTCGTAACGGGTAGCGGCTATGCGCTGCGAACGGGTTGAGGCGCGACGCGAATGCTGGTCTTGCGGCCCAGCACCACCGTCATCACCACCGCCGCAGCAAATAACCATGTGGACGAGGCGACGCTTTCGCCGAAGAACAGCGCGGAAAAAGCCATCGTGAAGAAGATCTGCAGCAACTGCACTTGGCCCACGCGCGCAATGCCCCCCATTGCCAGCCCGGCATACCACGCGAAAAAACCGATGAACTGCGAGAACAGCGTGACGTAGCCGAACGCTAGCCAGGTTTTCAGGGCGACCGGTTGCGGATGTTGCAGATGATGCTGCCAGCCTAGCCAGCCAACGGGCAGCAGTAAAAACGGGGCGGACAGCACAAGGGCCCAGCAGATCACCTGCCAGCCGCCAATCTGACGTGCGAGCCGCGCGCCTTCTGCATACCCGAGCGCGCCGATGCCCACGGCTACCAGCATCAGCAGGTCACCCGCTCGCAACGTGCCGTCCCCGCTGTACAGAGCGAAGCCGACCACAATCGCGCTGCCCGCAATAGCACTGAGCCAGAACCCTCTGGAGGGCCGCTCATGCGACAGCCACGCGGCATAGAGCGCCACGCACAGTGGCTGCAAACCGTTGACGACGGCACCATGCGAAGCGGGCACGGTTTTCATGGCCCAGGCGGAAAACACCGGGTACGCGATGATGACACCCAGCGAAATCACGGCGAGGCTCTTAATCTGCGGCCATGTCGGCCAGCGTTCACGCCGCCACGCCAGCAACGCGGCGGCGGGGAGCGCCGCGACCAGCGCCCGGCCAAGGCCATTGAGCAGCGGATGGAATTCCATCACGACGATGCGAGTCATGGGCAAGGTCAGACTGAAGATCATCACCCCGATGAGGCCAAGGAACATGCCCTGGGATTCACGCGAATTCATTGGAAAACTCCTGCTAATGCGATGGCAGAAAAGGTTGGGAAAACGCAGCGCGCAGTACGCATCAGAGCACATCAGTCATGCGGGCCAAGCCTCAAGGTGAGCTGATACGGGAGCTGTCACAGGACTGCGAGCGATCAAATGTAACGGCTCGGACCGGCACAGTAACGGTACAATCCGCCCGATAGTTTTCTGTACAGTTTGGAGCCCGCCATGTCCGTTCCACTTGATCTGATTCCCGCTCCTCATGACGCTTCGCCGCTGACACTGGTTGAGCAACTGGTGCAATGGGCGCGCCGCCGCATCGAAGAGCGGGTGTTTCGTCCTGGCATGCGCATGCCGTCGATCCGCACGCTGGCGCTGGATAAAGGCGTCTCGCGCTTCACCGTGGTGGAGGCCTATGAAAGGCTGGTGGCCCAGGGGTATCTGGATTCACGCCGCGGTTCGGGCTTCTTTGTGCGTGAGCGGCTTTCTGCCCCCGCGCCAGGCGAGCCGCGCCAGGTGGCCGACGCCACGGGGGCCTCGGATACGCTCGATGTGGTCTGGCTGTTGCGCAATATGTTGCAGACTTCGACGCGGCCGGAAAAAGGCCCTGGGCTTGGCTATCTGCCCAGCCGCTGGCTGGACGGCGAACTGATTACCGGCGCGCTGCGCACGCTGGGGCGTCAAAGCGGAGCGCAACTGCTGGGCTTTGGCACTCCGCAAGGGTTTTTGCCGTTACGCCAGCAATTGCAAACCCGGCTCGAAGAGCGGGAAATCGGTGCCTCGGCCGAGCAGATCGTGCTGGTTTCCGGCATCACTCAAGCCATCGACCTGATCGCACGCCTCTATGTGCAGCCTGGCGACGCGGTGATCGTGGGCGACCCAGCCTGGTTCCAGATGTTCGGGCGCTTCGCCTCGCAAGGCGCGCGTCTGATTGGCATGCCATATACGCCCGACGGCCCCGATCTGGATGCGCTCGAAATGCTGGTGCAGACCTGGCGGCCCAGGATGCTGGTGATCAATTCGGTGCTGCATAACCCGACCGGCACCTCGCTGAGCGCGGCCCAGGCGTTTCGCATCCTGCAACTGGCCGAGACTTACGATTTCATCGTGGTCGAAGACGATATCTACGGCGACCTGTGCCCGCCTGGCTATCCAGCGACCCGGCTGGCGAGCCTGGACCAGTTGCGGCGGGTGATTTATCTGGGCAGCTTTTCAAAGACTCTGGCAGCCAATTTGCGGGTGGGGTTTATCGCCTGCTCACCCATGGTGGCGAAGGCCGTTGCAGATCAAAAAATGCTGGTTGGCATGACAACCCCCGAGCTGAACGAGCGCGTGCTGTACCGGATTCTCACGGAAGGCCATTACCGGCGTCACGTCGAACGGCTGCGCTCGCGGCTTGATGGCGTGCGCGACAAGGCAGCAAGGATGCTGGAGAAAGCCGGCCTCAAGCTGTTTCTGACGCCAGGCGCGGGGATGTTTCTATGGGCCGATACTGGGGTTGATTCTGATGCACTGGCCGCGAGCGCCCATGAGGCGGGTTTTCTACTCACGCCAGGCAGCCTCTTTTCACCGCAGCAGTCGCCCACGACACGCATGCGCTTTAACGTTGCAAATTGCGGCGACCCGGGGCTGCCGGTGTTTTTGGGGCAATACCTTGAGCGCGTGATCCGGCGCGCCTCTTGAAATAACATGCTTCGCTCCCATGTCGGTCTGCACTCCGGCTGCGCCGTTTTTTAGCCGCGAGGTTAAGACGGCCAGGGGCCGCGTCTGACACAGTCAATCGGCAGTTCAATTCAATCCAATCCAGTTCAATCGCAATCAACGAGGAAGTTTTGGCATGGCACAAGAAACCATGAGTTTTCAGGCAGAAGTGAAACAGCTTCTGCACCTGATGATCCATTCGCTGTACAGCAATAAAGAAATTTTCCTGCGCGAGCTGATTTCGAATGCCTCCGATGCGGCTGACAAGCTGCGTTTCGAAGCTATCGAAAACAGTGCGCTCTATGAAGGTCAGCCGGATTTGCGGATTCGCGTGTCCTACGACAAAACCGCTCGCACTATCACGCTGGATGACAACGGCATCGGCATGAGCCGCGATGAAGCGATTGCCAATCTGGGCACGATTGCGCGCTCGGGCACAAAAGAATTTTTCGGCAAGCTCTCGGGCGATCAGCAAAAAGATGCGGCACTGATTGGCCAGTTTGGCGTGGGCTTTTATTCCGGCTTTATCGTCGCCGAGCGCATCACGGTCGAAACCCGCCGCGCCGGTCTGCCCGCAAGCGAAGGTGTGCGTTGGGAAAGCGCCGGTGAGGGCGATTTTGCGGTGGAGACGATCGAGCGTGCGGCACGCGGCACCACGATCACCCTGCATCTGCGCGCCGACGAAGACGAGTTGCTGTCATCGCACCGTCTGCGCTCGATCATTCAAAAGTATTCGGATCACGTTGCACTGCCGATCCTGATGCAAAAGGAAGAGTGGGATGCGGAACAGGGCGCGATGGTGGCACGCGATGAAGACGAAACCATCAATCAGGCTAGCGCGCTGTGGACCCGTTCGAAGAACGACATCAGCGATGAGCAATACCAGCAGTTCTACCAGCACCTCGCGCACGATCACCAGAATCCGCTGGCATGGACCCATAACCGCGTCGAAGGCCGCAGCGAATACACCCAGTTGCTGTATGTCCCGGCTCATGCGCCATTCGACATGTGGAACCGTGACCACCGTGGCGGACTGAAGCTATACGTGAAGCGCGTGTTCATCATGGACGAAGCTGAGCAACTGCTGCCTGGCTACCTGCGTTTCGTAAAGGGCGTGGTGGATTCGAGCGATTTGCCGCTGAACGTGTCGCGTGAAATTTTGCAGGAAAGCCGTGACGTCAAAGCGATTCGTGAAGGCGTGACAAAGCGTGTGCTGTCGATGCTTGAAGAACTGGCCAGCAAGCCAGCGGTTGCTGCGAGCGCTGAGGCAGGAGATGAGGCAGATAAAGCCGCACCATATCCATCGTTCTGGAGTGAGTTTGGCCAGGTGCTGAAAGAAGGCATCGGCGAAGACACGGCGAACCGCGAACGGATCGCCAAACTGCTGCGCTTTGCTTCGACGCATCAAGACACGCCTGAGCAAACCGTCGCGCTGGCCGATTACGTGGCACGGATGAAACCGGAGCAAAGCAAGATTTACTACGTGACCGCTGACACCTGGCAGGCCGCATCGCATAGCCCGCACCTTGAGGTATTCCGCAAGAAAGGTGTGGAAGTGCTGTTGCTGACCGATCGCGTAGATGAATGGATGCTGTCGTTCTTCACCGAATTCGATGGCAAGCCGCTGCAAAGCGTAGCCCGTGGCGACCTGGATCTTGGTGCGTTGAATGACGAAGAAAAAGCCGCACAGGAGAAGGTTGGAGAAACGCTCAAGCCGCTCGTTGAAAAGATGAAAGAAGCGCTGCGCGACAAGGCTAAGGACGTGCGTCTGACATTCCGTTTGACCGATTCGCCCTCATGCCTGATTGCTGATGACGGTGACATGAGCGGCTATTTGCAACGCATGCTCAAGGCCGCTGGCCAGCAGGCACCCGCGATGCTGCCGATTCTGGAAGTCAATCCGGAACATGCACTGGTGAAGGGCTTGCAAGTCGATGGCGCACAGTTTGATGACTGGTGCCATTTGCTGTTCGATCAGGCGATGCTGGCAGAGGGCGGCGCACTGGAAGATCCGGCGAGTTTTGTACGGCGCACGAATGCGCTGTTGCTAGCGCGGTAATGCCGCGGGTGCTTGCCCGCACCTGATTTAAATCGAAGGATGGAAGTGCTGAAGCGGTGATGGCCTGACGAGGGTCATCACCGCTTTTTTTGCGTCTGGTTTACCGCGTTTGGTTTGCAGCGTTTCGCTGCCTCCTGCGCCAAGCGATGGATGAGGCCATGGCAGCCGTGGCTAATCCATTCTCAGGCACCTGAAGCAGTGGGCTTCACTAGCGCGGTGTGAGTCGCAATTTCACGGCAGTTTTAGCAGGCCGGCAATAGCTCGTCTTGAGTGCAAATAACCATGCTGCACACCTCAATGACGGGTTTCGAGATCGCCGTTATTTATGGGATGCACTCCTGAAGCAAACCCTTATCCTGCTGCGGTCGTTTTCTCAGCATGCTTGTCTGGCGAACCATTGATCCAGCGCTGCTGCTCTGGCGGCCATGCATCTAAATGTAATGAGACGCCACCCTGACAACTCGCTCGTGCACTCGCCCGATGCGCCTACCGATTGACTTCCAATGTCCCAGCTAATGTCACCAGAAGCCCGACCTGTTGCAACCCAGCCGGTCGATCCGGTCTTCCGTGTCTGGTCGCTCCTGAGGGAGCAAGGTTTCGACGCGGCCGTGCACTACGTCGAAGCACTGGATCTCAACACCGAAACGCTGCAGCTTCGCGCTGATCTTCAGGCAAGCAATGAGCGTTTTGAAAATGCTTACCAGTACGCGTCACTGACTCAGAGCGAGATGTTGCCGACCGAGCGTTATGCGCGGCTGGCGCTGTTTGCCGATGGTTTAGGCCAGACAGCGAGGGCGCGTGAATACAGCGAAAAAGCCGTAGATGGCGTCGCGCTTGATGTGAGCGCTGCATGGCTGGTTCGTCTGGGTGACGAGTGCGGCGCTCACTCTGCCGCAGTGCACCTGCTGCGAGCGTTGCAGGCGCAAATGCCGGGTGATGCGCGCATGCCGTGGTGGTTGTCGCAAACGCTGGCCAGACTGCCGCAAGACGATGCCATTCAGGCTGAACGCGATGAAGCGCTGGAGCGCGCTTACGCACTTAACCCGACGCTTCATCCATCCTTGCCGTTGCAACTGGTGCTGATGCATCGCCAGCAGCATGACTGGCCAACGGTAGAGCGGATTTGCCGTGAAGTGCTCGCGCGCGAGCCCAGCAATACCGAGCTCTCCTGGCAGCTCAGCCATGCGCAATGGCAATGCGGTGACGCGGCGAGCGCTGAAACCACGATGGCGGATGCCTATCTGCTGGCACCAGAGAATGGCGCAGCAATCGCAGCGATTGCGCTCTATCAGATTGAACAAGCTAATTATCTGGATGCCGAAGCTACGCTAAATGTCGCACTTGCACTGAATCCTGACGACAGTTTGGCCGCCATAGATCTGGCTGAACTTGAGTTGCGGCGCGACGACTGGGAAGAGGGCTGGCCGCGCTATGAGGCACGACTGGCACGCACTGACCGTGAAGATGACAACGCGGTCACGCTGATGACACGCCGTTACAAAACATGGCAGGGCGAACCGCTCGCGGGCAAGATCCTGATCGTGTATAGCGAACAGGGCAGTGGTGACGATATCCAGATGGTGCGTTTCGTGCCAAAACTGGCAGACCAGGTGCGCCGTGCCGGAGGGCGTTTGGTACTGGCATGCCGGCGTTCGCTGCGCGAGCTGTTTACGCGTTTTTATGAAGACTGCGTGGCACTGGAAGATGGCTTGCCTGGCCGCCCTGATTACAGCTTGCCGATCATGAGTTTGCCGCTTTTCCTCGAATTGCGGCCTGATGATGTCCAAGGGCGCGCCTATTTGATGACGGACTCGCGCAAAGCGAAGACGTGGCGAAATCTGGTCAGGGCAGAAGGTGCCAGCAAAAAATTGCTCCATGTCGGGTTGGTCTGGTCAGGTTCGCCGACGCATCGGCGCGATCTGCAGCGTTCAATTCCGCTGAACCAGCTTGAACCGTTGTTCAGCGTTCCCGATGTGATGTATTACGTGCTGACACCGGGGCGCGAGTACGAGGTCACGCTGCTCCAGCAAAAGGATTACCCGGTGCAGGATTTGACGCCGAACTATCGCTATGCCTTCGACGATGTGGCAGCTCATCTGGGTGCGCTGGATATGCTGGTTACGATTGATAGCGCGCCGCTGCATCTGGGAGGGGCGCTAGGGGTTCCGGTGCTGGCGTTGCTCGATCATGTGTCGCACTGGTGCTGGGGTACGGCGCAGACGCAGCGCTGGTATGACTCCGTTGAGCTATTGCGGCAGCCGCAGCCGGGCGAATGGGCACCGGTGCTTGAGCAGGCAAAAGGCTATGTGCAGGCGTTGCGTGACGCGCGTCAGCAGATGAAGCCCTCCGCGGGAAATTAATCAGGTTGATTAGGTTTGAATGAATGGTGGGGCCCACGCGTTGTACGGAAAGCGTGGGCCCCGCTGTTTTGTTTGGGTTTGTTCTGGTTTGTTCCGGCGCAAGGGCGTGCTGGCGCTGACTGGGCCTGGCGGCGAATCTATAATGCCGCCCATGCCGATTCGTTTCGATGCCGCTGACGCCCACTGGCGCGTCGCGCCTTTACCCGGTTTCTCGCCTGCACAAAAAGACTGGCTGACGCGAGGTGGTTCGTTGACCGCCCATCTGCGCGAGCTCGGCCGTGTCAGCGTATGCGTTACGCGAGAGGCCGTGGCACAGCCCTGGCCTGACGAAGCTGCTGCACTGGCGCTGACGCTCCGCGCGCCAGTATGGGTGCGCGAAGTGGTGCTGGCGGTTGATGACGTGCCCTTTGTCGCTGCGCACAGCATCGTGCCGTTGCCATCCAGCATGGGTGTCTGGCAAGCGATCCGGCGTTTGCACACTCGTCCGTTGGCCGAGCTGCTGTATAGCGATCGCAGTGTGACGCGCTCGCCGCTGGTTAGCCGACGGCTCACCATGCTGCATCCGCTGCACCGGCTGGCTTCGCGCACGATGGCTGGCAGCGGGCAGCAGACACTGGTGGCACGGCGCTCGGTGTTCGAGCGCTATGGCGCGCCACTGATGGTGAGCGAATGCCTGCTGCCCGCGCTCTGGACACATCTGGCACTGCTCCATAAACCTGAACTTGAACTTGAACCAGTGCGAGCCTTCGCTTCGCTGAATGCTGTGCCGGGAGCGCCGCGTTAATGCTTGAAGGTTTTCCACCTGTGATTGCTGAGGATACCCACACGCTGATACTGGGTAGCTTTCCTGGCGTGGCATCGCTGAGTGCGGCGGAGTATTACGCGCATCCGCGTAACCAGTTCTGGCGCTTGCTCGGCACAGTCCTGAACGAACCGCTTCCCGAACTCGATTACCCCGCCCGGCTGGCCTGCTTGCTGGCGCATCGCATTGGCATTTGGGATGTGCTGGCGATTTGTGAGCGAGAGGGCAGCCTGGATAGTGCGATTCGCCATGCCGTGCCCAATGATTTCGCCGCGCTACGCAGGCATACACCGCAACTGTCCAAGGTGTGCTTTAACGGCAAGACCGCCGGACGGTTCGCGCCAGTCATCGCAGCCGCTGGCTATGCCACGCTCGTCCTGCCGTCGTCCAGTCCGGCGAATGCTATCCTCTCGTTCGATCAAAAACTGCGTCTTTGGCGCGATCTCCTCCCATGACGAAACTGATCCGGCGCGCCAGCGCCGAGGCGCGCGCTTTTGACAGCCGCGCTGCTGACACCAATGGTGCCAAGCGCCGCCCTGCACGAAGCAAGTCCCGCACGCAGCATGACGACGATTTTGCCGATGCGCCTCTTCTTGTCGACCCTCCACGCAAGCCACGTTTTGCTCCAGTGACGTTTTCTGAAAGCGACGGTGTGCGCTATCTGCATTTCGGCACTGAATGGGTGCAAGGCGCGATGCGCCTGAAAAAGCCCAACCACATCGAGCTGGAATATGTGCAGCAAATGATGGCCTGGCTGCTTTTTCTCGAAACCCCGCCGCGCATCGTGCAGTTGGGGCTGGGTGCAGCAGCGCTGACCAAGTTCGCTCACCACTTTTTAAAGCGCGCCGAAGTGATTGCGGTGGAGCTGAATCCTGCGGTGGTGGTGGCGGCGCGCACGATGTTCGGTCTGCCCGCCGATAACGCCCGGCTGAGTGTGCGTGAAACGGATGCATGGGATTTCGTGAACGACCGGGTGAATCACGGCACGGTCGGCGCTTTGCAGGTGGATGTTTACGATGCGAAAGCGAAGGGGCCGGTGCTCGATAGTGTGGCGTTTTATCGCGCTGCGCGGGCCTGTCTCACGGATGCCGGGGTGATGACCGTGAACCTGTTTGGCGATCATCCAGATTTCGTGCGCAACATGAAACGCCTGAAAGAAGCGTTCGATGGCCGGGTGATTGCGTTACCGGAGGTTCACGATGGCAATCGCGTGGCGCTGGCGTTCTCGGGCCCAGCGTTAGCGGTGCCATTCAGCGCGCTGCAAGCCCGGGCAAAACTGATCGAAGACAAGCTCGGTTTGCCTGCGCGTAAATGGCTCAAAGGTTTGTGCGAAGAGTCAGGGCAATCAGGTGCGTCGTTTGCGATCTGACGTTTCTCGCTCATAACGCTGACGTAACCAACGCCCGCAATAGCTGATCTGCTGTTGCGGGCGTTGTCGTTTACCAGCGTGGTTAGCCACGTTACGTACTCTGGATTCCACGATTCCATGAACGGCAGCACGAGTGCGGGTCGTCACTGCTTGACCAGCCGTTTTTGACTTCTATACTCTCCCCATCATTTCAAGATGATGCACGGTACGGTGCCTGAAAGGCGGGCTGTCCGATGGGCAAGGTGCTGTTGAAAAACCTCGAGAAGATGCAACAGGAGACGAGATGGCCCCGGATTCTGATGTGAGCCAGGCGAGCAAGCACTGGCTTTGGCTGTTGCTGCTTCCCTGGATTGCCATGATCTGGGTGCCGTCCTACAACCGGATTGAGCCGCAAATCTGGGATTTCCCGTTTTTCTACTGGTATCAGTTGCTATGGGTGCTGATTAGCGCGGCCATCACTGCGCTGGTTTACTTCAAAACAAAACGCCACACGCCAGACGATGCAGCGGGAGAAGCATGATGAATTTCACTGCGGCGTTTGTGTTCGTGCTGTTCTTTGCCGGTGTGACCGTTCTTGGATTCTTTGCGGCGCGCTGGCGCCGGGGCAATCTGGCGCATCTGGATGAGTGGGGGTTGGGCGGGCGGCGTTTTGGCACGGTGGTGACGTGGTTTCTGCTGGGCGGTGATCTGTACACCGCGTACACCTTCATCGCCGTGCCCGCGCTGGTGTTTGGTGCGGGTGCGACGGGTTTTTTCGCACTGCCTTACACGATCCTGATTTACCCGTTTGCGTTCATCGTGTTCCCGAAACTCTGGAGCATTGCCAAGCGCCATGGTTATGTCACCTCGGCTGATTTTGTCAGCGCCCGTTATGGCAGCCGGATGCTGGCCTTGGCGATTGCCGTCACGGGGATCGTGGCGACGATGCCTTACATCGCGTTGCAACTGGTCGGTATCGAAGTCGTCATCGGGGCCCTCGGCTTTGATACCACGGGCTTCATGGGCGACTTGCCACTCATCATCGCGTTTGCGATTCTCGCGGCGTACACCTACACCTCCGGCTTGCGGGCCCCCGCGATGATCGCGGTGGTCAAGGATGTGCTGATTTACATCACGATTGCCGCAGCGGTGATTGTGATTCCACCGCAACTAGGTGGTTTTGGCGCGATCTTCGGCGTGGTGCCGCCCGCCAAGCTGCTGCTCAAGGCCCCCGACGTATCAAGCCTCAACGGCTATAGCGCTTACGCCACGCTTGCAGTGGGATCGGCGCTGGCGTTGTTTCTGTATCCGCATTCAATTACGGCGGTGTTTGCCTCGAAGTCCGGCAACACTATCAGGCGCAACATGGCGCTGCTGCCGGCCTACTCACTGGTGCTGGGTTTGCTGGCCCTGCTGGGGTTTATGGCGCTGGCCGCTGGGGTCAAGGACATGCCCGAGTTCGCGCCGTACTTCAAGGCGTTTGGCCCGAATTTCGCGGTCCCCGCACTGTTTCTGCATTTTTTCCCATCATGGTTTGTGGGCGTAGCGTTTGCGGCGATCGGAATCGGTGCGCTGGTGCCTGCTGCGATCATGTCGATTGCCGCGGCCAACCTGTACACACGCAATATCCACATGCCCTTCATCAACCGCAACATGACGGCTGAACAGGAAACCAATATCGCCAAGATGGTGTCGCTGATCGTCAAGGTAGGGGCCGTGGTCTTCATTCTGGGCTTGCCGCTGACGTATGCGATCCAGTTGCAGTTGCTCGGCGGGATCTGGATTATTCAGACCTTGCCAGCCATCGTTCTGGGGCTCTATACCCGCATACTGGATTACCGTGGCCTGCTGCTGGGCTGGGCTGTTGGGATTGGGGTGGGCACATGGATGGCGGTTTCACTAAAACTCACCAGCTCGATTTATACGATTCATCTGGGTGGTCTGGCGATTCCTGGTTATGCCGCCGTGTGGTCGCTGGGAATCAATCTGGTGGTGGCGTTCGTGGTGAGCCTGGGCGTGCGTGCGCTGGGGATGGCGGGCGGCGAGGACCGCACCCGTTCGGAGAAGTATCCGGGCGTGGCTGAGCGCTAGGCGCTAGTTATGCGCTGCGAGCTGCCAGACGGACGCTGTGAGCGTTACGGGTGTTACGGGCATGACTTCATGGAATCTTCAAACAATGCGCGATGACCGGGAAGCGAATTCCTTCTGACGCCGGTGCTGACACCGGTCTTGCTCCATCACCTTCAAGTGCGGCAGATGATGTCGTCACTCGCCGTCTGGCACCGCCTCGCAGCCGTCTGAACCGGCTATGGCGCAGCCTCACTTCGCCGTTTTACCGCTATCGCCATGCCAAGCTGATTCACAGCTTGCGCGTGGGCTTGGCGATGCTGGTGTCGATTCTGGCCACGACAGGCATTGATGTGCCGCATGGCATCTGGGCCTCGGTCACTCTGCTAGTGGTGATCGGTGGCTTGCAGCATCACGGCAATATCCGCAAAAAAGCCACGGAGCGTGCGGCGGGCACGCTGCTGGGTGCTGCGCTCGGGCTGGCGCTGATCGTGCAGCAAAACCTGCTGGGCTCGCTCACGCTGACGTATGTGCTGATGTCGGTGGTGGCAGCCGTGTGTGCGTGGTACGCGATTGGCAAGGCGGGCTACGTTGCGTTACTGACGGCGATCACGACATGCATCGTGGCGGGCCATGGCGACAATCTGATTGGCACGGGCTTGTGGCGCACGCTGAACGTGCTGGTCGGGATTGTGATTGCGCTGGCGTTCTCGTTTGCGCTGCCGCTGCATGCCACTTATTCATGGCGTTATCTGCTGGCCGACAATCTGCGCGAATGCGCGGGTGTCTATGCGCGCCTGGTGGATGGCACGCCTTTTTCTTCAGAGGCACAGATCAAGGTGTTTATGCGTCTGAATACGCGCCTGGTGCAACTGCGCTCGCTGATGCCTTCAGTGGCTAAAGAAATTCAGGTGCCACAAGCGCAACTGGAGGAGATTCAACGTTTGCATCGCTCGTTGCTGAGTGCGCTCGAAATGATGGTGATGGGGACGTTTATGCAAACCGATGTGGTGCGCAAGGCCTACGCGCAGCAATGCGGTGCTGAAGTGCGGGAGGTGCGTGGGGTGCTGCTGGCGATGGCGCGGGCGTTGCGTTTTACGGTAACGCGGTCGTTTCAGATGCCTGCCGCACCTGCCGTTGTGGTGACGCCGCCGGGTCTCGCCAGCCATCTCGCGCCTGAACTGCAAGGCCCTTTCTGGCTGGGGCAGCGGCTGGCCGAACAGGTTGAACGGCTACGCTCGTTGCTGGCTGAGACGGCGCCTGGCTGGCATATCGAGCAGCGTCCGGGAAAACCTGCGGAACGCTGCTTACCAGGTAATCACGACTGACCCGGGCAGGACTGATCCTGATCCGGCCGGGCGTCTTATTGAGCGATGGGAGTAAACACCATCCAGTGAATGCCGTACTGGTCGACCACGGTGCCAAACCCTTCGGTAGCTGGGGTTTTAGTCCATGGGATGGCGATTTCGCCACTTTCTGCAAGTGCGTCGAAGTAACGCTTGCCCGATGCCAGGTCGTCAGCGATCAGGTTCAGGCTGAAATTGATTTCAGGGTTAATTGGCGCGCCTGAATTGGGTTGCATTGAATCAGATGCGATCAAAACTGAATCGCCGATCTGCAAGCAGGCGTACATGATTTTGTTGTCGTAACCAGGAGGCGGCGCGGGGAGGCCGGCTGGTACTTCAGGCAGGTCCTTGAAATAGACTTTGTTCTGAAGTGTGGCGTCGAGCTTCTTGATATAAAACGCCAGAGCTTCTTCACAACGGCCACGGAAATACGCACAGGGTTGAATTTGCATGATTGATCTCCCGAAAAGGATCACCTTAAAGACACGGTGCGTGCCTGACGGGCAACAAACACCAAAAACGCGAAGTTTAAGCAGATGTTTTTGGCAATTGTAAAAATTTGTGCATATTTTGCGATAGAGGCCGGGACGTTGGTTTTTCGTTCGCCCCGGTTTACCTGGCAGGCCTAGTGGATTGCTGCGATCAATTGTTCGAGTTTGACGGCATCTGCAGCGAAGGCGCGAATGCCTTCGGCCAGTTTTTCGGTGGCCATGGCTTCGTCATTCACGAGAAAGCGAAACGATGGCTCGTCTACTGGCACCCGGTCGAGGCCTTGCTGCTTGCTGGTTTCGGGTGACAGCTTGCGTTCGATTTTGTCGGTGCTGTCTTGCAGCTTCTGCAACAAATCTGGGCTGATGGTGAGCAGGTCACAGCCAGCGAGTTCGGTGATCTGGCTAGTGGTGCGAAAGCTCGCGCCCATCACTTCAGTCGGATAGCCAAATGTTTTGTAGTACGCATAGATGCGCCGCACTGACTGCACGCCAGGATCGTTGGCGCCACCATCTTTGGCTTCGTCCCACGCGCTGCCCGCATTTTTCTTGTACCAGTCGTAAATTCGTCCGACGAACGGCGAGATCAGTTGTGCGCCGGCCTGGGCGCAGGCGGCAGCCTGTGCCAGCGAGAACAGCAGGGTCATGTTGCATTTAATGCCTTCTTTCTGCAGCACTTCAGCGGCGCGGATGCCCTCCCAGGTGGAGGCCAGCTTGATGAGCACGCGTTCACGGTCAATTCCTGCTGCCTTGTAGAGCGCGATCAGTTCATGTGCTTTGCTGATCGAAGCCTGGGTATCGAATGACAGCCGCGCATCCACTTCAGTCGACACCCGGCCCGGGATGATCTGCAGGATTTCCCGGCCGAAAGCGATCAGCAGGTGGTCGATGATCGTGCTAACCGGTTTGGAGGCGTGGTCGCGCACGGTTTTTTCGAGGAGCGGCCGGTAGTCGGCTTTTTGCACGGCCTTGAGGATGAGCGAAGGATTGGTGGTCGCATCTTGTGGCTTGTACTGGGCAAGCTGCTGGAAATCGCCGGTGTCAGCGACGACTGTCGTGTACTGCTTGAGCTGGTCGAGTGCGGTAGTCATATCAGGCCTTCGGCGCGTGCGCGCGGTAGTCAGGAAAGGAAAGGTGCTGGCGGCAGCCTCAAGGGCAGAAGCTGCCGCCAGCACCGGCGCTATGCGCATCATGTCCGCGCTGAAGCGAGGTGCGGCAGATGCAGTCTGAACTGCTCATTCTATGGCGGAACAGGGCGGAATGGGGCTGCGCGAAGGGCGCTTAGCCCGGCCTGCGGACCCGGTTCAGGCACGTTGCCGCGCATACAGCAGGATTTGCGTGACGACGCCCGCCACCAGCCCCCAGAACGCCGAGCCGATGGAGAGCAGTGTCAGGCCAGAGGCGGTCACCATGAAGGTGACGAGTGCTGCTTCGCGTTGACGCACGTCTTGCATGGCGCTGGTCAGGCCGCTCATGATTGAGCCGAACAGCGCGAGCGCGGCCACCGAGATCACCAGCGCGCTGGGCAGCGCGGCAAAAAGCGCGGCAATGGTTGCGCCGAAAGTCCCGGCGATCAGATAAAACACGCCGCACCAGACAGCGGCGCTATAGCGCCTGGTGCGATCTTCACCCGCTTCGGGCCCGGTGCAGATCGCGGCGGTAATGGCCGCGAGATTGATGCCATGCGAGCCAAACGGTGCCAGCACGAGCGAGGCCAGCCCGGTCGTGGCGATTAGCGGTGCCGCAGGTGTGGTGTAGCCATCTGCGCGCAGCACCGCGATGCCCGGCACGTTTTGCGAAGCCATGGCTACGACGAAGAGCGGAATGCCGATGCTTACGATGGCGCTCAGTGAGAACGTGGGCAAGGTTAGGACCGGCTGGGCCAGGCGAATGTGAAAGTGGCTGAAGTCCAGCAGCCCGAGACTGCCCGCTGCAGCGCAACCAGCGATCAGCGTAGCGACGATCGCATAGCGCGGTGCGAGCCGTTTGAGAATCAGCCAGGTGAAAAACATCGTGAGTACCAGCGTGGTCTGAAACTGCGCCGCACGAAACACGCCGATGCCAATCTCAAACAGAATGCCGGCGAGCAATGCCGCTGCGATGCTTGCCGGAATGCGTTTCATCAGCGCATCGAACCAGCCGGTGAGACCAGTCACAGCGAGCAGCAACGCACAGACGACAAACGCGCCAATCGCCTCCGGATAAGACACTTGGGGCAGCGACGTGACCAGCAGCGCAGCCCCAGGAGTGGACCAGGCGATGACGATAGGTGCGCGAAAACGCAACGACAGGCCAATCGAACACAGCCCCATGCCAATGGAAAGCGCCCAGATCCACGACGAAATCTGGGCGCTGCTTAGATGCGCGGCTTGTCCGGCCTGAAACATCAGCACCAGCGAGCTGGTGTAGCCGGTCATCATGGCGACGAAACCGGCAACCAGCGTCGACACGGAGGTATCAGCGAACAGGTTGAAGCGTGCTGTCGATAAGGAAGGTTTCATGCAGGAGGTTCCGGATAACGGCTGGATGTGAAGCGGTTATGAAGCATTCATGAAGCGGAGAAAATGCTGTGCGCTGCGTTGTGCCTTGTTACACCTCACCGCACGCGTATGACGCGTTACTGGCTCAGCGTGCGTATTGCGCTTTCGAGTCCGGCCAGCGTGAGCGGATACATCCGGTGGCTGAGCACATCACGGATCAGCGCGATCGACTGACGGTATTCCCACAGCCGCTCAGGCTCAGGATTCAGCCACACGTAATGCGGGAACTGAGCAGCGAACCGCCGCAGCCAGACCGCTCCGGCTTCCGGGTTGTTGTATTCAACCGAGCCACCTGGCTGTAAAACTTCATAAGGGCTCATGGTTGCATCGCCGACGAAGATCAGCCGGTAATCGGCGCTATAGCGATGCAGGACGTCCCAGGTTGGGGTGCGTTCGGCGTGACGCCGCCGGTTGTGCTTCCATAAAAAATCGTAGACGCAGTTATGGAAGTAATAAAACTCCAGATGCTTGAACTCCGCTTTGGCGGCTGAAAAAAGTTCTTCAGTGCGCTTGATGTGATCGTCCATCGAGCCGCCGACATCCAGCAGCATCAGCACTTTCACCTTGTTGTGCCGCTCGGGGACCATCTTCAGGTCGAGCCAGCCTGCGTTGGCGGCGGTGCTGCGAATCGTGCCGGGCAGATCGAGTTCATCAGCGGCACCTTCGCGGGCGAAGCGGCGCAGCCGTCGCAGCGCTACCTTGAGATTGCGTGTGCCGATTTCGACCTGGTCGTCGTAATCGCGGTAGGCGCGGGCTTCCCAGACTTTGACGGCGGTGCGGTGGCCCGCGGATTCACCGCCAATCCGGATGCCTTCCGAGTGATAGCCGCCATTGCCAAACGGCGAGGTGCCGCCTGTGCCGATCCATTTATTGCCGCCTTCGTGGCGCTCTTTTTGCTCGTCAAAGCGCTGCTTGAGTTGTTCGAGTAATGCGTCGAGGCCACCGAGGGCTTCGATCTGAGCTTTTTCTTCAGCAGAAAATTCACGCTGCAGTTTCTTTTTCAGCCAGTCGTCGGGCACGGTTAAGGCTTGTTGTGCCGCGTGGTTGATGCCAGTGAAATACGCGCCGAAGGCTTGGTCGAATTTGTCGAAATGCTGCTCGTCCTTGACCAGCGTCAGGCGTGCGAGATAGTAAAACGCGTCTAGTGATGGCGGGATGACGCCCGCCCGGAGTGCTTCGAGCAGCGTGAGGTATTCCTTGACCGAAACGGGCAGTTGCGCGGCGCGCAGGGTGTAAAAAAAATCGATCAGCATGCCGCTGTCTCCGCTGGGGTGGTGCGCCCGGTGGGCCGGTGGCGGCATCGGCCGTCAGGTTTGTCAGGTTACCGAAGCATCGTTTGCTGCTGATCCGGCCATCACGGCTGGGGTTAGCGCAGAAGCTGATGTTGTAGATGGGCTCGCACAGCGGCCCATTCGGACGCGATGATCGAGAACACCACCGTGTCGCGCAGCGCGCCATTCTGGCTGCGCTGGTGATTGCGCAAAATGCCGTCCTGTTTTGCCCCAAGCCGGGTGATCGCCGTGCGCGACTGATGGTTCATGAAATGCGTGCGGAATTCGACGGCAATTGCTTCGAGCGTTTCGAAGGCGTGGCCAAGCAGGAGCAGTTTCGCCTCGGTATTCAGCGCGGTGCGCTGTACGCGTTTGGCGTACCACGTCGAGCCGAGTTCGAGCCGCTGGTTGGCATTGTCGATGTTCATGTAACGGGTGGAGCCGACGATGTCGCCAGAGGCCCGATCACGCACGGCGAACGGCTGTGCGCTGCCAGCGTCACGCAATTTCAGCGCCGTGTCGATATAGGCCGACTCATCGCCGGGACCGGGAACCATCGTGTACCAGAGCTTCCATAGCTCACCATCGGCGGCGGCTGCAGCCAGCGCGGGGGCGTGGCTGGCATGGAGCGGTTCAAGGATGACGTGTTCGCCGTGCAGGGTGACGGGCTGGGTCCAGTAGTTCATGGTGAGCATCAGGTGGTGTGATGGGGCAGAGCGCGTATGGCTCTAGCGATGGTTGCGATTCATGAGCATGAGGCGCTCGAACAGGCTGATGTCCTGCTCGTTTTTCAGCAATGCGCCATGCAGTGGCGGCATGATCTGGCGTTGATCGCTTGAGCGTAGCGCTTCGGGCGGAATGTCTTCAGCCAGCAGCAGTTTGAGCCAGTCGAGCAATTCGGAGGTGGAGGGCTTTTTTTTCAGCCCGGACACCTCACGCAATTCGAAGAAGCTTTGCAGCGCCGCGCGCAGCAATTCCTGCTTGATGCCGGGGTAATGCACTTCGACGATTTGCTGCATTGTCGCGGGCTCGGGAAACTTGATGTAGTGAAAGAAACAGCGGCGCAAAAAAGCATCGGGCAGCTCTTTTTCGTTGTTCGACGTGATGATGACGAGCGGACGCTGTCTTGCGCGGATCAACTCACGCGTCTCATAGACGTAGAACTCCATGCGGTCCAGTTCACGCAGCAAATCATTCGGGAACTCGATATCGGCCTTGTCGATTTCGTCGATCAGCAGCACAACCGGTTGATCGGCTTCAAAGGCCTGCCACAGCACGCCCTTAACGATGTAGTTGCGAATTTCGCGGACGCGTTCGTCGCCCAGTTGGGAATCGCGCAGGCGCGACACCGCATCGTATTCGTACAGGCCTTGTTGAGCTTTGGTGGTGGATTTGATGTGCCACTGCAGC
This sequence comes from Paraburkholderia bonniea, assembly GCF_009455625.1. Taxonomy (NCBI): domain Bacteria; kingdom Pseudomonadati; phylum Pseudomonadota; class Betaproteobacteria; order Burkholderiales; family Burkholderiaceae; genus Paraburkholderia; species Paraburkholderia bonniea. Next base: position 721,508 of record NZ_QPEQ01000002.1, on the reverse strand, counting down.
AGTGGCATCTGGAGTGCGGCGGCGACTTCTTCGGCCAGCATGGTCTTGCCTGTGCCAGGTTCGCCTTTGATGAGCAGTGGCCGTTTGAGCGTGATGGCCGCATTGACCGCGAGCTTGAGATCGTCAGTGGCGACGTACTGCGATGAGCCTTCGAAACGCATAGCGAACCACTCTTCGGAAAAAATTTCAGTATAAGTCAGAAGCTCTATTCCATTGGCCCGGGCTCGCGTATGGTGTGAGCCGCGTCTGGGCAAGCGGGCAAGCCAGGCAAGATGCTGTGGCATCCCTGGGATTGGCCGCTGCCACCGTATGTATTACGGGCGTTGCCCGCCAGATGAAGTCAGGACATCACAGCGTCTTGTGGCGCGGTGGACGCCCAGCTTCACGTCGCGGTACAATTGGGCCGTTTTTTTGGCCTGCGTGGCGATCCAATAAAAATAACGGTGCAGGCCGTTGCCATTTTGGGCGTCCGTTTCCCCTCAAGCCAGGTTACCAGTTATGAACAAATTCGTCGGCAAACATGCCGTGATCGCGGCGCTTTTTGCGCTTGCGGGTGTTGCGGCCAGTGCGCAGGCAGCGGATGTCGTGGGCAACGCGCAAGCGGGCCAGGGCAAGGTCGCAATGTGTATTGGCTGCCACGGCATCGCGGGTTACCGCGCGGCCTATCCAGAGGTTTACCGGGTACCACTGCTCGGTGGCCAGAACCAGGCGTATCTCGTGAACGCGCTGCGTGCCTATAAAAAAGGCGATCGTCATTTTGATTCAATGCGCGCCATTGCGGCGTCGCTGACCGATCAGGATATCGCCGACGTGGCTGCGTACTACGCGCAGCAAACACCCTCGTCAAAGAGCAATCCCGAAAGGTGAACGTTAGCGTCACCAGGCTATTTCATTTAGCGGGACAGGAGAATTCATGAAGAAGTTCCAGCAACTACGCCTCACGGTGTTCAGGACGATGTGCGCGGCATTCGCGCTGACAAGCCTTACTGCCGTGTCGAATGCAGCACACGCGGCAGATGCCGGTAATGGCAAGGTGCTGTCCGACAGCCACAATTGCGCGGCGTGTCACGGCGTCAAACTGAATACGCCGATCAGCCCGGAATACCCGAAGCTGGCCGGTCAGCATGCTGATTACACATACTGGGCGTTACGCCAGTACCAGATGGGCACGGGCAATCCGCATCTGGGCCGCAATAACGCGATCATGCAAGCACAGGTGCAAAGCCTGTCGCAAAGCGATATGAAAGATCTGGCGGCTTATATCGAATCGCTCAAGGGCGATCTGGTACTGAAGAAGTAAACGCTCTGCCGTCTGGCTGGTTTAAGCACAACACCCCGCTGATGCGGGGTGTTGTGCTTTTGGCCGTCCGGTTCTGGTGTGGCCAGGCTGGCGTTGCTAGTTGCGTGAGGCGCGTTGTTCGATGCGTTGCAGATAGGCATCGGTATCCGGCGGCATACCGGTGCGCTGCGCTTCCCACAGGGTTTCACCGAGGCATTCCATGATTGCGTGCTGGGCGTCGTGCGACGAACCAAGGCGGGCGGCAAGCCGCTCATGAGCGGCGCGAATGCCGGGGGGCTGGTCAATCGACAACTGCTCGCTGATGGCCAGATGCATCGACAGATGCAAAAACGGGTTGGTCTGGCCGCGTTCGGGCGAATAGTCTTCGATCACGGCCGGGTCAGCCGGGGCCAGGCTAGCGTGATATTCCGGATGCGAAGTGATCCAGTCGGCGGCGATGGCTTCCAGCGGCGTCAAGATGCTGCCCGCGCGTTGCTTGCGCCAGGTTTCAATAAAAAAATGTCGAACTTCATCGCGGCTGGGATTGAACATCGTGAGTGCGGGGGAGAAGAGAGGCGGGTGTCATCAGGCCGGCATGAGGGGGAGGGGCCAGGAGCCGCATTTTACGCCGGGTGCCGGTGCATCTGGGTGACGCGTATTTACAGCATCGGCGGCGGTGTTTTGGGTTTGAACTCGCATAGCGGCTCAATCGCGCAATGCCAGCATTCAGGCTTGCGTGCCTTGCAGACATAGCGGCCAAGCAGGATCAGCCAATGATGCGCGTCTTGCCGGAAGGCATCAGGGGTGAATTTTTCCAGCGCTATTTCGACTGCTCGCACGTCCTTGCCTGGTGCGAGCCCGGTTCGGTTAGACACGCGGAAAATATGCGTATCGACGGCAATCGTCGGCTGACCAAAGGCCGTGTTCAGGATCACGCTCGCGGTTTTGCGCCCCACGCCGGGAAGGCTTTCCAGCGCTTCTCGCTGGTCAGGCACTTCACCGCCGTATTGATCGAGCAATATGCGGCAGGTGGCAATCACATTCTTCGCCTTGGTGCGAAAAAGACCGATGGTCTTGATGTAGTCGATGACGCCTGCTTCGCCCAGGGCCAGCACCTGCTGCGGGGTATTGGCGACTGGAAACATCCGCCGCATGGCTTTGTTGACCGAGACGTCGGTGGCCTGGGCGGACAGCATCACAGCGATAAGCAGCTCGAACGGGCTGCTGTACTCGAGTTCGGTGGTGGGGTGCGGGTTGAGGCTCTGGAGTGTCTCGAAGATGGCGCAGCGTTTGTTCGCGTTCATGCGGCTGAGGTTAGCGTTTGGTTGGATCAGAAACAGGATCTTCTGGATCGGCGGGGGTGTCGGCGGGTGTACCAAGGGTGCCGTCGTTGAGGCCAAGGCGCTGGCGGCGTGCTTCAGCAGCATCAATCTGCGCTTGCACTTCAGCGCTAATGCTGGCCGTATTTTGCGGGCCTAAGCCCTTGGCCGCCATGGCTTCTTTCTTCTGGCGGGCGCGTTCAAGTGCGGCCTGAATCATCGCGCGTTTTTTTTCTTCTGCCGTGTTGTCAGGCGTGGTGGCGCTGGCGGAGGCGTCGGGGTTTGACGCGGCAGGTGATGCAGCCGATGTGCTGGCGCGACGGGCGGCGGCGCGGGCTTCGGCGGCTTCGCTCTCACGGGCGAGCCGCGCCAGGTGCTGGTCGTGGCGCAGGCGTGCGGCGTCGGCCTGTTGCTGGCTCCAGGCATCCCAGCCAGTGGCGGCTCCTGTTACCGCGACCATCGCAATACAGTCCACCGGGCAAGGCGCAACGCACAGATCGCAGCCCGTGCAGAGTTCCTTGACCACGGTGTGCATCTGTTTGGGTGCGCCGACAATCGCATCAACCGGGCACGCCTGGATACAGAGCGTGCAGCCGATGCACAGCGTTTCATCAATGACAGCCACTGGCCTTGGCCGCTCAACCCCGTTTTCTGGATTAAGCGGGATCACGGGCCGGTTCAGCAGGCGGGCTAGGCGCTCGACACCTTGCGCGCCACCGGGGGGGCACTGGTTGTAGTTTGCCGTGTCTTGTGCAATGGCTTCTGCATAGGGGCGGCAAGCGTCATAGCCACACTTGGTGCATTGCGTCTGGGGCAGCAGATCTTCGATGAGATCGGCAAGTTTTTTGGAATCAGTCACGGTCACGGCATGGGGGACGGGGTGAGGCGGGTGCTGCGCGGCTTGCCTGGCGATTGTGCTCAGCAGCCCGGAATAGCTTGTGGGGCAAGGCTTTGCACAAGCGCGCATTATCGCCGATTTTCCCGATTGCTATTGTTAAAGCCTATGCGCATAATCAATGCGCTTTATCCGCAAGACCGTAAAAGGGTATTCCCTTTAACCAGCCCGTTCAGCGCCGTCGGTGCAAGGCCCGCAAGAGGCCGGTGGCGTGATCAGGTAACGCGGCTCACAAAGCACAACGCCACCATGAATCAACCAAAAATCAAAAGAGATCCTGAAGGCACCCGCCGCCGTATCTTGCTGGCTGCGGCGGAAGAATTTGCCAGTGGTGGTTTGTCCGGCGCACGCGTCGACCAGATTGCCCGCCGCGCTGAAACCAACGAACGCATGCTGTATTACTACTTCGGCAGTAAGGAGCAGTTATTTACCGCAGTGCTGGAGCATGCCTTTGGTGTGCTGAACGAAGCTGAACGTACTTTGAATCTGGATGGCGTGGCACCCGTCGAAGCCGTTACGCGGCTCGCGCATTTTGTCTGGGATTTTTACCGCGATCACCCTGAGCTGCTACGGCTGCTCAATAACGAAAACCTGCATGAGGCGCGTTATTTGCAAAAAGCCACGCGGGTTCCAGAGATGGTTTCGCCAATTGTCGCCACGCTGGCTGGCATTCTGGAGCGGGGACAAAAAGCTGGGTTATTTCGCGCGCATATTGATCCGTTACGTTTTTATGTCACGCTTTCGGGGTTGGGCTATTACATCGTTTCTAATCGCTACACGCTTGCTGTGACTCTAGGCCGCGATTTTAGTGCGGTGGCCGAACGCAGTGAAATCGTGCAAATGAATACCGAGTTACTGCTGGCGTATTTGATGCGGCGCTAACGCCAAGGTTGAATGCCACGGTTTTCAACCGGTGTAATTAATGTGAAATAAATTGGCGGCGTTTTGTAAAAAACGCCGCCGGGTTTTTTGCATCCAGGGTGTTCAGATATTTCAGGCGCTGGCCCGTTCGCCCCGGGTTTTGGTGCTTTTACCCGTTTTACTGGTCAGTGCTGCGGTTTTCGCCGTGTGGTGTTCAAGAATGAAATCACGCAGTTGCGGGTAAATCACCGTGCGCCAGCGGCGGCCCGAGAAAATGCCGTAGTGGCCGCATTTCTCAGCAGTCAGATGCCGCTTGTCGTGGCTGGCGATGCTGCTGCACAACTCGTGTGCGGCACGGGTCTGGCCACTACCAGAGATATCGTCGAGTTCGCCTTCTACCGTAAACAACGCTGTATTGACGATGTCCTGTGGCCGGACATGTTCACCCGCGACGTGCCAGGTGCCTTCGGCCAGTCTGTACGACTGGAATACGACGTCAATGGTTTCCAGATAAAACTCCGCCGCCATGTCTAGCACGGCGTTGTATTCGTCATAGAAGCGGCGATGGGCTTCCGCATCTTCTTCATCGCCGCGTAGCAGGCTTTGATAGAAGTCCCAATGCGAGCTGGCGTGCCGTTCGGGGTTCATTGCGACAAAGCCGGTGTGCTGCAAAAAGCCTGGATAGACCTTGCGGCCAAAACCGGGATAGTTCTGCGGGACCGTGTAGATCACGTTGTTTTCGAACCATTCGAAGGAATGCTGCGTGGCCAGCGAATTGACTGACGTGGGGCTTTTACGCGCGTCGATCGGGCCGCCCATCATGGTCATCGTGAGCGGCGTGTCTTCGCCCCGGCTGGCCATCAGCGAAATCGCTGCGAGCACCGGCACGGTAGGCTGGCAGACCGAAATCACATGCAGGTTTTTCGCCCCGATATGGCGGATGAATTCCTCGATATAGGCCACGTAGTCGTCCAGATGGAACGCTCCTTCTTCGAGCGGCACCATGCGGGCGTCAACCCAGTCAGTCAGATAGACCTTGTGGTCTTGCAGCAGGGTGCGCACGGTATCGCGCAGGAGGGTGGCGTGATGGCCCGAGAGTGGCGCGCAGACCAGCACGATTGGCTCGTCTTTAAGGTGCCGGACGGCTTCGTCATCGTCGGCAAAGCGCTTGAAACGCACCAGGCGGCAAAACGGCTTTTCGATGATCGTTTGTTCGATGATCGGGATGTTATGGCCGTCTTTGACGATCTGATGCAGGTTGAATTCGGGCTTTTCGTAGTCTTTGCCGAGCCGGTAGAGCAATTCATAACCGGCTGCGAGGCGCGCTGCGCCAGGAACGAAGGAGAGCGGGCTGGCCTGGTTCGCAAAAGAGCGGGCGGCCGACTGGGCCCAGGCGGTCAGCGGGCTTAACAGCGCGCGCTGGAATTCGTGCAATTGGTAAAGCATGAGTGCTCCCGTGGTGGGGCGGTTCGCGCGGGGCTGCGCCTGATTCCTGCTCTTTGCTGCTCGCTTGATCAGGACACGCCGGGCTGCGGCAGACCGTTAGGGTGTTGCATAAAAAGGCGATACGTGTTGGGACGGAAAAACTCGCCCGATCATATCGGACATCAGAAATTTGTGCAACGCAGCAAAAAATGGCGGGTAGGGGGTATGCGGTACGGCCAACTTTCTTCGGTGGCAGATATCTGGGGGCGTCCGCTTCAACTGGATGGGTTGCTATCGGGATAGGGGATGTTGCAAGTACGGCACTCCTCCCTGCGGGTGCGCATGGGCGAGCGGTATCGGGCATCAATCGATGTTACGCCGGGGGAGGGGCCAAGGCGGTGGCGTGGAAACTGGGTCGTCATGTAGCCGGCTACCGTTCTTTTACGAGCGGATTTTTGGCCACCGCAGGCGTAGGAGCTGATGCAATGAACGATTTAGCTGGCTGGTCGAGCACTACTCTTCCATGGTTAAGCATGATGATGCGCGAAGCGGATGCGATGGTTTCCGGACGATGGGCGATGATGATGCGCGTCATCGGCAAGGCACTGATCGCTGTGTTTACCTGTTGCTCACGCTGCAGGTCAAGGTGGCTTGTGGCTTCGTCGAGCACGAGGATCTTAGGGCGCTTATAGAGCGCGCGTGCAAGCAGTATTCGTTGCTTTTGGCCGCCGGATAGCACGGTTCCCATATCGCCGACGAGCGTGTTGTAGCCCATTGGCATGGCGATGATGTCAGCATGAACTGCTGCGAGCTGTGCGCATTCCGCCACTTGCCGCAGGTTGGTTTGTGGGTCGAAGAAGCTGATGTTGTCCGCGATTGAGCCTGCAAACAGTACGTCGTCTTGGAGGACGGTACCGACCATCGAACGTATCCGGTCAATGCCGAGTCGGTCCCGGTCGATGCCTCCGATCAGTATCTCGCCGCTTGTTGGTTCGAGAATGCCGAGTAGTACGTTGACCAGCGTAGTTTTACCGCAGCCGGACGGGCCAATGATTGCGACCGATTCGCCAGATTCGATGTTGATCGACACGTTGTCGAGCACAGTAGGCTCACCATCGGCGTAACGGAAACTGAGATTTGTCGTTTTGATGCTGGTGTCAAAGTTTTCGGTTTCATCGGGAACGCAGCGTAAACTTGAATTTGCTTCGGTCGGTGTGAATACGATGTCGGCAAGTCGCTCACCTTGCAATTGCAACATCTTAATTTCGAAGAATTTGTCGACGAGGTTTCCGACGCGACTGTCGAACTGGCTTTTGTATGCGTTGAACGCTATTAGTACGCCGACGGTGAAATGACCGTCCATCACAAGGCGGGCACCGAGCCAGATAATCACAAGACCTTCGATGCCAAACAGTAAGCCGTTTAACTGCTGATACAGCAACTGCATTTTTTGCACGTGCAGGCTGGCATTAATTTGTTCGACGAGCAAAGTGAGCCAGGTAGATCGGCGTTCGCTTTGTCGGTTGAACAGTTTGATCGTTTTGACGCCACGGATTGTTTCTAGGAAATGACTTTGTTGTTTTGCCGCATGAATGATTTGTTCCTCGGTTACTCGTCGTAGTGGTTGATACCAGAGCCAGCGCAGCAGAGCGTACAGCAGCATGGTCCCGAGAGCTATCAGGCCTAGTATGTGGCTGTAAACGAACATCATGATCAGCGTGATGATCGCCATCAGGCCGTCGATTACAGCGCTCAGAAAAGACGTAGTGAGTGTTTGCTGAATTGTATCGACTGACCCGAATCGGGAGACGACGTCGCCGAGATGGCGTCGTTCAAAGTACCGCATAGGCAGGTTCAGTAGATGCGTGAAAACCTTTGCGCGCCATTGCACATTCAGTGTGACGCCGAGATACATCAGAATCCAGCTGCGAATTGCCTGAGTAAATTGTTGAACAAGAAGCAGGAGACCGAAGCCGAGTGCTAGCATCGTTAGTAATTCACGGTCTGCGCTCACGATGACTTCGTCTATCACCCATTGCATGAAGAATGGCGATACCAGTGTGAAGACTTCGAGCACAAGTGACAGCAACAGAATTTGGCCCAATGAGCGCTTGAGTCCCGAAATGCGACCAAATAGTGCTCGAAGTCGGACGGGGGGCATTGCATCGCGTGGCTTGAAATTACTCGAAGGCCATAGTTCGAGCGCTACACCAGTAAACGAGTGGGAAATTTTATCGAGTGATAGTTTGCGGATGCCTTGAGCTGGATCAAGAATAGTCGCGGTTTTACCGTTTATATTTTGTAGTATAACGAAATGATTAAAATTCCAGTGCAGAATGCAAGGAAGATTCAACTGACTGAGATCAGCCATATCAAGTTTTAGTGCCCGCGTGCCAAGCTCAAGCTGCTGGGCAATCTCGATGATGCGGCTGAGATCTGTGCCCTTGAGAGAGACGGCGAACTGGCTGCGCATGGTCGGAAGATCAATGTGATGGCCGTGGTAGCTGGCCACCATTGCAAGGCAGGCGAGTCCGCATTCCGCTGCTTCGGTTTGCAGGATTATGGGCAGTTTGTTGCCGACACCGAATGAAAGGCGATCAAGTACTGACATGTATAAGAAGCTGTTGCAAAATTAGATTTTGGGTCTGTTAACTTTTCCAGCCTGGTGTTAACTTTCTGTTTTGTTTTGCCTGAGTTTTGCCTGACAGGAAGCGATGCCGAAAGAACTGATAGACGACGAATTGGGGTTACTGATCGAACCACTGCCGCTCGCGCGAGCACCACGCAATCGTCAATACGCGGGCCGCAAACCAACGCCAGACCGAGCTGTGCCGACTGGCATCGTGTTCGTGCTGCGCCCGGGCATTGCGTTGAACCTGCTGGTGCAGGAAATGGGTTGCGGCTCAGGCACCGCCTGCTGGCGACGGCTCGTCGCATGACAGAAGGCCGGTGTCTGGCAACGTATCCACGAAACGCGGCTCGCCGAACTACGTCGCCGTGGCGAAATCGACTTGACGCGTGCCATCGTCGATAGCTCATCAATTCGCGCCATGCTGGCGGGAAAAAAACTGGACCGAATCCCACGGACCGGCGCAAGCTGCGGCAGCAAGCACCACCTCATCCTCGACGCCCAAGGCATCCCGCTCGCGCTCATCCTGACCGGTGCAAACCACCACGACATTACGCAAATCGAAGCACTCGTCGATGTCATTCCACCTATCCGCCGCAAACGGGGACGGTCCCCTGCACAAGCCGCAAATCGTTCAGGGCGACCCGCTGCTCCAGTTCCGAGCCACATCGGCAGCGCTTGCGCGAACGTGGCATCACACCCGTGCTCGCCAAAATGGGCTGGCCCCACGGCAGCGGACTCGGCAAAACGCGTTGACCAGTCGAGCGCTCGATTGCTTGGCTTCGTTCATTTCGACGACTGAAAATTCGCTATGGACGCTACGCTCATATCCACGAGGTTTTCCTCTCGTTAGCCTGCGCCTTGATTTGCTGGACCCGCCTCAAGCCTTGGATTAAATAATTTCGCAACAGCCGCTAAGTGCCGGATCAGAGTTTGCCGGTCAGGCTATAGAGCGGTTCGAGCACCCATTCGTACAGACGACGGCGTTCCTGCAGGATATCGGCCTGTAGCATCATGCCGGCCTGCAACGCATGCGGCTTGCCATAGACGGTGACTGTCTGATCTTTCAGCGTAGCCGTGATGCGATAGAACGTGCCATTGCCGGTGTTCGAGTTGATGGCGGGTCCGCCGCTGCTTGCCAATTCAGCGGCGGATAACGCTGAACGGGTCACTGAGTGGATGGTGGCTTGGTATTGCCCGAATTTTTGATAAGGGTATGCCTGATAACGAATCAGTACGGAATCGTCGACGCGTATGAATCCGATTGCATTGCTCGGCACAAACAGATGCGCCTGCCATTGTGCCCCTGTCGGCACAATGCTGACGAGCGGTTGTGTGCCGTTGATCATTTGTCCGGGATCGGCCATGGTTGCCGTTGCCGTGCCTGTCTCCGGCGCGGTAACAGCCAGTTCGCGTTTTGCTTCGCTCTCGATCAAGGCTTCATCGACATCGATGACACTGCGCGCAATTTTTGAAAGCTGATTTTGCTGCTTGAGTGGCAATCCAGCGAACTCGTTGAGCGCTTCTGATAATGTCTGAGTGGTACGGGCGCGTTCGCGTTGAAGGCCATGCAGCTTTGATTGCTGGTCGAGTAGATCCGCTTGACGCTGCTGCGCCTGATCTTTTGAAACGTAATTTTTGGTGAGGAGGCTTTCGTAGCGGGTTGCTGTATCCGCTGCGATTGAGGTGCGGATGCGCTGGCCGATGAACTGCTCGTTGATACGTCCAAGCTCCGCGCGGAGGCTCGCAATTCTGGCTTGAAGCATTTCATGTTCGTTTTGTTGCAGTGTGCGTGTCTTGTCGATTTCTTCCTGTAGCGAGGCTTTACGTTGGCGAGCCTGGATGATGATGGCGGCTTGCGTTTGCCCTTCCATGGCGCTTTGCAGATCCGTCGAAATAGTGTAAAGCACTTGCCCGCGTGTGACGTATTGCCCTTCGGTCACGCTTTTCTTTAGCACGATTCCTTGTTGCCGCGCATAAACTTTGACGAGGCCGGAGTCGGGCACAAGGATGCCTTCGACAGTCGTGCGGCGCGTATAGCTACCAAACGCGAAGAATAAAACGACGATGAGCGCGATGCATGAGGCAGCGGCTGTCAGGATTGCAAATGAGATCGGACGGATCAGTACGATTGTGCCGAGTGACCGGTTACATTGCGCATCCCGCGCTTCAGTACGAAAAAGAGGATCTGGAGAGGTCACAAGCGAGAACGAATAATTCTATGGAATTTAATTTGAAGCGCATTTAAGAATAAAAATATGTAGAGATTTTAATGTCTAATATTTTTAAATTTCGCATCAGAAAATCGTGCGAATTGTTGATTTAACGAGGCCGATTTTCTTTTTTAAGTAAGTAGAGATAGCGATAGCAGGCACTTCCTAATGAGGCTGGAAGTGCAAAAGCTGCTGCCGGGGAGTCGCCATTAATTTTCGCAACAAGACCGATTAAGGTGAGTGATGCTGCAAATATGCTGCTGCTAAATAAAAGGCTGCGCGGGAAAAAAGTTAGTTTTTCAATGTAGTATCTGCATTTTTTTATGCAGTGGGTGCATGCCATTACTCCTATTATCATCAATAAGCTACCTAGAGCATATTCGCCGGCATAGTCATTGGCGTATATAAAAAAAAGAAATAATCCGAGAAACCATACCGGAAAGTTGATGAGCAAATAAGCCTCGGCATATTTTTTTGCTGGAATCATGGAAAATCGCTCTATTTAATCTGAGCGGCGAGTGCCGCTCAATGTTGAAATTATCGATATGAATCGATGGTGTCGCTTAGTTTTAACATATCATTAAATGAAATTCCGCGAGGAATTCCATTTGGGAACAAAAAAGAAATTCCGTGATCCTGAATGCCGCCGACTATATGTGCACCGGCTATGCTGCCGGCCAATGCGCCATATTCCATGCCTAACGCGCCTCCGATTATTGCTCCTCCTACAGTTCCAATTCCTGGAATAACTGAGCCAATGGCAGCTCCGGCAAGGGCACCCGCCTCGACCCCATACGCGCCTCCGATTATATAACCACCTACACCTCCGACTAGCTCGCCAGTCAACCCCGCGCCGGAAACGCGAGATATTTCGAGTGCGTTCAATTCTCGAGTCATACTTTACCTTTTTGAATAATATATTGTAGAACATAACTGCCATCGGACTTTATTGGAAAAATAATTTAACGTCAATTATTGGGGTGGTGTTTTTGTGCATAAAGATGATGCGCCTGCTTTTGCCTCCAGGAAAAGCTCTGGACATAAGATTCATTAAGAATTAATGGTAAAAAATAAGAAATTAAAAGAAAACGACGGGCTAACATCGCATTCCAGTCAAGCACTGCTGGCAGCGAATAACTCACTACATAAAAACTAGAGCGTGTTAGGCACTTGGTACTTGATAAGCAGCTTGGACGAGCATGAGCATGGCAAAGACGACGAAGTGCAGGCCCGCCAGGGTTTCAGGCAAGCGCCCGTAGTTGCGTGTCAGTCGCCGGAAGCGGTTGAGCGAACCGAAGCTGCGCTTGACCACCCAGCGACGTGGCAGCAGCACGAAGCCCTTTTTCGCCTGGGGCAACTTGATGACCTGCAACGCGATGCCTTCGTCACGTGCGGCCTGTGCAGCCGCGTCACCCGTATAGCTCTGGTCTGCAGAGGCGAGTTTCACCGTCGGGCCAGTGACATGCTGAAGCTGATGCGCCAACTCGCCCACCTGCGCTCGCTCCTGCTGGCTGGCGTAATGTGTATCGCGAGCAGCAGGCCCAGCGTGTCGATAGCCATATGAACTTTGCTGCCCCGCTTGCGTTTGTGACCGTCATAGCCCGCGCGCGGACCGCTCTCACACGTGGACTGCAAAGTGCGGCCATCCAGAATCACCGCACTGGGCTGGCCCTGGCGCTCCTGCGCCACGCGCAGCACCGAGCGCAAATCGTTGACCATCGCCTCGAAGCAGCTCGCGTTGAGCCTAGCGTGGCATTTGCTGGTAGACCAGCTCCCACGGCGGGAAATTAGTCGGCAGCATGAGCCACGACGCACCCGCGCGGGCCATCCAGCGCAGCGCGTTGAACATTTCGCGCAATTCGTATCGGCGCTGCGGCGCGTCTTCGCTCATCAACACCAGGTGGGGAGCGGCAAAGCTCCATTCCTCGTCCGAGACATCCGTGGGGTATGGCTTGCGTTTTGTCATCACCCCAGGTTGCCAGGTTTGGCACACAGTGCCTAACACGCTCTAGGCCAGCCCCGATACAACCGTGGTTGGCCTGTCTGATAGCGAGCAGCAAGTCACGTTAAACCGCTAGCGGAAGCGGCTCGCGCCTGGTTGTTCTAACTCACTCATCCCCCAGGCTGCCCTGCCGCCTGAGCGATCCCCTGTTCATGCCGCATCAGGTTGAGCCCGGTATGCACCAGCGCCACATGTGAAAACGCCTGCGGAAAGTTGCCGACCAGGCGGCCAGCCGCCGGATCGTATTCTTCCGCGAGTAAGCCGACGTCGTTGGCCAGCGCCAGCAGGCGTTCGTACATCGTTCGCGCTTCTTCTACCCGGCCTTGCAGCGCCAGGTTGTCCACCATCCAGAAGCTGCATGCGAGAAACGTGCCTTCGCCTGGCGGCAGGCCATCGTTGAATTCAGTGGTGCGATAACGCATCACAAAACCATCATGGGTCAGGTCGCGCTCAATGGCCGTTACGGTGCCTTTGATTCGTGGATCGGTCGGCGGCAAAAAGCCCAGCAGCGGCAGCAGCAGCACGCTAGCGTCCAGATCGCTGCCGCCGTAGGTTTGGGCGAAAGCGTTCAGTTGCGGATTCCAGCTTTTGGCACAGACATCTGCATGGATGCGGGCACGCAACGTGCGCCAGTGTTCAACCGGCCCTGGCAAATCGAAGCGCTCGGCTGACTGAATCGCACGGTCAAACGCGACCCAGGCCATCACCTTCGAGAACGTGAAATGCTGGCGTCCGCCACGGGTTTCCCAGATGCCTTCGTCCGGTTGCTCCCAGATTGTTTCGAGATGCTGAAGAATCGTGCATTGCACATTCCATGAGGTTTCATCAGCTTGCAGGCCCCCGACGCGCGCGAGATGAAGCGCGTTCATCACTTCGCCATATACATCGAGTTGCAACTGCCCCACCGCGTTATTGCCGATGCGCACCGGGCTGGAATTTTCATAGCCTGGCAGCCACTCGATTTCGAATTCTGGCAAGCGGCGCTCGCCCGCAATGCCATACATGATCTGCAACTGCTCAGGAGCCCCCGCCGTGACACGTGCGAGCCACGAGCGCCACGCGCGGGCTTCGTCGTAATGGCCGCCGCGCATCATCGCTAACAGCGTGATGGTCGCGTCACGCAGCCAGCAGTAGCGGTAGTCCCAATTGCGTGTGCCGCCGAGATGTTCAGGGAGCGAGGTGGTGGGCGCGGCGACGATGCCGCCGGTCGGCTCATACGCCAGCGCTTTGAGCGTGATGAGTGAACGGCGGATTTGTTTGGCCCATTTGCCATCTACCGTGCTGCGCGCAGACCATTCGAGCCAGAAATTTTCGGTGCGGGCGAGGGCGGTAAACGGATCGCGCGGCGGAGGTACACGCAGATGCGATGCGGCGTAGGCGAGCGAGAACGGCACGCGCTCGTCCACCGACACCGTGAATTCGGCCACCGTCCGCATGTTCTCGCCATGCAGCTCGACCGGGGTGCGCAGCACGACAGCATCGGGGCCGGCAATCGCCTTGATGCCGTTTTCATGCGTCAGCTTGCTGACCCACGGGATCGAAAAACCGTAATCGAAACGCAGCACCAGTTCCATTTTCATGCGCACAGTGCCGCGACGGCCGACGACGATCCGCACCAGTTCAGACCAGCCGTTGCCACGCGGCATGAAGTCGATGATCGTGACCGCGCCTTCGGGTGTATCGAAGTCAGTTTCGAGCACGAGCGTCTCGCCACGATAACGACGCGTGATGACCGGAGGCGTGTCGCATATCGGGGCGATACGCCAGCAGCCGTTAGCTTCCGTGCCGAGCAGCGCGGCAAAACACGCGCCAGAGTCGAAGCGAGGCCAGCAAAGCCAGTCAACGGAGCCGTCACGGGAGATGAGTGCGGCGGTGTGGCCATCGCCGACGAGGGCGTAGTCTTCAATAAGTGCGGGCATGGAGCGTGGGGGCGTGGGGCCTTGGGGCCGTGAATAAGCAGCGGGAGAGGAGGCAAACGCCAGCGGACGCTGGGTTCAGCGAGAGCGCTCAAGACGCGAGCCGGGCAGGTGGGGGCTGATGCAGCGACGGCGGCCCACAACTTGCCCGGCATGATGCTTAGAAGTGCGTGGTACCCATACCGAAGATGCCAATGACGCCAATGATGATGAGATACAGCGCCACGATGTAATTGAGCAGACGCGGCATGACGAGGATCAGAACGCCTGCGATCAGGGAAACCAGGGGGGCGAGGCCAAAGGTAGCGGTCATAGAGACTCCATTAAAAAGTATGAACGGCGACAAGGATAAGCCCTGTCGCCCAGGCTGCGCTAGCAGATTGCCCGCATAGGGTTTGAGTGCGGAGCTAGGGCAGGGCCGCGCAATGCTGATCGTCAAGCTGCCAGGCAAGGCTCTTATACTGGCCGCAGCCTGGATGCAGGCTCGACAGCAACCGCTTATGCCAGTTGCATCGCCGCTGCGCCATCTGGTGCCCATCCTCTTCCCCCAAGCCGTACACCGGAGACCTCTATGCCTTGTCGTGACCAAGCTAGCGCTAGTTTCGCGCGTGCATTTGCTGTTCAGTCTGCTGCTATTTCCCGGCGCTTCACGCGTCCGCTAACCAAAGGTTTGGTGTTGATGGTGTCGCTGGCCGCGTTGTCGGTTCAGGCGCAGCAAAATGCCTCGTCAACCGCGGCCACCCCAGCTGCGGCGACGGCGGGCGTCTACGACATGCTGGTCGGGACTTACACCGGCGGCAAGAGCGAAGGGCTCTATGTTTATCGTTTCGACACGAATACGGGGGACGCGACGCGCATGTCGGTTGCGCAAACGGTTAATCCATCGTTTCTAGTGGTGAGCCATGACAAGCGTTATGTGTATGCAGTCAACGAGCTGCCTGGCGACAACGGCCCAGCTAGTCAGCGAGGAGGGGTTAGCGCGTTTCGCTTCGATGCCGCTAGCGGGGAACTAACGTTTCTGAACCGGGTTTCAGCCGAAGGCAACGACCCGTGTTACCTCAGCCTGTCACCCGATGGCAAATATCTGTTGAGCGCGAATTACTCCGTGGCAGCCGATCCAGGTGGCAGTTTTAGCGTGTTTCCATTGCAGGCGGATGGCCAGCTTGGCGCGGCTGTGTTGACGGTGCATCACGAAGGAGGCGGCCCGGTGCGTGGCCGCCAGGATAACGCGCACGTGCATTCGACCGTGTTTTCGCCAGACGGCCAGTATCTGTTTGTGCAAGATTTGGGCGCGGACAAAATCTATTCCTACCGTTACACACCGGATGGCAGCCGAGGCCTGTTTGGCCCAACCGGGACGCGATACACCGTGTTGCCGAAAGGTTCTGGTCCACGTCATCTGGTGTTCAGTGCAGACGGGCAGTACGGTTATCTGACAAACGAACTGGCCGCGACGGTGAGCACCTTCCGCTATAGCGACGGCAAGCTAACGCAACTGCAAACGCTGCCGCTGACAGCGCCTGGTTTTAAAGGCCAGGTGGGTGCGTCGGCGCTTCATCTGGCACCGGATGGACGCTTTCTTTATGTCAGCAATCGAGGCGATGCGAACGAAATCGTGATCTTCGCGGTTGATGCCACCAATGGCCAATTGCGCTTGGTGGGCCGTCAGTCGAGCCTTGGAATTTCGCCGCGCGAATTTGTGATCGACCCGAGCGGGCAGTGGCTGATCGTTGGCAATCAAGGCAGCGATAACGCTTATGTGTTTAGGCGGAATCAGCAAAGCGGCTTGCTGGAGCCTGAACCAAAACGGATCGAGATTGGCTCGCCGGTTGATTTCAAGCTGGTTGCGCCGGGTTAAGGGCTGGTGAGTGGATTGAGCTTGAAGCACTGGCGGGGGATGTTGCCGCCGGTGTGTTTGGGGTGGGGCATGTACGCGGCCTGTGCTGAGGGCTCTGGATGTTTCGTCGATGATTTAAATGCAGGGGAGGTACTGGCTTACTTCTTGGGGGAAAGTGGATTTTTGTCTGGTTTTTTTGGCGTAATTGGTTGAGGAGTTGGTTTTTGTTTGATCAAGATATTTTCTTTTGGAAAAAATAGATGCGAAAAAAGTAAAGTCGATTTTTGTGTCGGCATTAGGTGGTTTATTTGTCGTTGCGCTGGTTGTGGTCAGTGTTGTTGTTATTGAGTAATTTTATGCTGGAAGAGTTGCTAAGGAGTTGCATTAAATATTTTTGGTTATGGGGGATTTTGGCATTTATTTGTTTACGCGAAAAACGCGGCGACATGCTAGATGTTGAGGCATTGATTACGCCCGCGAACCGCGGCGTTACCTGCAAACCCCAGGCTATTGCGGCTGGTTTTAAGGGTTTGTAGAAATTGATTGGTATGTAAGGGCCACCATTTTCATGGATCGGTGGGGAGCGCTGTTTGGAAGATTTTTGCGGTGGAGCTGTGTTGTATTTTTTGCGCTTGTATCCCGTATCTCGCACCTGTCGAAGTTATTAACGATGTGAACGGGGGTAATTAATATTTATCGTGTGGTTTAGCATCATTTGGTGAAATTTGTCCGGCAATTCAAAGAGCGATTTCAAGCGGGGAAATATTTAAGTGGTAACAAATGACGTGCGTGGAAACGCTGGATGATATTTAGCGAGCAGCACGTTTTTTCTACCTGCAACAGCACGCGTTCAGTGGGCGAGTTGCCGGAGCGCATTCGCCAAAACGAAGCCCTGATCTTTGATTTAATTTAAACGGCAACATGGTGCGCGGCAAAGGCAGCTTCATACAGATCGTGGATGGCAAACATACCGAACGAGAAATGCTCGAAGTATGGTTTGGCCAGGACACGCTGCATCAAAAGTTCGACACGACGATTGCGTTACGCGGCGACGTGACTGCGTTACCAGACATCAACGGGGCGGGCAATGTGCGCGACCTGTGGCAGGCGGCGAGTATGGAGACGGCTGAGGGCGCGGCACTGCGCACGCTGCTCCGGCAGGTGGCCGCAGTAAAAACCACGACTGAACAGCATGCGCTGATCGAGTCGCTATTGAAGGCATGGGTGGCGACGTCAAGCATGACGACCACGCAAGCGATGGAAGCTGCTGGCCAGCGCCGGCTGGTGGGTGAAAACGCTACGCGAGAATGGGCAGGCCGTCTGACGGTGCTGGAAAAGATGGCGGGCACGATGCTGGACGCGCGCCATGGTGGTGGCGTGGTACTGAGCATCGAGCGTTTCCGGCAGATCCAGCGGGCATGGGAGACGCTGATGCACTCGGTGTACGTGGCAGTCGCATCGCAGACGACGTGGAAGCCGTATCTGGACACGATCCGCTACCGGTTTGACACGTTCTACAAAGCTGTCGAGCAGTTCAAGTTCGCCAACGGCACGGCCTGGAAAAAGTCGACGCTATTAATCAATTGGTAACTGTGTCTGGATGTGAGCGGTAAGAGATTAGGCGATGCCACGATTTTTTTGGGGCTGGAGGCGAAGAGTTATTCTTGGTTCTATGCCAAATGAGTATTTGGTGCATCGTATGGCATATAAAGATTCTAATTATATTTATACGGGAACTCATATGTTTGCCAATATTGAGATGTGTTTAATGAATTAAATCATGGGGTTGGTGAGGCTGGAAAATATTATAAAAAATGGACAATGTGAAAATGTGTCAAATTTCAAGTGGGCTATTGAAAAATAAATCTTCTGTGTAATAATGTGGAATCATATTGAATAAATTTTGTAATGATTAGTCTCGCTGCGCGTGAGGGCTTTTGCGCGCATCAAATAAATGTGCTGTCGAGTGATAGGATTATTTTTCGGATAGCCTGATCTTTGGTGATTGAAAAATCATCTTGTTGGGGGTGGTGTTTTCATGTTCTGGTGAGGTGTTTTGTGAAATTCAGTGAGCTAATGAAAATAAGGGAGAAGCCCCTCGAGTTTTGTAGGGTGATGCTTTTGAGAATGAGTTGGTTTTTAGTGTTTTTAATTGTTGTGGCGGCAATGCTTTTTCCTGATGCAATTCCAGATAACAGTGTGGCGAGTTGGCTATCGGAAATGGGATTGATGTTTCCTCGAATTGAGGAATATTCAAGACGAACATCGTTTCCATTTGCACTGCTTGTTAGCTATGGTGGTGCATTTTGGTTGGGGTGGGCGAGTGGGTGGGTTATTTATCTGACTGCCATGGTTAATTTGGAGATGAAAGCGCGGGTTCGCCGGTTTATTCCGAAGGCGAGATGGTCGGGAATTATTTTAACAATTATATTCGCGGGGTTTATTTTTGGGAGGGATGGTGAAAATAAACCAATTTATTGGCTGTTTAGATTAATGACGGAATCGAGGATTTATCTGGCGGCGATAGCGGGCGGTACATTCTATCTTAATTTAATAATGTCCGCTTCGTTCTTTTTTGCAGTTGAATATCATGTAAGGAGATACATATGGCAGCGATAACAGATGAGGCGTTTTTGACGGGGGATACGAATAATCGCACTCCAGTTTTAGTTTCTGACAGTGATATTAGGGCTGCTATTGAGTTTCTGCGGAATGATACCGTGGGTACGATATGGGACTCTGTTAGTGGTGGGGCGGATGAAGTTCTATCGCGGGTGACCCGGGGGGAGATAGTCGCAAAAATGGAATATGACGCTCTTGGGCAAAAAATGGCATCTGCCATGGAGAAATACCAGCAGAGGATTGTTGTAATAGCGAATCAGGCCAAATCGGAGAAGGTCCGGACAATACTCCGGTATACAGCGGAATCAATGCGTGGAGGAATGGCGAGACTGAATAGTGGAGGTAGCGGAGCGTATGCGAAGTATGCTGAATCGGTGATTTCGCTGACACGTGCAGCTGCGGCCCGTGCGGCATTAGGTCGAGCGAGCCAGTTGGTTGATGTCATGACGTTAGGGATTGCGATAGACCAGGCCAGACATACGGGTGACTGGAGCAAAGTGGTCGGCACATTTGGCGGGATGGCTGGCTCGATTCAAGGGGCGTCGCTTGCTGCAAACGTTATGGTCGCGTCTGCCACTTTTATTGGTGCGGTTGCTGGAATGACGGTCGGTGGCGCTCCGCTAGCAATCCTGATCGGTCTGGCAGGTGCTGGAGGCGCTATTTTCGGCGGCAAATACGGCTCCGAACTATCCGAAGCCCTCTGGAGCGCATTTGCCCAAACGAAGCTCTACAAAGACATCAGCGCCTTCTTCAGCTCATTCTCCCAGTCGCGCGACATGATCGACCCGCTAATCCTTGATCTAAACGGCGACGGCATCCACACCACCGGCGTGGACCAGTCCAGCGCCCATTTCGATTTCTCAGGCGAAGGCAGCCGCACCCACACCGGCTGGATCACCACCGGCGACGGTTTTCTCGTCCTTGACCGCAACAACAACGGCGCCATCGACACCGGCGCGGAACTCTTCAGCAACTTCACCAAACTCGCCAACGGCATGCTCGCCGCCAACGGTTTCGACGCGCTACGCGAATACGACAGCAATAAAGACGGCGTGATCGACCGCCACGATGCGATCTGGTCTTCACTAAAAATCTGGCACGACGGCAACAGCGACGGCATGACCCAGCAGGGCGAACTGCTGACACTAGACCAGTCAGGCATCATCGAAATCCGCTTAAGCAAGGACGGCACCATCCGCACGCTGGAAAACGGCAACATGGTGCGCGGCAAAGGCAGCTTCATACAGATCGTGGATGGCAAACATACCGAACGAGAAATGCTCGAAGTATGGTTTGGCCAGGACACGCTGCACCAAAAATTCGACACGACGATTGCGTTACGCGACGACGTGACTGCGTTACCAGACATTAACGGGGCGGGCAATGTGCGCGACCTGTGGCAGGCGGCGAGTATGGAGACGGCTGAGGGCGCGGCACTGCGCACGCTGCTCCGGCAGGTGGCCGCAGTAAAAACCACGACTGAACAGCATGCGCTGATCGAGTCGCTATTGAAGGCATGGGTGGCGACGTCAAGCATGACGACCACGCAAGCGATGGAAGCTGCTGGCCAGCGCCGGCTGGTGGGTGAAAACGCTACGCGAGAATGGGCAGGCCGTCTGACGGTGCTGGAAAAGATGGCGGGCACGATGCTGGACGCGCGCGGTGACGGCGTCGTGATACTGAGCCCCCAGCGTTTCCGGCTGATCCAGCGGGCATGGGAAACGCTGGTGCACTCGGTGTACGTGGCAGTGGCATCGCAGACGACGTGGAAGCCGTATCTGGATGCGATCCGTTACCGGTTTGACGCAAACGGCCGGGTCAGCATGGATTTCAGCGGGATGGTGGCGTTGTTGCAGACAGCATCCGGGCGCGTCGGCACGATAGAAACGGCGCTGCTGATGACCGAATTGATCCGGCAGCACGGTGAGGGCTGGCGGGCGAACGGTTTCGCGCTGGAAGCGCATTTACAGCGCTACGTCGCCGCGCATGATTCGGCGGCGCTGCGTGCCGCGTTGGCGGCGGTGGGTGTGCATTACGGCGCGGGCGACGTCGAGGGTGGGGCTGGCGCGGATCTTCTGCTGGGCATCGCAGGCAGCACCCGATTGACGGGTGGCGCGGGTGATGACTTGTTGCTGGGCACTAGCGGCGATGAAAAGCTGAACGGCGGAACGGGCAGCGATCAGTATTTCTTTGGCCGCAACTCGGGCAACGACACGATCAATGATGAACATGACCTCTATGAAGACGACGTCGATGTACTGAACTTCGATGCGGATGTGCTTCCTGAAGACGTGATGGTGAAGCGGGATGGTTACAGTAACGATCTGCTGGTAACGATCAGGGGTGCGACGAATGTGCTGCGTATCAAGGATCAGCTGTACCAGTCTGGCGAGAAATTCATCAAAGCCATTGAGCAATTCAAGTTCGCTAATGGCACGATCTGGAGCAAGGATGAAGTCGCGCTGATGACGCTAAAAAGCACCTCAGGCAATGATGTGATTTATGGCTTCAACGGCAACGATCTGATGGATGGCGGTGCAGGCGATGACCGTCTCTATGGCGGCAACGGCAGCGACACTTACCTGTTCGGCCGTAACTCGGGCAACGACACCATCTTTGAAGACTACGATTTCAGCGACAGGGACAAAGACGTTGTTCAATTCGATGCAGATGTTCTGCCCGAGGACGTGACGGTAAAGCGGGATGGCAGCACTGACGATCTGCTGGTAACGATCAGGGGTTCGGCAAACGTGTTGCATATCAGCGAGCAGTTACGGCAGCTTGGTCAGACGTTCTACAAAGCCATCGAGCAATTCAAGTTCGCCAACGGCACGATCTGGAGCAAGGACGAAATCGCGCTGATGACGCTACAAGGCACCTCAGGTGACGACCTTCTCATAGGCTTCAACGGCGACGATCTAATGGACGGAGGCGCAGGCAACGACCGTCTCTATGGCGGCAACGGCAGCGACACCTACCTGTTCGGCCGTAACTCGGGCAACGACGTCATTGGCGAAGAATATGACTTCGACAAACGCTACAACGACGTCGTTCAGTTCGACACTGACGTCCTGCCAGAAGACGTGATGGTGAAGCGCGACGGCGAGAGCAACGACCTGCTGGTAACGATCAAAGGCGCAACAAACGTGCTGCGCATCAAGGACCAGTTACAGCAACACCGCGAGGAGTTCATCAAAGCCATTGAGCAATTCAAGTTCGCCAACGGTACAACCTGGAGCAAGGACGAAGTCGCGCTGATGACGCTACAAGGCACCTCAGGCGACGACCTTCTCATAGGCTTCAACGGCGACGATCTAATGGACGGCGGCGCAGGCAACGATCGTCTCTATGGCGGCAACGGCAGCGACACCTACCTGTTCGGCCGTAACTCGGGCAACGACGTCATTGGCGAAGAATATGACTTCGACAAACGCTACAACGACGTCGTTCAGTTCGACACTGACGTCCTGCCAGAAGACGTGATGGTGAAGCGCGACGGCGAGAGCAAGGACCTGCTGATAACGATCAAAGGCGCAACAAACGTGCTGCGTATCAAGGACCAGTTAGATCAACACCGCGAGGAGTTCATCAAAGCCATCGAACAATTCAAGTTCGCCAACGGCACAACCTGGAGCAAGAACGAAGTCGCGTTAATGACGCTAAAAAGCACCCCAGGTGACGACCTCTTAATCGGCTTCAACGGCGACGACACCCTCGACGGTGGCTCCGGCACCAACACCCTCGCAGGCGGCGCAGGCAACGACACCTACCTCCACGGCCGCCGCTCAGGCCATAACACGATTGAAGAAGGCTACGACTTCGACAAGCGCTACATCGACGTGGTGCGCTTCGACGCCGACATCCGTCCGCAGGACCTCACCGTCAGCCGCGAGCTATACACCAGCAACATCGTGATCAAGATTGACGGCTCGCATACCGAACTCAGAATCATCGATCAACTGGTCCAGCACAACGACGAGTACGTCAAAGGCATCGAACAGTTCGTCTTCGCGGACGGCACGATCTGGGACAAACAGACAATCGCCGAGAAATCCGCACGCACGCCGCAAATCAGAAGCCTGATGGGTTGGGCTGCAGGAGAGAACGCGCACCTGCACGATCCGATTGGCCACATGTGGAAGAAGTACTACGCGGCAGGCGGGAAGCGCGCAGGCGAAGAATCGTTTTATGCCGACGGCACTGCACCGCTGCCGTGGAGTTCGCGCAAGTCGCCGGGGATTGCCGAAGCCGCCGCCGACGCCTTACCCAAGTCCCCCGTTCTACCGGCCTACAGCAAAATTGAAAGAGATGCCGAAGCCATGTATCAGGGGCTATTGCGCGCGTATGCCACGCCATCGGCTGCCACTACCACCCGCGAACAACCGCGCGAAACAGCGTTCTTCGCACCACCGTTGATCGCATCGAATATCAGCTAACGCAATCACAGACAACCAAAGCAGGCGAGTTCACCCACTAGCCATGGCGATCAGGAACAGAAAAATCCCTCCAGCTCCTGATCGCCCAAACCCAAACCCAACACCAACACGAAGCCCTCCCTTCTCCCTAATCCACCCCCACGCCACCAATTGGCGCATAACTACCATCATCCTCATGCGTCTCATCGCCCGCCAGTGGCGGATTGAATACGCATACCAGCCGTAAGTCTCCTTTCAGCGCCCGCAAAATATGCCGGTCATGTTTGTCGAGCACATAGATCGAGCCTGGGCGTAGCGGGTACGTCTTGCCAGTCGCCACATCCACGACTTCTCCTTCACCCGCGAAGCAGTAATTGGCTTCGATATGGTGTTTGTATTCCAGAATTTGTTCCGCGCCTTCGGCAACGGTGGTGTCGTGGACGGAGTAGCCCACGTTGTCGGCGGCGACGATCAGGCGTTTGCTGTCCCAGCCGGGGCCGCTGGCGTGGCGGGAGGTTCCGGTGGTTTCCTGCACGGTTCGAACAATCATCAGGGTTCCTTTGTTTAAGTAATAGAGGGAGCTTGTTTGAAGCGAAAACGAAAACGCAGCGAAACGATTGGCATCGCGTGGCCCGGTGTTACCCCGTCCATGCGAGCGCGTGTTCCGTTTTTCGTGAAATTTCCAGCAAATGTGTATCGAAGTGTCTGCGCCCGGTGAGCAGAAGGCCGGATGCCACGGGCTGATGGTTCAGGCGGAGTGGCAGCGACAAGCTTGGCGCGTCGATCCGGTTCGCTAGCTCGGTCAGGCTGAAGCTGCGGGCGTTGAGCTGAAGGTAGGCGTCGGGCGTTGCCAGTTCTTCGATGCGGGGTGGCAGGAGTGGCACCGTTGGGGTGAGCAGGGCGTCGAACGCGGTGATCTCGCTATCGAAGCGCTGCGCTAGCTCAACTAGCTGCGCCTGGCCGGCAAGGTAGCGGTGCGCGCTGATGTGTTCGCCTTGCAGGATGCGTGGGCCAACCCGTGGGTCATACAGCGCGAGTTTCGTGTGAATCCAGTGGCGATGTGTCGTGTAGGCATCGGCCACGATGATGCCGCTTTCCAGCGCGATTCTTGAGGGTGCCCGTAGGTCGCTAAAGGTGTTGTCGATGATCTGGGCACCGTAGCGTTTGAGTGTGGCGATGGCGTGGTCGAACGCTTCAAGCACCTCTTCCTCCACGTGTTCCCTGGCAAAGTCGCGCGGCACGGCAAAGCGCAGGCCGCTGAGATCGGGTGCCCGGGGTGGCTCGCTATATGTCTCATAGCCCTCGGCCGCCAGGTTGCGGGTGCCGTTATTGCTATCAGCGCTACCGAGCCCCAACACGCTCGCGGCTCGCTGGAGGGTGGTGACATCACGCGTCACTAGCCCGGGCACATCGAAGCTCGTCGAGAGCGGGATCAGGCCTGCGGTGCTAATGCGGCCGCGCGTGGGCTTGAAGCCGACGACGCCGCAAAACGCGGCTGGAATCCGCACTGAGCCGCTGGTGTCCGAGCCCAGCGCCAGATCGGCGAGCCCTCGCGCCACGGCGGCCGCGCCACCGGAGGTCGAGCCTCCGGCGATGCGTCGTTGCTCTGGGTCGAGTGGTGTGCGAGGTGTGCCGGTGGTTGAATTCAGGCCTAATGCGCCAAACGCGAATTCGGTCATGTTGCTGTGCCCCACCAAAATTGCACCGCTGCGCCGGAGTTGCGCGACTGCGGGGGCGTCGCTGAGTGCGGCGGGTTGATCGGCCAGCACCGCTGATGCGGCGTCGGTGACCCAGCCCGCGACGTCAAAGCATGCCTTGACGGTCAGTGTCACGCCGTCGAGTGGCAAGCGCACACCACTGGCGGCAAGCTGGTCGCGTGCTGCGGCCTCTACATCAGCCGCAGCGAAGCGTTCGCGCAGATAAATCTGTTGCAGGTCGTCACGCGTCGCGGCCTGGGCGATGACGCGTGCGACGGCTTGCTGGTTGATGTCTGGTGCGCTTGCCACGGAAACTCCTGAATGAAATGCCATCGGGTGTTACTGCGCTGCATTAAGAATCTTGATGCCGTCCCAGTGGCTGCCTTTCAGGCGGTACACCGTGTAAGGCGAATTCGCCAGGTCACCGTGTGCATCGAATGCAAGCGGGCCAGTGACGCCTTTCAGCCTGGATGCTTTCACCGCTGCCAGCACTTTGGCGGGTTCCGCTGATCCTGCTGTGAGCACGGCATTGAGTAGCACCGTTGCAGCGTCATAGGCGTAGGGGGCCTGGAAGCCTTGTAGGCGAGTCTTGAAGCGTGCTTCGTAACGGCTGGCGAAGTCGCTGGCGGGGAGCTTGTCGGCGGGCAGCCCTGGCTGAATCGTGATGGTGCCTTCGCCGTCGCCGCGCGCGAGGTCAACGAAGATGTTGTTGTTGAATCCCTCGCCAACGAGCGTGGCCTTGAGGCCGAGGCTGCGCATGCGGCGTACCAGTTGCGCGGCCTGGGCGTCGAAGCCGCCAAACACGATCACATCCGGGTTGGTACCGCGAATTTTCGTCAGGACAGCGCTGAAGTCGATGGTCTTGTTGGTGACGTATTCACGCGCGACGATCTTGCCGTGATTTTTCAGCAGTGTGGCTTCTACGCGGTCGGCTAGCCCTTGGCCAAAATCGGTCCGGTCATCAATGATCGCTATCCGTTTGGCACCCAGTGAATCCAGTAGATAGCGGCCCAGCGTTTCGCCCGCGATGGCATCCTGGCCGACGACCCGGAACGTGGTCGGGTAGCCCTGTTGGGTATATGACGCGCCGGTTGAGCTTGGGCTGATTTCGGCGAGGCTGGCATTGCTGTAGGTTTTCGACGCGGCAATGCTGCAACTGGTGTTGAAGTGGCCGACCACGCCCGCGACGCCGGTATCGACAAAACGCTGGGCAATTTGTGTGGCGATGCGTGGGTCGCTTTGGTCGTCCTGCGCGTCGATTTCGAATTTCACGGGCTGGCCATTGAGCTTGGGTGCGCGGCGGTTGGCGTCATCAATGGCGAGGCGGGTGGCGTTTTCCATCTCCTTGCCGTCGGCGGCGGATGGGCCTGTGAGCGGCGCGGCGAAGCCGATCTTGATGATTTGCGGGCTGGCGGCGAATGCGCCTGGTGCAGCGGTGAGGCCTATGGCGAGCAGCGTGGCGGCTGACGAGAGAGAGAAAAAGCGCTTCAAGATGACACTCCATGAGCAAATCTAATGAACGGATCAGCCGATCTGATGAGTCACGCCAGGCGTAATGCGCATGCGTTTTGCATCGGGCAGGTGACCAAGAATAGAGAGATGGTTCCCGGCCGACAAACAAGAAAGACCGATAAGCTAATTCCACCGGTTGCGGGTGACGAGGGTGAAAGCCTTATGGGGTAAGGCTAAGCTGCGGATGGCGGGAGTTGGCGCGGCAGTGGAAGGCGAGACGGAAAGCGTGCGCGTGACTGCGGCGCGGCGTCACGACGTCACGGCGATGGCCGTGGGTGTGACGTGGGTGATGGGTGACTAGCGGCGGGTGAGGCGGTGTTTTCGCGGCGTGCTGGACCGCGATGGCAGGGATCTTCAGGCGATCAGGTGGATCGGATAAGTCAGGCGATTAACGATGCGCGCTTGTTGCAGCCGAAGTTAGTTGCGAGCGGCTCACTGCAAACAGGGCACCAGCCATCGGCCACGAACCTCCAACCCCGCTTGCAACGTAACTAGCCATCATTTCGGTTAGCAACAAGTTCGCTGCCGTTGTCTGCCGTTGTGCCGCGCCTGCCTGCTTGTTAACTCACTAACCCGCACCAGCCAGCGAGCTTACTCAGCCGGACCCGGAGCGAGCACTTCACGGCTGCCATTGACGCCCATCGACGACACCAGCCCAGCGGTTTCCATCTGTTCGACGAGGCGCGCCGCGCGGTTATAGCCGATGCGCAATTGCCGCTGTACCGATGAAATCGACGCCCGCCGGGAGCGCACGACAAACGCCACGGCTTCGTCATAGAGCGGATCGGCTTCGGCTTCCGGGGCGTCGCCAAAGAGGTCTTGGGGAGCCTCTGAGGCTGGGCCGTCGAGGATGCCATCGACGTATTGCGGCTCGCCAAACTGCTTCAGATATTCGACCACCTGATGCACTTCTTCATCCGCGACGAACGCGCCATGCACCCGTTGCGGATAGCCCGTGCCGGGTGGCAGAAACAGCATGTCACCTTGCCCGAGCAGCGATTCCGCGCCCATCTGGTCGAGAATCGTGCGCGAATCAATCTTTGACGACACCTGGAAGGCCACGCGTGTCGGGATGTTCGCCTTGATGAGGCCGGTGATGACATCGACCGAGGGCCGTTGCGTGGCCAGAATCAGATGGATCCCCGCTGCGCGAGCTTTTTGCGCGAGCCGGGCGATTAATTCTTCGATCTTCTTGCCCGCGACCATCATCAGGTCGGCTAGCTCGTCGATCACCACGACGATCAGCGGCAGGGTGGCGAGGGGTTCGGGTGCTTCGGGTGTCAGCGAGAACGGGTTGCCGAGCTTGCGGCCTTCGGCCTCGGCATCGCGCACCTTCTGATTGAACCCAGCCAGATTGCGTACGCCAACCGCCGACATTAAGCGGTAGCGTTTTTCCATTTCGCCGACACACCAGTTGAGCGCGTTGGCGGCGAGTTTCATATCGGTGACGACGGGTGCGAGCAGATGCGGGATGCCTTCGTACACTGAGAGCTCAAGCATCTTCGGATCAATCATGATGAGGCGCACTTCTTCGGGCGTCGCCTTGTACAGCAGCGAGACGATCATCGCGTTGATCGCCACGGATTTGCCGGAGCCTGTCGTGCCTGCTACCAGCATGTGCGGCGCACGTGCCAGATCCGTGACCACGGGATGCCCGGTGATGTCCTTGCCCAGCGCGATCGTGAGCTGGGAGGGCGAATGCTGATACACACCTGCTTCGAGAATTTCCGACAGGCGAATGGTCTGGCGTTGCGCGTTGGGCAGCTCCAGCCCCATGCAGGTTTTACCTGGAATGGTTTCGACCACGCGGATCGAGGTGAGCCCCAGCCCGCGCGACAGGTCTTTCATCAGGCCGACGATCTGGCTGCCACGCACGCCGAGTGCCGGTTCGACTTCGAAGCGGGTAATGACCGGCCCCGCCGATGCGCCCACCACGACAACTGGCACTTTGAATTCCTGCAGGCGTTGCTGGATCAATTGACCGGTTTCTTCGAGCTTGGCTTCGGAGACGGGTTCCACGTCGCTGGATGCTCGCGCCAGCAAATCCAGTGGCGGCAGTTCGACGGGCGAAGCGGCCAGTGCCTGGAATTCAAACGCATCGGCTGGCGCAGCGCGTGGCGGTGGGGGAGGGGGGCTGGTAAATGTAGATGTGGATGCTGCGGTGCTGGTGTGTGGCTGGGGGGTGTTGGATGGGCTGGCTGTTTCAACGGTCCTTGTGGCTGGCTCAGATGAAGCGGCCAAATCTGGCGTGGCTGCGCTTTCGGGCTGCTGTGCTTGTGTTTGTGTTTGCGCTACGGCAGCGGTGATGGGTGCTTCAACCGCAGGGGTATCCCATGGCGCTGTGGTGGCTGACGTGACAACGGGTGATGAAACGTGACTGGCCGCAGCCGCTGGCACGGCGATGAAGCGGCTTGTGTCAGGTGCAATGTGTTCAACGTGCTTATCAGGCTGAACGGTAGCCGCCGATGAACGCATGGGTTCAGGCGTGGCCGTGACTGTGCTGTGTTCTGCGTTCAGGTGAGGGGCAACGGGCGTAAGCGGTGCAGCAGAAGCGACAGCAGAAAAGGAGGCCACGGCGGCCGTGCTGGCGGGCGGTGCGTTGTCCGGGATTAGAACTTCAGGCTGAACGGTAGCCGCCGATGAACGCATGGGTTCAGGCGTGGCCGTGACTGTGCTGTGTTCTGCGTTCAGGTGAGGGGCAACGGGCGTAAGCGGTGCAGCAGAAGCGACAGCAGAAAAGGAGGCCACGGCGGCCGTGCTGGCGGGCGGTGCGTTGTCTGGGATTAGAACTTCAGGCTGAACGGTAGCCGCCGATGATGCAGGCGGCTCCGGCCGTACAGACGGTTCTTGCCGCACCTGGCGTTCAGGCTCGACGGTGCCTGCGGCAGATGTAACGGGTGCGAGGCTGGACGCTTGGGCCGGCTCGGAGTTCGGCCGCATCAGCGTGGTCCAGCGCGCAGTGCTTTCCTTGATGCTGAGCAGCTTTGCCTGCACGGCGTCGGGTGAGGGTGCAACGGGTGTGACAGGTACCGCAGACGCAGTAGGTGCCGCAGCCACAGCAGGCGGCACAGCACTAGTCTGGACGAGGTTCGGGCGGGCAGCCGTTTTTGCTGCCAGCGCCGGGGTTGTCATCTGGGGCTGAAACGAGCTTGCCTGGACGGGCACGGGGTGCGGCCTGGCTGATGGTGCCCCGGGTCGCGTTAATGGAGCAGAAACAGAAGTTGCGATGGTGTTGAGCGGAGTAGCAGAAGCGGTTGCCGCAGATGGCGTCTTTAGCGGGCTGGTGAGACGGGGCGATGCGCTGTCGTTGCCTGCTGCGTTACGAGCGGTGCTTGCTGCACCACCGAGGCTGTTCGCCGTGCCCGGAAGATCTAAAACAGGAGGCACACGACTTACCACGTTCGCCACGGGTTCAGCGGTTTCCTGGTTGAGCCAGCCAGCGGGCGCGACCGGTTCGGCAGGAAGCTGCGGACGTGTGCCTTCGGTGCGCGGATGAAGCGCTGCCGCCTGGTGTTCCGCCATCGTGGCCAGGCTGCGCTGCTTGAGTTCGGCTAGCCGCTGGTCTGGAGATGGCTGGCCCGGTGCGGCAGTAAGCGGTGCTGAGCCCGGGGAGTTGAAGCTGAACGGTGTTTCTGCGGCATGCGGCGATGCAGTTTGGCCTGTTGCCTGATGCGTAGCCGATATCGTGCGGCGCGATTGTGCCGCTGCTGGATCGGGCCGCCAGCCAAGCGGCCGGGTGCGGCGTTCACGGCGCAGCGCCGCAAACCCAGTTGGCGCGCCCGCTGCGCCAGGCGTTCGTGGTGAGCTTGCTGAAGGTGCCGGAAAGGGAGTGCTGTCGCTGGCGTGACGGCTGCGCACGACCGCATCGCGTTTCGTGAGGCTGTTCATCAAGCCGAGGCCAAAAGCGTCGTCAATCCAGGCCGCAACCGGCATCCAGCGAAACCCCACCAGCCACGGCAGGCTTACGGCCAGCAAGGCCGTGGCCAGTAATGGTGTCACCACTGGCCCGCTCAGATGAACAAGGCCGAGCGCCAGCACAGCGCCGAAGCCATTGATGCCCGGCTGGGGCAGGAGTGACGCCTCCAGCACGCAACTGGCGAGCAACACACACACAAAGCCAAGCCAGAGCCGGATCGTGCCTGGCCCACGCAAGCCAGAACCGCCAGGCAGCACCGCGCGCACCAGATGCCAGAAAAGAGGAAGAAACCAGATGGCAGACCCGCCGAACCAGCTAAAAACAACCATGTGCATGCTAGACATCAACGAATGACGGCAAGACGACAACACCAACCGTCGGGTTTAAACCGGCGAAGCAGGATGCTTCGGAAGAGAGGGGGACTGTGTGGCTATCAGCCGGCAACGGGTGACCTGTGCAAGCCCGTGCGGTGCGCTAGCTCAAATGATCAATGGCCCTCATTGACTCTCAATGGCGCATAAATAACGCATTAATAGTGGATCAATAGCGGATCAATGAAATGCCCCGTTACCTTGAGCCGCCCACACTGCACGAGCAATCTGGGCGGTGTGACTCAACCTCACTGCTCGTGGCGGCTGAACGAGAGCGTGGCACCGTTATCGAGAATCAGTTGCAGCGCTTGGGGCTCGCGCATTTGCACGCCGGTGCGGGCGATATGCGCCAGCGCGTCGAGGTACGGCGCTTCAAGCTTGCCGCCTGCGCTGCCAGGACAGGCCATCCGGGTGCCGGCAAGCGGCCCGAACGAGAGCTTGCCATCTTTAAGCGTGTACATCCCCATATAGCGGTTGCAGCCGGAATAACCGCTGGCGCGGCGCTGGCCGTCATCTATCGAGAGTTCAAGCGTGATGGGTTCGCCGTTATCGCCATGGGGCACTTCACGCAGGCTGCCATCGGCCTCAAGCCAGCGGGTCAGCTCCCAGCGAGTGTTGTCGAGCAACTGGGTGGCCGCCTGATTGAATGGATCGGGTGCCGTTGCGCTGGCATCGGGATGAGTGGGCATAGTGCAGGCAGAAAGAAAGGTGGCAGTGGCGAGGAGCGCGAATGAGCGGCGCGGCCGCATGCCAGGCAGATGGACGAGGCGCGTCAGAAGGCGTTTTGGCAAAGCCAAACCTTGAACTGCACGCGCAAAACACGTATCGAACATGACAGCAATCCTGTTGAAACTGGCGAAGGCGTAAGGGTAACGCACTCCATGCAAAGGAAGCGAGCGGCCAGGGCTGAGGCGCTACGTTCTTGTCGCCGTTGCCGACGACAGCACGACAGCACGACATCGACATCGGCCGAAGCCACTTAAATCACTTAAATCGCTTACCCTTGCTACCTTTCTCATCCCCCCGGATTCGACCAGGAGACCGTATGCAAACCGGCCAGCGGCTTGGCACCCCTCTTTCTCCTTCCGCGACTCGCGTAATGCTGCTGGGCGCTGGCGAACTCGGCAAAGAGGTCATCATCGCGTTGCAGCGGCTTGGGGTCGAAGTGATTGCGGTAGACCGTTATCCACATGCGCCTGGCCATCAGGTTGCCCATCGCGCGCATGTGATCGACATGACGGACGCTGCAGCGCTGTATGCCCTGGTTGAGCAGGAGCGCCCGCATCTGGTGGTGCCCGAAATCGAAGCCATCGCCACCGATGCCCTCGCGCAAATCGAAGCCGATGGCCTCGCGGAAGTGATTCCCACAGCCCGTGCGACACAACTCACGATGAACCGCGAAGGCATTCGCCGCCTGGCCGCCGAAACCCTCGGTTTGCCCACTTCGCCGTATGCGTTTGCCGATTCGCTCGATACCTTGCGTGCCGGAATTGCCCAGGTGGGGTTCCCCTGCGTGGTGAAGCCGGTGATGTCCTCGTCGGGCAAGGGGCAGTCGGTGCTGAAGTCGGATGCGGATATCGAACCCGCGTGGCAGCATGCGCTCGCGGGTGGCCGGGTGAATCACGGGCGTGTGATTGTCGAAGGCTTCGTCACGTTTGATTACGAAATCACCTTGCTGACTGTGCGTGCCCGCGAGCCCGTGAGCGGTGCCTTGCATACCGCGTTTTGTGAACCGGTGGGGCATCTTCAGGTGGCGGGCGATTATGTCGAATCGTGGCAGCCGCAACCTATGCCGCCACTGGCGCTCGCCCGCTCGCGTGAGATCGCACAGCAGATCACGAGCGCGCTAGGTGGACGCGGGTTGTTCGGCGTCGAGCTATTTGTGCGCGGCGATGAGGTGTGGTTTTCCGAAGTCAGCCCACGGCCGCACGATACCGGGCTGGTCACGCTCTGCTCGCAGCGCTTTTCAGAGTTCGAGCTGCATGCGCGGGCGATTCTTGGCTTGCCAGTCGATACCACACTGCTCGCACCGGGGGCGTCGGCGGTGATTTATGGCGGGCGCGACGAAGTGGGCATCGCGTTCGAAGGCATCGCGCAAGCGCTGGCGGTGCCGCAGGCGGATCTGCGTTTGTTTGGCAAGCCGGAGAGTTTCGTGCGGCGCCGAATGGGAGTGGCGCTGGCAACTGGTGCTACCACGACGGAAGCTCGTGAACGCGCCCGTCAGGCGGCTGCCGCCGTGCAGCCAGTTAGCGGTCAGCCGGCCTGAAACAGCAAGGGTTCAGTTATTCAGTTAAGCAGCACCGTTCACGCGCTTGTCATACCGGGCCTCTGACGATGTTTTTTCACGCAGCAGATATTCCATGAAGGCCAGGCATCATGATTGAGCATCAAAATCCCCCGTCCTTGCACCGCAGGCTGCTGCGCGCGGTTGCGCTAGGCAGCAGCATCGCGCTGCTGCTGGCTACGGCGGGTTGCGGTTTGTTTGCCGCACCCTGCCGGGTGGCGTCGGCGGGGCTGAAAATCGTCCCGCTGGTGGGCCATATCGCGGCCGCGCCGACGGATGTATGTGCCGATGTGATTGATCCATGACCCGTGTTTTCACACGGGTTTTTGTTTTGATGAGGTGAATGACCAAAGGAGGGTTCCGATGAAACGAGGGTTGAGCGCAACGTTGGCAATAACGGTAAGCGTGGGTGTGGCATGTGCCTTTTTGCTAGTGCAAGCTGCGCGGGCCGCGCCTTTGCGGCTGGCGGAAATCCAGACCAGCGGCCAGAAAATGGTCAACCAGTACACCTGTGCCAGCGGCAAGAAAATCCAGGTGACATATCTGAATACGGCTAACGGGCAGAGCTTCGCACTGGTGCCAGTCAAGGGTCACGCTCTGC
Organism: Paraburkholderia bonniea; assembly: GCF_009455625.1. Lineage (NCBI taxonomy): Bacteria > Pseudomonadati > Pseudomonadota > Betaproteobacteria > Burkholderiales > Burkholderiaceae > Paraburkholderia > Paraburkholderia bonniea. Next base: position 687,714 of record NZ_QPEQ01000002.1, on the reverse strand, counting down.
TATTCGTCAATACGCTTGCCGCGTCCGGGGCGAAGTACCAAGCCAATCAATACGTCTGGTGGACCAAAGGCCCGCATGCGGATCTCTACGATTCGAGCGCCGATGACAACGCGCCACCTCTGCTGTCCGATTGCGTGACACAGCAGCCCTAAACCTGCGACAGGCCATCACCACCGCTTCGATCTTCCAGCTGGCCTCCGTTCATCAACACGCACGCCTGCGTGCGTCAACCGAGACTCCGCATGAAAGCCTCCGATCTGTTCGTCAAATCACTTGAAGCCGAAGGTGTCGAGTACGTGTTCGGCATTCCGGGCGAAGAAAACCTCGATTTGCTTGAATCACTGCGCCGCTCACGCATCCGTCTGATCCTGACGCGCCATGAGCAGGCAGCGGGCTTTATGGCGGCCACTTATGGCCGTCTCACTGGGCGCACCGGTGTGTGCCTGGCGACCCTGGGCCCGGGCGCGACCAACTTCGTCACGGCCGCAGCCTATGCCCAGCTTGGCGGCATGCCGATGCTGATGGTGACTGGGCAAAAGCCGATCAAGTCCAGCAAGCAAGGGCATTTCCAGATTGTCGATGTGGTGCGGATGATGGAGCCGCTGACCAAGTACACGCGCCAGATCGTCTCAATCGGCAATATTCCGGCGTTGGTGCGCGAGGCGTTCCGCCAGGCAGAGGAAGAGCGGCCCGGCGCAGTGCATCTGGAATTGCCCGAAGACGTGGCGCACGAAGAGGGCGACGGCAAGCCGATTCCAAAGAGCTTCAGCCGCCGCCCGGTTGCGGAAGAAAAAGCAGTGGCGCATGCGGTGCAGGCAATCGCGGGAGCCCGTCATCCGCTGCTGATGATCGGCGCGGGCGGTAACCGCAAGACCACGCGCAAGATGCTGCGCGAATTCGTTGACCAGATCGGCATTCCGTTTTTCACCACGCAAATGGGCAAGGGCGTGATCGACGAATCACACCCACTGTGGCTGGGGAACGCCACGCTCTCGGATGGCGATTTCGTGCATCGGGCCATCGAACACGCTGACTGCATCATCAACGTCGGCCATGACGTGATCGAGAAGCCGCCATTTTTTATGCGCGGCGCGGAGGCTGACGAGAAAACCGTGATTCATGTGAATTTTCTCGGCGCGCAGGTTGATCCGGTGTATTTCCCGCAGATCGAAGTGGTCGGTGATATCGCCAATGCTGTGTGGCAACTGAAAGAGTCGCTGAAGCAGCAGCCGTCGAACTGGGATTTCACTCGCTTCACCGAGATCAAGCAGCATTTCGAAGCGCATCTGGCGCATGGCCAGAAAGACAACCGTTTCCCGATGTATCCGGTGAGGATTGTTCAGGACGTGTACGAAACGACCCCAGTCGACGGCATCGTTTGTCTGGACAACGGCATGTACAAGATCTGGTTTGCGCGCTATTACCGCGCGCACGAACCGAACTCACTGTTGCTCGACAACGCGCTGGCGTCGATGGGCGCGGGGTTGCCGTCGGCGCTGGCAACCAAGCTGGTGCATCCAGAGCGCAAGGTGATGGCGGTCTGCGGCGACGGCGGTTTCATGATGAATTCGCAGGAACTCGAAACGGCCGTGCGTCTGGGGCTCGACCTCGTGGTGCTGATCGTGCGCGATGACGCGTTCGGGATGATTCGCTGGAAGCAGGAAAACATGAATTTCCCGGATTACGGCATGACGCTGCATAACCCGGATTTCGTCGCGTATGCGCAGAGCTACGGCGCGCATGGCCATCGCATCAACGCCGCAGAACAGTTCGCGCCGTTGTTGCGCGAATGCTTTGCGACGCCAGGGGTGCATGTGATTGATCTGCCGATTGACTACTCCGACAACGAACGCGTGCTGAACCGCGAAATCAAACGCCTCAGCGCGCAGTTGTAGGCCAGGCCTGCGAGGCCAGCGAGGCCTTAGGCCAGCATCAAGCGCCAGGCACTGCATGACGGCGATTCCATGGCGTTACGCCCGTGACTTTGTGACTTTGATTCTGTGACTCTGTGACGAACTAACAGGAAGGAGAACCTGCGATGTTGAAGCCTAGTTACCCGTATTACCTCGCCAACGAAGCTGTGGCGGCGAACACCGATCTCGAAGTGACTGACAAGTTCAGTGGCAAGGTTGCCACCCGTGTGGCACTCGCCGATGCCCGCACCATCGACGCCGCCATCGGCCATGCCGTGGCGGCCCAGCCCGCGCTGCGCGAGTTTGCGCCGTATCAGCGCCAGGCGGTGCTGGAGCACTGCGTGAGCCAGTTTCGCGCGCGTTATGACGAGCTGGCTGAAGCGTTATGCATCGAGGCGGGCAAGCCGATCAACGATGCGCGCGGCGAAGTCACGCGCCTGATCGACACCTTCAAGGTCGCCGCAGAAGAGGCGGTGCGGCTGGACGGCGAGATCATCAATCTGCAGATTTCCGCGCGGGCGAAGGGGTATCACGGTTACGTCAAGCGCGTGCCGCTGGGCCCATGCTCGTTTATTTCGCCATTCAACTTCCCGCTCAACCTGACCGCGCATAAGGTCGCACCAGCGCTGGCGGCAGGCGTGCCGTTCGTGCTTAAGCCTGCCAGCCGCACCCCGGTGGGCGCGCTGATCATCGGCGAAATTCTGGCGCAGACCAATCTGCCCAAAGGCGCGTTTTCGATTTTGCCCGCACACCGCGACGGCGCTGATCTGTTCACCACGGATGAACGCTTCAAGCTGCTGTCGTTTACCGGCTCGCCCGCCGTGGGCTGGGCGCTGAAAAACAAGGCGGGCAAGAAAAAAGTGATTCTGGAGCTAGGCGGCAACGCGGCGGTGCTGGTTGACCAGGATCAGCATGACAAGCTGGATTACGTTGTGGAGCGGCTTGCGTTTGGCGCGTTCTATCAGTCGGGGCAAAGCTGCATTGGCGTGCAGCGGATTCTGGTGCACGCCTCGCTGTATGCCGCGCTGCGCGAGCGGCTCATGGCCAAAACCTGTTCGCTGGTGATGGGCGACCCGCAAGACGAAAAGACTTTCGTCGGCCCAATGATCTCCGAGGGTGAAGCAAAGCGTCTGGCGGGCTGGGTGCGTGATGCCGTCACGGCGGGCGCGAAGATCATCGCAGGCGGCAAGGTGGAGGGCGCGATGTTCGAAGCCACGCTGCTGGAAGACGTGCCGCACAACACCGATCTGTATCGCAAGGAAGCCTTTGGTCCGGTGGTGATGCTGGAATCTTTCGACGATTACAGCAGCGCGCTGGCCGCGATCAACGACAGCGATTTCGGCCTGCAGGCAGGCATCTTTACGGATTCGCTGACGCATGCGCACCAGGCGTGGGATCAGCTTGAGGTCGGCGGCGTGGTGATCAACGATGTGCCGTCGTTCCGCGTCGACAACATGCCTTACGGTGGCGTCAAAGATTCAGGGCTAGGCCGTGAAGGCGTGCGTTACGCGATTGAGGACATGACCGAGCTGCGTTTGATGGTGATACGAGAGAGCCGTTGAAGGCCGGGGCCAGACCAGCCAGGCGCTCGCGCGGAGCGCCTGGACCAAGGTGCTACAATCACGCGCTTTTCCGGCGGATGTTTGCCGCTGACCGGAGCCGGCCGCAGGGCGCATGGAGTTGATGCGCTGCATTTGATTCGCTGCGGTGGTTTCCCAGACGGTGTACCGGTCGTACTGATTCCCGCCTATTCCGAGCCCGTCCGGCACGCCGTGGCTCCATCTCTATCCTGATGCTCTTTGCGGCTCCAGCCGCACACTGCGCGCAGGCGCATTACCTAGCGAAACCGCCACCATGTCCGACACAGCCGCACTTCCCACGTCCACCATTACGTCGTTTGACCAGTTCGGTTTGGCCGACGACATCCTGAAAGCCATTCACGAGCAGGGCTATACCGTGCCGACGCCGATTCAGGCCCAGGCCATCCCCGTGGTACTGGCTGGACGCGACATGATGGGCGCGGCGCAAACCGGCACGGGCAAAACCGCCAGTTTTTCGCTACCGATCCTGCAACGCCTGCTGCCGCACGCCAGCACCAGCACTTCACCGGCGCGCCACCCCGTGCGTGCGCTGATTCTCACCCCAACCCGTGAACTGGCTGACCAGGTTGCCGCCAATGTGCTGGCTTATGGCAAGCACACGGCGTTGCGTAGCACGGTGGTGTTTGGTGGGGTGGATATGAATCCACAAATGGCTGAATTGCGCAGCGGGGTTGAAATCCTGATTGCCACGCCGGGCCGCCTGCTCGATCACGTGCAGCAAAAAACCGCGCAACTAGGCCAGGTGCAAATCCTGGTGCTGGATGAAGCCGACCGGATGCTCGACATGGGTTTTCTGCCCGATTTGCAGCGCATCCTGAATCTGCTGCCAAAAGAACGTCAGACGTTGCTGTTTTCCGCCACGTTCTCCGGCGAAATCAAAAAGCTCGCCGCAACCTATCTGCGCAACCCTCTGACTATCGAAGTGGCGCGCAGCAATTCGACCTCGATCAACGTCACGCAAATCGTGTTTGAAGTGCCGGAAGGTGACAAGAGCAGTGCGGTGGTGCAGTTGATCCGCGAGCGCGGCCTGAAGCAAGTCATCGTGTTCTGTAATAGCAAGATCGGCGCGGGCCGCCTGGCGCGGCAACTGGAACGCGATGGCGTGGTGGCGACGGCGATTCACGGCGACCGCACGCAAAACGAACGGATGCAGGCGCTGGAAGCCTTCAAACGCGGCGAGATCGTCGCGCTGGTCGCTACGGATGTCGCGGCGCGCGGGCTGGATATTGCCGAATTGCCCGCGGTGATTAATTTCGATTTGCCATTTAGCGCTGAAGATTACGTGCACCGGATTGGCCGCACGGGCCGTGCGGGAGCACTGGGCGATGCGTTGTCGCTGTGCAGCCCGAACGAGCGCAAGCAACTGGCCGATATCGAAAAACTCATCAAGCGGCCACTGGAAGTGCAGCGCTTGACGGTGGCCACGCCAGTGCGTCATCACCACGAAGAACGCAGCGGCCCACGGCGTGAGCGTGAAGGGCGTGAAGGACGCGATGAGCGCTCAGGACGCCGCCGCACACCAGGAACCTACGAGCGGCCGCATCACCCGCGCCAGGCTCCGGTCGACGAATTTTTCCTCAAGCCTTACGAGCCTTCCCCCAATGCGCGTCCGCTTGACGAGACCGTGGTGGCCGCGCCTAAACCGGTTTCGAAACAGCCATTGGCTGCGTTGCTGGGCGGGCTGGGTATGCCGCGCAAGACGGATTCTTCGTCCTGAGCTGAATTTGAACTTGAATTTGAACTGAATGAATCTGCGGCACCATCTGGTGCCGCTTTTTTTATGGTCCATTGAGGATGGGTTACCGCAGCACGCTGGCCCGCTGCGCCCAGGCCGCCGTCGCCGCCGCGTAAAACTTTTCTAGCGACGCATGCGCCTCCACAGGCAAATCCAGCTTCAGATGCCTGGCTGCTATTTGCAAGGTTGCGAGCGGCGCTGTTGTCTCCAGCGGTTCCGCCCCGGTTTGCTTACTGAGCTTTTCCCCAGCGGCATTCGCCACGACCGGGACATGCAGATAGCGCGGCGTTGCCACGCCAAGGCAGCGCTGCAGGTAAATCTGCCGCGCGGTTGAATCAAGCAGATCTGCGCCGCGCACGATATCCGTGATTCCCGCGTCCGCATCATCGACCACCACAGCCAGTTGATACGCCCACTGCCCATCCGCGCGCAGCAGCACGAAATCACCGACATCCGTGGCCAGATTCTGGCTTTGCGGACCTTGCCAGCGGTCGTCGAAACGCATCACCGCCGCTGCGCCATCCGGCACCCGTAGACGCCACGCGCGCGCTGGCTTGCCATGCAGGCCAGCGCGGCAGGTGCCGGGATAAGCGAGGGTGGAATGGCGCGCATGTGCCTGCATCAGCGAATCAGCGATTTCCTTGCGCGTGCAACTGCACGGATAAACCAGCGCCGCCGCTTGAAGCTGCTCCAGCGCTCGCTGGTAATGCGCGAGACGCTGGCTTTGCCACTGCGGCGGTTCATCGGGATGCAGGCCGAAGCGGGCCAGCGTAGCGAGGATGGCAGCCGCCGCGCCAGGCACCGTGCGTGGGCCGTCGATATCTTCGATACGTACGAGCCAGGTGCCGTGATGAGCCCGTGCATCAAGCCAGCTAGCGAGGGCGCTAACCAGCGAGCCGAGATGCAGCGGCCCGGTAGGCGACGGCGCGAAACGGCCGCGATAGCGCATGACGTTTAGCGCTTAGCGCTTAGCGTCGCCGAGATCGCTAGCGGCAGCAGGGGCCGGGGTGGAGGTTGAAGCGGATGAAGCCGCTTTGGATCGGGTGGTTTTAGCGCTGCCGGCGTGCCGCTCATGGCATGCCGGACAGCTTTTGCCCGGCACATACAGCGGCGAGAGCTGCGCTTCTGGGCTGAGCACCGCGCGGCAGCCAAAACACTGCGCTGTGGCGGTGGGTTCGAGCTGTGGATTGAGCGCGGTGCGGTAATCGAAGACAAAACATTCGCCGTGATAATGCGCGCCGCCCACCTCTTCGAAATATTTCAGAATCCCGCCATCCAGTTGATACACATGGTCGATGCCGATCTCTTTCATATAGATCGCAGCCTTCTCGCAACGAATCCCGCCAGTGCAAAACGACACTACCGTCTTGCCTTCGAGATCTGCGCGATGCTGCTCGATGACGTCGGGGAATTCGCTGAACCGGGTCATGCGGTAATCGAGCGTGTTGTCGAAAGTGCCGACATCAACTTCGAACGCATTGCGCGTATCGAGCATCACTACTGGCCGGCCCGTATCGTCATGGCCCTGATCGAGCCACGCCTTGAGCGTGTGCGCATCGACTGCCGGGGCGCGTCCTAGCTCAGGCTGGATCGCGGGTTTTTTCATCGTGATGATTTCGCGTTTGAGCTTGACCAGCATGCGGCGAAACGGCTGGGTGGGCGACAGGCTTTCTTTGAACTGCAACTGCGTGAACTTGCCTTCGAACAGCGGATCGTGCCGCAGATAGTCGATGAACGCGTGAGCCGCTTCGGCTGTGCCCGCAACGAACAGGTTGATGCCTTCGGGGGCGAGTAACACGGTGCCACGCAGGCCGAGCGCTTCGCAACGCTGGGTGACCAGTGGCCGCCATGCTGCGGTGGCTTCAAGGGTCGCAAACTGATAGGCGGCGAGATTGACGATGCTCATGATGATTCAGCCATAGGGGGCGCAAACAGGTAGCGCGCTCAGGGTTGCAGTAAAGGGGCGAAAAAGAACAGGGAATAACGGGTTAAAAGCGCGGGTTAAAAACGCGGGCCGAAAGCGTAAGTCGAAACGTAAGTAGAAACCGAGTCATCAGACCGCAGTCCCGCAATAAAGGGCCTGTAACCAAAACCATCGCCACCAGCCAGAAGGCCGGGTAGGGCAAAACGACAGAGCCCGGCATTATCCCTCATCCGGGCGCTTTTCCCCTTGTCGCAGGCATGGCCTTGGGCGGCACCACTCAAGTGCCTCCTGGGTGCGCCGCGGCCTCTGGTTTCATCCTGGATTTATCAGAGCGTGGATTACAATGGCGCCCATGTCAGATCCCCGCTTTGTCCATCTTCGCGTTCACTCCGAATTTTCCATTGCTGACGGCATCGTGCGCCTTGACGACATCGTCAAGGCGGCGGCCCAGGACGGTCAGGGCGCGCTCGCGCTCACCGATCTCAGCAATGCCTTTGGCCTCGTCCGTTTCTATAAGGAAGCCCGCAGCAAGGGGGTTAAACCCATTGCTGGCTGCGACGTCTGGATCACCAATCACGATGACCGCGACAAGCCTTCGCGCTTGTTACTGCTGGTGCGCAACCAGCGTGGTTATCTCAACTTGTGTGAGCTGCTCAGCCGCGCGTCACTGACCAACCAGCATCGCGGGCGTGCCGAAGTAGACGCCGCGTGGCTCGCCGATGGCATGGGCGAAGGGCTGCTGGCGTTGTCCGGCGCGCAGTACGGCGATATCGGCGTGGCGCTATCCAATGGCAACGAAGCCGCAGCCAAACGCCATGCTCAGCGCTGGGCCGAAATTTTCCCCGGTGCGTTTTATCTTGAGCTGCAACGCAGCGGCCAGCCCGGTGGCGAGACTTACGTGCAACAGGCGGTGGCGCTCGCCGCCGCGCTCAAGCTGCCGGTGGTAGCGACCCATCCGCTACAGTTCATGATCCCTGACGATTTCACCGCGCACGAAGCGCGCGTGTGTATTTCAGAGGGTGACATGCTGGCGAACCCGCGCCGCCCGAAACGTTTCACCACCGACCAGTACTTCCGCACCCAGGCCGAAATGGCCGCGCTGTTCGCGGATATTCCAGCGGCGCTCGCCAATACGGTCGAAATCGCCCGGCGCTGCAATCTGATTCTCGAACTTGGCAAGCCCCGGCTGCCGCTCTTCCCGACGCCCGACGGCATGTCGCTGGACGACTACCTGGTGCAGCTGTCGCAAGAAGGGCTGGAAAAGCGTCTTGAGCAGCTTTATCCCGATGCCGCTGCACGCGATGCACAGCGTCCCGTGTATAGCGAACGGCTGATGTTCGAATGCGGCACGATCATCGACATGGGGTTTCCAGGCTACTTCCTGATCGTTGCCGACTTCATCAACTGGGCCAAAAACAACGGTGTGCCGGTGGGCCCAGGACGGGGTTCGGGCGCAGGTTCGCTGGTGGCGTATGCGCTGGGCGTGACGGATCTCGACCCACTGCGCTACAACTTGCTGTTCGAACGTTTCCTGAACCCTGAGCGGGTGTCGATGCCCGACTTCGACATCGACTTTTGCCAGGAAGGGCGCGATCGCGTCATTCAGTATGTGAAGCAAAAATACGGTGCCGATGCGGTGTCACAGATCGCCACGTTCGGCACGATGGCAGCCAAGGCGGCGGTGCGCGACATTGGCCGCGTGCTGGATCTGGGTTACATGTTCACCGATGGCATTGCCAAGCTGATTCCGTTCAAGCCTGGCAAGCACGTGACCATCGCCGACGCGATAAAAGAAGAGCCGCTGTTGCAGGAGCGCTTCGATAACGAAGACGAAGTGCGTCAACTGCTGGAGCTGGCCCAGCGGGTCGAAGGGCTGACGCGTAACGTCGGCATGCACGCGGGCGGGGTGCTGATCGCACCAGGCAAGCTGACCGATTTTTGTCCGCTCTACACCCAGGGCGATGACAGCGGCGTGGTGAGTCAGTACGACAAGGACGACGTCGAAGCCGTTGGGCTGGTCAAGTTCGACTTTTTGGGCCTGACCACGCTGACCATTCTCGATTGGGCCGAGCGCTATATTCGCCGCCTTGATCCGTCGAAACAGGACTGGTCGCTGGCCCAGGTGCCACTGGATGATCCCGCGTCATTCTCGATTCTGAAAAAAGCCAACACGGTGGCGGTGTTCCAGCTTGAAAGCCGTGGCATGCAAGGCATGCTGAAGGACGCGCAGCCGGACCGCTTCGAAGACATCATCGCGCTGGTGGCGCTGTACCGGCCAGGCCCGATGGACCTGATTCCCAGCTTTTGCGCGCGCAAGCACGGTCGTGAAGTGGTGGAGTACCCCGATCCCCGCGTCAAACCGGTTCTGCAAGAGACCTACGGCATCATGGTCTATCAGGAGCAGGTGATGCAGATGGCGCAGATCATCGGCGGTTATTCGCTGGGCGGGGCTGACTTGCTGCGCCGCGCGATGGGCAAGAAAAAGGCCGAGGAAATGGCCGAGCATCGCGCGTTGTTCCGCGATGGCGCAGCCAAAAATGGCCTCACGGCAGAAAAGGCCGACGAGATTTTCGACTTGATGGAGAAGTTCGCGGGCTACGGTTTCAACAAATCGCACGCTGCCGCCTATGCGCTGCTCGCGTATTTCACCGCGTGGCTCAAGGCGCATCATCCCGCCGAATTTATGGCTGCCAACTTGTCGCTGGCGATGGACGACACCGACAAGGTCAAGATTCTGTTCGAAGACTGCTTGATGAACGGCATGAGCGTGCTGCCGCCGGATATCAACCAGTCGGCATATCGCTTTGAGCCTGTCGCACCGGCTGCAGGCAAGGCGCGGGCCGATACCATCCGCTACGGTCTGGGTGCGATTAAAGGCAGCGGTCAGAACGCCATCGAAGACATCATCCGGGCCCGCGATCAAGACGGCCCCTTCATCGACCTGTTCGATTTTTGCAACCGCGTGGACCGGCGCATGGTGAACCGCCGCACGGTCGAAGCCTTGATTCGCGCTGGTGCGTTTGACCTGTTGCATGACAACCGGGCGCAGCTCATCGCTTCGGTGTCGCTGGCGATGGAAGCGGCCGAGCAGGCCAGCGCGAACGCGATGCAGGCCGGCTTGTTCGACATGGGCGACGCGCCGTCGCAAGGCCACGAGTTGGTGCTTGAGCCAGCGTGGGCAGAAAAGCAAAAACTCCAGGAAGAAAAAAGCGCGCTGGGGTTTTATCTTTCAGGCCATTTGTTCGATGCCTACCGCGACGAAATCCGCCGCTTTGCCCGGCAGAAAATTGGCGAACTGAAGGAAGGGCGCGACAAGCTGGTAGCGGGCGTCATCGTTTCGCTGCGCACCCAGATGACCCAGCGCGGCAAGATGCTGATCGCGGTGCTCGATGACGGCACCGGGCAGTGTGAAGTGACGGTGTTCAACGAGTTGTTCGAAGCACACAAGGCGCTTTTCAAAGAAGACGAACTGCTGGTGGTGCAGGGTCAGGCGCGCAACGATATGTTTACCGGCGGCATTCGCTTTACGGTTGAAACGGTGATGGATCTGGGCTGTGCGCGTAGCCGCTATGCCGAGGCTCTGAAAGTGCAACTGGGCGGCGACGCTGATGCGCAAGTGTTGCGCCGTTTGCTGCAGGCACATTGCGTGCCGCGCGCACAAGCGGGCGCGCCGCCGCCAGCAGCCCCTTCAGCCTCTCGTAGTGCCCGTCAGGGCTACGGCGGTGACGATCACGCTGGGCGGCGTCAGGCAGCTGCCGCCGCGCCAGCCGGTCTCGCAGTCTGGGTGATGTACTGCAATCAGCGAGCCCAGGCGGCAGTGCAACTGGGTGAGGCATGGCGCGTGATTCCAAGCGACGAATTGCTGGCCGCGTTGCGAGCCGAATACGCGGACAACGCAGTCGAAATCGTTTATTAAGCCAGGCGCTTAGGGCTGATGCGGCGGTTTTTGCTGCAGATGGGCGAGCTTCAGAAACCGGTAATACACGGTTTGCGCGTTGAACACGGCAATCATGAAACCCGCCTGGCCATCGAGAAAACCACGGCGCAGCAAGTAGGTGCGGACGAAAGCCCAGGTCCCGCGCAGCAATGCCTTGGTGAAGCTGCCGCGCTGGCCTGCCGCGTAGCGCTGCTGTGCTGATGCGCTCGAATAGGTATCGAGCTTGCGCAGCACGGTTTCGAAGTCTTCGTAAGAGTGATGCAGCAACTGGCCCGGCAAGCGCTGCGCGGGCGTCTCGAACAGCAGACGCTCGTGTACCAGGTCATCCGAGAAGCGGGCTGCGCCACGGCGAAATAACCGGGGTATCCAGTCGGGATACCAGCCGCTGTGATGAACCCATGTGCCGCAAAAACTCGAGAGCCGGTCGATCGCGTACACCTCTGCCGTGGGGGCGGCGATGGCCGCGCGGATGGCTGCGGCTAGTTCTGCTGAGACAATTTCGTCGGCATCAAGCGAGAGCACCCAGGTGGTGTCCAGCGCATCCAGCGCCCGGTTTTTCTGCGGACCAAAACCGGGCCAGCCTGGCAGTTGCAGCACGCGTGCGCCATGAGCCCGGGCGATGTCGACAGTCGTATCCGTGCTGCCGCTGTCTAGCACTACGATCTCGTCAGCGAAAGCCACCGACTGAAGACATTCGGCGAGCCGAACCGATGCATTGCGCGTGATGAGTGCGACGCCGAGGGTGATTTCTTTCATGCGTTGATGCCTTCGTGCTTGAGGATGCTTGAGCGTGCCTGAGTGCCTGAGGTCCCTGAGGTGCCGGGGAGGAGCTTGATGATGGAGCGTGGCGCATAGCGGGGCATCTGCATGCCGCTACCCGATGCTCAACGCCTGGGCGCGAACGCGCCGCGGCAAGTATACACAGCGTGCCAAACCGTTCTGGCTCGCGGGCAGGCACGGCATTTACAATGCGACGTTTTATTTCCCGCTTAAGGTTCGGCTAGCGTTTGGCCGGACTGGCGGATTTTCAGCCGTGTTTTCAGAGGATGTTGTGAGCGCAAAGCCCAACGTGAAACCAACTTTAAGCAAGCCGATGGGCTCTGGTGATGCGTCATCGCCTGCCGTCGTGATGCGCCGCCTCTGGCCGTATATCAAGCCGGTGATTTGGGTCGTGGTCGCCGCGATTGCCGCGATGGCGGTCAGCGCGGCCACTGACGCAGCTATTCCTGCGTTGCTGAAACCTTTACTGGACAAAGGCTTTGGCGCGCATGCCAGCGACAACGCGAAGTGGTTTGTCCCGCTCGCTGTGATTGGTCTCGCGCTGGTGCGCGGTGTGTCGCAGTATGCATCTGGGTATTTGCTGTCGTATGTATCGAGCAAAATCCTGCTCGAACTGCGCCTGAAAATGTTCGACCGGATGATTCACACCAGCGTGGCGTTTTTTCAGCGCGAAACCGCCAGCACCGTTATCAATGCGATTGTGTTTGAGGTGAACCAGATCCTGAATGTGCTCACCAGTGTGATGGTCACGCTGGTGCGCGATTCACTGACGGTGATCTTTTTGCTGGGCTATCTGTTTTATCTGAACTGGCGTCTGACGCTGATCGTCGCGGTGCTGCTGCCGGGAATCGGCTGGCTGGTGGGCAAGATCAACCGGCGGCTGCGGCGCTTGAACCGCGAGAACCAGTTGCTCACCAATGAGCTGTCCTACATCGTCGAAGAGACCGTTGGCGGCTACAAGGTCGTCAAGGTGAACAATGGCGAGCAATACGAAAACGAGCGTTTTAGCGCAATGAGCCGCCGCCTGCGCGGCTACGCCATGCGCATGACCGTGTCCGGTGGCCTGGCGCAGCCGCTGACGCAATTTCTCGCGTCGATTGCGCTAGCGGTGGTGATAACGATTGCCGTGGTGCAGTCGTCCAACGATCAGACTACGGTGGGGGGGTTTGTCGCGTTCGTGACGTCGATGCTACTGATTATTTCGCCGTTGAAGCATCTGATGGACGTCAACCAGCCGTTGCAGCGAGGCATGACAGCGGCCGAACTGATCTTCGGCCTGATTGACGAACCCGCTGAGCCCACTGGCGGCGGCAGGCCGCTGGAACGTGCCTCGGGTGCGATTGAGTTTCGTGATGTGTCGTTTGTTTACAGCGCGAACAACGCGAGCCAGCGGCATACGCTGGATCAGGTGTCGTTCAGCGTGGCACCGGGCGAGATGGTGGCGCTGGCGGGCCCGTCAGGCAGTGGCAAAACCACGCTGGTGAATCTGCTGCCGCGCTTTTTTGATCCCACTAGCGGGGAGATTCTGATTGATGGCGTGGCGTTGCCGGAATACAGCACGCACGATTTGCGCAGCCAGATTGCGATGGTCAGCCAGGATGTGGTGCTGTTCAACGACACCATCGGCAACAACGTCGCCTATGGCCAGAAGGCTGATGCCGGACGCGTCATCGCTGCGCTGCAGGCAGCCAATCTGTGGCCGACCGTGCAAGCGATGCCCGATGGCATTGATACGCTGATCGGTGACAACGGCACGATGCTCTCCGGTGGCCAGCGCCAGCGTCTAGCCATCGCCCGGGCGATCTATAAAGACGCACCCATCCTGATTCTTGACGAAGCCACCTCCGCGCTGGATTCCGAATCCGAGCGTCATGTCCAGGCTGCACTTGAGACGCTGATGAAAGGCCGCACGACGCTGGTGATCGCCCACCGTCTCTCGACGATTGAGCGCGCCAACCGGATTCTGGTGATGGATGCCGGACGCATTGTCGAACGCGGCAGTCACCGTGAACTGCTGGCCCAAAACGGGCTGTATGCGCATTTGCATCGCATCCAGTTTCAGCAAGGCACGGCTTGAGTTCATGTCGAATCCCACGTTACCGAAGGCTGTGCCGCTGGTGTCTCTGGCGCTGGCAACGTACAACGGTCAGACCTGGCTGCCTGAGCTGCTGGCCTCGCTAGAAGCTCAACGCTGGCCGAATCTCGAACTGGTGGTAGCCGACGATGCCTCCACCGACAACACGCCTGAACTGCTACGTCATTACGCTGGACGGATTCCGCTAAGGCTCGTCGCGGCAGGCGAACGGGTGGGGATCGTGCGTAACTTCGAGCGGGCGATTGCGGCCTGCAAGGGCGATTACATCGCGCTGGTGGATCAGGACGATGTCTGGACGCCGGAAAAAATCTCGAGCCTGATGCAGGCGGTGCAAGCCGCTGAAGCGCAAGGTGGTACGGCACAACCAGTGCTGGCGTTCTGCGATATCGAGCTGGTGGATGCGGAACTGAAGTGCTTGTCGCCGTCGTTGTTTGCCGCCACGCCGAAATGTTGCCGCGCTGCCCGGCTACGTGATTTTTTCCTGAGCAACCATATTCCTGGTTGCGCGATGTTGCTGAACCGGGCCGCGGTGAGCCGCGCGCTGCCGTTTCCGGCCGAAGCGGTGATGCATGACTGGTGGCTGGCGCTGATTGTGGCGGCGTTTGGCGAGATTCGTTACGTCGCGGCGGCCCACCTGAAATACCGCCAGCACGGCGGTAACGCGGTCAGCGCTGGTACGAAGTGGGACAGCAATGCTGGGCAAGCGCGCCACAAAAAAACGCCTGTTGAGAGACAACGCCGTGCAACGGCGAAGCGTCAGCAGATAGAGCAAGTGGCGGCACAGATTCGTTGTTTCAGCACGTATTGCGCCCAGGACAGTGCGCTTCCTGAGAGGGCGAAGCGTGATCTGGCGGCCTTCGTGCAAAGCGTAGCGAGCTGGCCACGGACGCTGCGCTTCGTGCTTCGCTGCCAGACCGGTGTGACCTTCATGCGCTCGCTGAAGATGATGCGGCGTTTGCGCGGGCTGGTGTGATGGCGTGTGCTTGTTGCTGCGCGAGCGGACCTGAAGGTATCTGAACGCACATAAGCGCACCAGGCTTATGCGCGTTCCAGCCTGGCGCTCTAGCGGTTACGGATCATGCGTTTGAGCCATATCACCGGGGCATAGACCTGCGGGCACACCGTATACAGCAGAATCCGCACTCGCAGCCCGCGCTTCACCTGACGGCTGCGCCAGCAGAGCGCCAGCCGCTCAGCCGTGCCGGGCGCATCGAACATGTGCTGCACGAATTGCTCACGGGCCAGCTTGGGTGCCAGTGCTGCCTGAACCTCACGGCCAACACCGGCAAGATCCGCATCGTGCTGAAGTTGCGCTGATTCGGCTAGCGCATGGTGATTGCCGTCTCGCATCCGCCCGACTAGCTCCGCCACTGAGCGGTAGCGCCGTTTGCGCGAAAGGCCGCCCCGGCGATAGCGCACCAGCGGCTCGCGCAAGCTCAGCGCACCGCCTGAAAGAATCGCGCGAAACGTCATGATCTGATCCTCAGCAATCGCGCCAGGCAGCATGGGCCCGAAACGTTCGAACAGCCGCCGCGACCAGGTATGTGCCGCACCGATCAGCCATGGCCTTTGCTTGAGCCAGTCGTCAAGCCCGCGATATGCGCCGAGATCAGTGGGAGCCATGTGCTCGTGAGTCACGCCGTGCTCGTCCATGTCCGCCAGATCCGTGGCGATCAGATCAGGACGCCGGTCGTGCGCCAGCCAGCAAGCGACGACCCGTTCGCAACGTTGCGGCATCGACATGTCATCGCCCGCAGCGACAAACAGCAATTCACCCTGGGCCATGCCTGCCAGACGCGAAAGATGGCCGCTGATGCCTTCGTTCACCGTGTTACGCCGGATGCTGAGCTGATGTGGGCCAGCGTAGCCCTGCACGGCAGCTTCGATAGCGGCGAAGGTTTGATCGCTAGAAGCATCGTCGGAGATCAAGATTTCGAGTGGCTCGTAGGTTTGCGCCAGCACGCTGCGCACTGCGTCGGCTACGACGCGCTCTTGGTTATAGGCAATCAGCAGCACGGAGACCAGCGGGCGGGCGGCAACAGAGAGAGCAGCAGGAGCAGAGGCAGATGCAGGCGTGGTCATTGAGGCGTGAAAAACAGAAAAAAGGGGGGGCGTGGCAGGATGCCAGGCCGCAGGATGCGGCGAGGCGGCTAGATTCTAATCGCTACGACGCTACCAGGGCTTCAATTACAATTGCGCCCACCTGACTCAGCCTGAAACCGCGCATATGGCAGTTTTATCGTGATACGCGCTGTTTCTGGGGGTTGAGAGCATTCCTCCTGAGCCTTACCGAGACTTCGCTTTGTCCGACTCTACTGTTTCTGTTTCCAGCGCTGTCTTGCCGCTGACCGATCTCGCGCTCACCGCGCCCGCGCTGGCTAATAGCGGTGGCGCAGAGCGTTACACACGTGATGTTATTGGCGGGCTGCATCGCCTGGGCGTGCGGCCCACGCTGTTTGCCCGCGAGATTGATGCGTCGCTCCCTGAGGCCGCATGGATCGACGCCCAGCGGCTCAACGTGCGCTGGGCACCGCGCAAGCTGCGCAATCTCGCGTTCGATTGGCGTCTCAAGCGGTGTTTGCGCCGCCACCATCCGGCCAAAATCATTTCGATCAACCATACGACGCACGCGGATGTAGCGATCTGCGGTGGCACGCATCCTGGTTCGCTCGTCGCAGACGGCCGCCGCGTGCGGCGTAGTGACGTATGGCAAATCAATCTGGAGCGGCGCGTGTATGAGCACGCGCGTGCGGTGGTTGCTCATTCGCATTTGATGGCGCGCGAGCTGCAGCAGTTTTACGACGTGCCTTCCAGCCGTCTGCATGTGCTGTATCCGCCAGTCGATACCGCACGTTTTGTGCCGCTGGATGACGCTGAGCGAATGCGCGTGCGGCAGCAGTTCAATTTGCCCGAAGACCGCGTGATTTTCGTGTTTTCGTCAACCAGCCACAAACGTAAAGGCTATGACCTGCTGGAAGCCTTCTTCTTGCAGACCACGCTGCCGGTGTGTCTGGTGGTGGCCGGACGGCCGGTGCCGAAAACCAGCGACAAGATCCGTTACGTTGGTTATTGCCGCGAGATCGAGAAGCTTTTTGCGGCGGCGGATTTTACGCTGGTCGCATCCGTGTATGAACCGTTTGGTTTGGTGGGTGTCGAGTCGGTGTTATGCGGCACACCGGTGGTGATCGCAGAGAATGTCGGCTCGGCGGAGACGGTGACTGGCGCGGCGAAGATTGGCTTTTCACGCAACTTGCCGGGCAGCTTCGAGCGGGCGATTGACCAGGCGCTCGAACGTATGGAACGCGGGCAGGCGCGCCTGACCGACCCGCTGACCCATCTGGTTTACAACCCGAGTGTGGATCAGCACGTCGCTGAGCTGTACCAGTTGACAGCTGGGCTTTAATGCCCGCTCGGGGGGCCGGGCACGGCGCTGGCCGTGCCTGCTGGGGCACTGGCCAGCTCGCGCTTGCGGGCGTCGATCATCGCCAGAAATGCGGCGTTCAGGAGCGCCAGCAGCACGGTCACCATGATGGGCACCAGCACGTCGATGGTGAGCCCGAACACAATCGTGCTGCCCGAAACCGCCAGCCCTGAATAGGCCGCTGCGCGAATTGCCGGGTCATCAGCATGACGGTTGCGCCAGAAGTAAACCGACGTGCCGAAATAAAACAGCAACAGACACAGCACACCTATCGTGCCCATTTCCGCCAGCGTCGAGAAAAAGTCGCTGTGCGCCCGTTCGTTGACGATTTCCGCTTTGACTTCCCCTCGCTCTGCCATTTGACCGAGCGTGCTCATCAAGCGGCCTTTGCCGATGCCATACACCGGATGCTCGGTGAACAGATGCCATGACGCTTGCCACAACTGGACGCGCAAGCCGATGGAGGTATCGGTGTCCCCCTGGTTGAGCAGCGTGACATCGGTGGTGGCATCGACGACGCGTTGCTCGATCCGGCCGGTTGATAACAATACGGCGAAGCCCAGCGAAAGCGTGAGTACGGCGGCAAGCAGGCGTTTGCGCTGAGTAAACCAGCGGTACTGCACTCCCAGCAGGATGATAAAAAGCGGCACGGCCAGCCACCCACCGCGCGTGCCAGACAGATAAGACGCGTAGCCACCGCCTAATAGCGCCAGCGCCTTGATGACACGTGGCCGCCAGTCTCGCGGGGCATCCCAGCCCAGGGTGAAGAGGGAGAGGAAGGCGAGCAGCAGTGCGGTGTCGCCAAATGGAATCGCATTTGTGTAGTAGTTATTCAGGCGGTTAGCCGGTGTCCAGCCGCCCTGGGGCTGGTCGATCAGCGCCCAGACGCCCACTGCCAGAGCCCCTGCCGCACACCCCCAGCCAATCATGCGCAACGCGCGCGACGGTAACTGGCGCAGCAGCAGAAAAACCACCAGCGCCAGCATAAAGCGCGATAACGCATCGAACTGGCGTGGCAGCCAGTAACCATGCACCAGTTGTTGCACGCCAATGGACACCATGAAGGCCAGCATCGCAGCGGTGTACCAGCCGTAGGTTTGCAGCGGTTTGAAATAATCTGGTTTGTGCCGGTTGGCGATGAGTGTGCCAATACCGATTGCGGTCAGCGCAAAAAAACAATACCCGGAGCCACCGCGCCAGACGAGATTGACCGCCGGGGCGAGGAACAGCAACGCAGCGCTTAACCAGACCAGAATGGGAGGAAAAATCATAGGCTTTGAAGTGATGGAGGCATTCCCGGGCTGGTCGTTCTGCTACGAAGCACCGCGCGTTTGCGATCCGGGAAAGTGGGGCGACCGCGATTATAACCGTCAGAAAACGCCTGGCGAATTGTCATTGTCTGGTTTCATGAGCGCGCGAAATATATCGCTCACATCACGCCTGGCGTTATCTCCATTTGATGGGGCAGCAGCGTACAATTTCGCCCAGCTTGGCCGTGGTTACTGCACGGTGCGTCCCCCGCAAGGCTGCGCTTTTCCCTCAAGAGTTGCAGAACGCGAGGCTTTTCGGCGCTGCTTGCCCGGTCAGCCAGAAACAACGGTTGTCCGGCCGTTTATATCGCGGCACCAATGGATTTACATGTCGATGTTTTCAATCATCATTCCAACGTGGAACAACCTGCCTTACCTGCAACTGGTGATCGAGAGCTTGCGTGCTCATTCCACCCATCAGCACCAGATCATTGTTCACGTGAACGATGGTTCAGATGGAACCCTTGACTGGGTGCGTGAGCAGGGGCTTGACCATACGGCATCGGCGCAGAACATCGGGATCTGTCACGCGGTGAATCTTGCTGCCGCGCATGCCACGGAAGATTACGTGGTCTACATGAATGACGACATGTACTGCTGCCCCGGTTGGGATGCCGCGCTAGTGCGCCATTTGGCGCAGATGCCAGCGGATGGTCTGTTTATGTTGTCGGGCACGATGATTGAGCCAGTAGATTCCGGCAACCCTTGTGTCGTGGTGAGTGATTTTGGCCGGGATGCTGCCCAGTTTCAGGCCAGCAAGCTGATTGCCGCGGCACCCACGCTGGTGCGTGCCGACTGGCGCGGGGCCACCTGGCCGCCGACACTGGTGCGGCGTGACTGGTGGCACAAACTGGGCGGATACAGCAGCGAACTGAGCCCGGGCATGAGCAGCGATAACGATTTTTCAATGAAATTGTGGGATGCCGGCTGCCGAGTGTTTCTGGGGGTAGGCGATAGCCTCGTGTATCACTTTCAGCAAAAAAGCACTGGGAAAATCATTAAGAACGATGGCCGTCGGCAATTTCTGCACAAATGGGGCATGACGCAGGCGACCTTCGACCGGTTCTATTTGCGTCGTGGCCAGCCAGTGGCGGGCATGCTCGTCACGCCAGAGCCGGAGCAAAACTCACGCTGGCGCAGGGCGATGCTCAAGTCGCGCCTCAAACGCATGCTGAGCTGAAGCAGAACCACGCTTTTTGTTTTCTTTACCGGCTGCTTGTGCAGCCGCGTTTGCTTTACCGCTCATTCACATCACATCGACATTGCCTCTTCAAGGCGCGCACCTTTGACGGTGCCTGTTCTCCCCCCATTTTGTTTGCCGCCACCGCTACCGCCTTCGTCTGGCGGTTTTGTGCGGAGATATGGAGCGAAACAGTGGCTCGCATATCACTGCGGCGCTCATTTTTTACCTAACCCCCTTGGCCTGAATTTCAAGATGCCGTTATTCGACGCGTTACCAATTGTCATTTTTTATTCTCGTTTGTCTCATTAATGGCTGTCTACCTTTAAATTATTTAATTAAACATGGATCCATTAATCCCATTAAAAATTGATGCCAAAGCCTGCGGCCAAAATGATTGATTTATATAGTGCCGCTTGTAGTATTACAGGTTCGTTATCTGGGTGTGGGCATATCCCGGAAAAGATTCCTTATTGAGTGGGTTTAATGGTTATTTATGGTTGAAATTAATCGGACATGGCTTGAATGGCTAAATGCCAATGAGAACGGTGCGGCGGCTGAGCCGTCGGGCCAGACGGATGCGACTCCGGTCGCAGTGGAACAGGCTCCCACCAGCGGAGGCTCCCTCGCGGCAGGCAATTTTATTCGCGCCTGGGATCGTGACATCAAAGTAGTGATGCGCCGTGAAAACCCATCTGTCGTAGTGCTGGCTGATGTGCTGAGTGCCGAAGAGTGCGATGAAGTGATCCGGCGTTCGGCGGACCGGCTGCAACGCTCACAAGTGGTTCATCCCGAAAATGGCGAGCGTTACACCATTGAGACCCGGACCAGCGAAAATTTCTGGTTTGCGCAGGGCGAGGACGAATTTGTCGAGAACCTGGAACGCCGCATGGCGGCGTTAATGAACTGGCCGATTGAAAATGGCGAAGGTTTGCAGGTCGTGCATTACGGCATCGGTGGCGAGTACCAGCCGCATTTCGACTATTTCGATCCTGAAGTGCCGGGTCACGCTAGTTATCTGGAGCGTGGCGGCCAGCGGGTGGCGACGTTGCTGATTTATCTGAATGATGTTGAAGGAGGTGGCGAAACTATTTTCCCGTCACTCGGCCTGTCGGTGGTGCCACGCAAGGGTGGCGCGGTGTATTTCCATTATCTGGACAGCGAGAACAAGCTCGACGCACTGACGCTGCACGGCGGCGTACCGGTGGCTCGCGGTGAGAAATGGATCATGACAAAGTGGATCCGCGAAAGGCAATTTATTTAAAGGCCAATTGGTATCCTGGGTGGGGAGGTATATAAGCGGGAAAACCCCACCAAGGAAAACCATAATGGCATTAAGTTAAGATCCGCCTAAGATGTTACTAAACGTAACGATGTGTATCAAAACATAGTATGAGAGGCGGGGGAGACCAGTAGACGGGGGCAAAACAGTAGAAAAACTGCACAAGACGCGATTAATTATTAAATATCGAATCGCGCTAAGGGGATGGCCGCGGAATTTCGCGGCCGTTTTTTTTGGGAAAAGGAATGGTGCGGTAGAAAGACGCTAGGCCACAAGGTTCAGTTCCGCTTCGTCCCATATCGCTTTGCTTCCAATTGTCAGTAGTTGACTGCAGGGCTTAATCAATCAGTTAATTAATTGGCGTGCTATGACTGAAATTTATTAGAAAAATTGCGTGATTAAGTTATCAATTAATCGGCAGAATAAAAATAATCTCGCATTGATTTGAGGTGAGCAGTCAGATTCTTTTTGAGTAAGCCGTTTATAGATTTATTCGCTGGGAAAAATGCGCTCGCTAGCCATCGTGATACGAATACAAAAATCCCGTCTGAATGTCTCCGGCGTACTCCGTTCGCATACAAACGACAGGCCGGCGTGAACAGCGCCGCGGCACGAATATCGGATTTTTTGCGGGTAGAGCATTCATTTCCCGTCTTAAAAATGTCCAGAAGCCGGGCACGGCAAACACTGCGTCACATCTGCTCAGTCAATTTTTTTCTCTATCTCACCGCCTGTCTGCCATGGCCCGGCAAACGCTGCTGGACCTGCCTCATGACAATCCGGTTTGCCACCACTCGCGCCTAGTTTTCCGGCCTCGCATGTGCCCGGTGTAAATGGAACGAATGTCAGCAAATTGTTACTTATAGAGCGAATCAAAAAGCATAAGGGGCCGGAAGAGCGTTGCGCGCCATCCGGAACACGCCCGGCCTGACGGAACCCGCAGGTACAGCGGCAGGCAGCAGCGCGATTCGCTTCATTGATTTCATGGTTCGCCCGGTTAGTGCGGCTCATTTTCGTCTTTGCTGCCTTCTATGTCATGGGTCATCTCCTCTCCGCTAGCCTGAAGAGCACTTATTAATGAACCGTATTTACAGCGTTGTCTGGAATTCCACGTTGCGTCTGCTCCAGGTCGCTTCCGAGCAGGTGCGCTCACGCAGTAGCAAGCCGGGGCGCAAGCGTGCCTATCGCGCTGGTTCCAGTTGTGGTGCTCGGGTTGCCCATGCTGGAAGCGCGTATCTGGGCCATGCGGTACCGGCCCGGCCGCTCGCCATCAAACTGCATACGCGGCAAAGCGCTGTGCTGAGCTGCTTTCTGTCCACGGCCTTGATGCTGCAGCCCCAGGCGGCTGGCGCGTATGGCGAGCCAGGAACGCCAGGCACGGTCGTGACGGATGGAGGGACTCCGCCGCAAAACGAAGGGTCATTGTCAGGCGGTGCTGGTGGTGCAGGGGCACCGGATAGCAGCTCCGCGGGCGGCGGTAATGGCGGCGGCGGGGGAGCCGGTGGCACAGGCATTCTGGTTCAGGTACCCAACACGTTGCTGAGCAATAACACTGGAGCCACAGCACAAGGCGGTGAGGGAGGCACTGGGGGCACGAGTAATCAGAATAATGGCGGCATGGGGGGCGAGGGCGGTAGTGGCGTTGTGCTGAATTTGGGCGGTCTGCTCAACAATGGCACCGTGCAAGGCGGCGCGGGCGGTGCGGGGGGGGAGGGTGGAAATATCGGCGGGTATGGTGGGAGTGGCGGCAGGGGCGGCGATGGCGTGGTTACGACCGGAACCGGAAATGCCCAGGCGGTGGCAATCGACAATCGTGCTTTGATTCAAGGAGGGGCGGGCGGAGATGGCGCTACGACGGTTACTGGTTTTACCGGTAATGGGGGGACGGGCGGTAACGCTGTCGTCATGGCGGACGGGACGTTGACTAATAACGGGAATATCGTGGGCGGCCGCGGCGGTACAACGGCGAGCGGTAACGGAGAGGGCGGTGCCGGTGGGGCGGGGATCTCGGTGAGCGGTAACACGCAGCAGGCGGTGATTGTCAATAACGAGGGCGACACGATTACGGGCGGTGCGGGGGCGGCGGGAGGGGCTATAGCGACCACGATCCCAAGCGGTGCAGGAGGCGCGGGTATTGAGGGGACCAATCTGTATATCTCCAACGACGGCACGATCGCAGGGGGTGAAGGCGGTGCGACAGGTGCCGGCGGCGCAGGAGGCGCTGGCGTTGAGGGTGCCAACTTGTCTATCGTCAACACGGGCACGATCACGGGCGGTGCGGGCGGTGCGGGCGGTGCTGGCGGCGATAACGCCGCCAGCGGTGCCGCAGGTGTGGGCATTGAGGGGGCCGATCTGGTTATCTCCAATACAGGCACCATCAGCGGCGGGCTGAACGTGAATGGCTCGCGTGCCAGCGCGGTGGTGTTTACCGGTGGCGACAATGTGTTCCAGCTGAATGCGGGTGGCATCGTCATCGGCAATGTCGATGCGCGCGCAGCAGCCGCAGCGGGCGGCACGAATACCCTGGTGCTCGGCGGTAATAGCGGCTCGGGGAGCTTTGACAGTCGTGAGATTGGCCGGCAGTACCTCGGTTTTCAGGCGTATGCGAAGAATGGCACTGGCACCTGGACGCTGACCGGTGATACCACTGCCACTGAGGTGACGCCCTGGACCTTGAACGCCGGCACGCTGTCGATTAGCCGCAATGGCAGCCTGGGCGCGGATTCGGGCACGCTGACTTTCAATGGTGGCACGCTCAACACCAGCGCCAGCATCGAGATGGCACGCGCGATCGCCATCACGTCGAAAAACGGCACATTCGACACCAACCCGGATAGCACGCTCACGGCCAGTGGCACGATCTCGGGCGAAGGCAGCCTGACCAAGACCGGCGCGGGCACGCTGACATTGTCGGGGGCGAACCTCTATAGCGGCGGTACGGTGCTGCAAGCGGGCACGGTGTCGATCAGCGCCGACAACAACCTCGGCAGCGCGCTCGGCATGTTGACTTTCAATGGCGGCACGCTCAGCACCAGCGCCAGCATCGGGACAGCGCGCGCGATCACGTTGCAAGGCAGTGGCGGCACATTCGACACCAACCTGGGTAGCACGCTCACGGCTAACGGCATGATTTCGGGCATTGGCACCCTGACCAAGACGGGTGCGGGCACGCTGACGCTGTCTGGGGCCAACACCTATGGCGGCGGCACGGTGCTTGGCGGCGGCATGCTTGAGATCAGCGCAGATAACAACCTTGGCGAGACGGGTCCGGCGGGTGGGACGGCTGGCGGCGTGATCTTCAACGGCGGCAGCTTGAGGGCATTGAGCGGGTTCTCGACAGAGCGCGCGCTGCAACTCAATGGCCCGGGCGGCACGATCGACACCGCGGCAGGCACGCTTGGCTGGAATGGCGTGATTAGCGGCACGGGCATGCTGAGCAAAACAGGGAACGGCGAGCTCTATCTGACGGGGAAGAACAGCTACGAGGGCGGCACGTCGGTCAGCGCCGGGACGCTGACTGTCGACAGCCGCGATCAAGGGCTCGGGGTGGGAAGCGGTGGTGTGAATGCAGTGAATGTGACGGCGTCGTCCACCTCGTCCGCCGCGATTTTGCGCTTCGTGGGCGATAGCCGGGCGAATGGCCTGACCATTACCACGGGCGAGAGAGGGCGGACGGTCTTCGCTGACCAGAGCACAGCGGGCGACGCGCACCTGAGCGTCAATGACCAGGGCCGGTTGATCCTGGCGGACACAGCACAGGCATCAGACGCGACGCTCAGTAACAACAAGGGCGGCTGGGTGGATATCAGTTCGCTGACAGCCGGCGGCACGGCGATCGGGTCGCTCTCGGGCGAGGGTTCGGTGGCGCTGGGAAATCGCGTGCTGATGCTGGGGGGGCTGAACCGCAACGATGTGATCAATGGCGCGATCAGCGATGGCGGTGAGGCGGGCGGCAGCGGCGGCGCGCTGCTCAAGATGGGCAGCGGCGCGCTGACGCTCAATGGCATCAATACCTATACCGGTGGCACAAACGTCGCGCAGGGCATGCTGACCATCGGCGACATCGCCCATCTGAACGCCAGTACAGCGGGCGATGTCACGGTGAGCGCTGCGGGGACATTACGCGGTTATGGCGCTGTGGGTGGCTCGGTGCTGAACGAGGGTATGGTCTGGCCGGGCAGTCCGACTGGCACGCTCTCGGTGGGGGGCAGTTATCAGCAGGGTGCAAGCAGCACCTTGCAGATCGACGTGAGCCCGACGAGCGCATCGCAACTCAAGGTGGGCGGCTCAGCGACGCTGGGTGGCACGCTTTCCTTGCTCTATGCGCCGGGCACCTATCGCGCGATCAGTTATCAGATCGTCCGCTCACAGGGGTTGAGCGGCGATTTCAGCAACGTCACGACGAACGGCAGCGAGCCGCAAAACCTCAAGCGCAGCGTCAATCTGAGTCAGTCAGGGGTGGTGCTGTCGTTAGGCGAGCCGATGCCGCCAGTGGATCCGAACCAGCCAGTGGATCCGAACCAGCCAGTAGATCCGAACCAGCCAGTGGATCCCAATCCGCCCGGTACGCCGACGGGGCCGGTAGTGGTCGCACCGACCAATGCCACGTTGTTTGGCGCACTCGGCTCAGCCGCGATGCGCGAGGGCCAGCAGGTCAACGATCTGTTGCTGGAGCGCTTGAGCCGGCTATGCACGGATGCCAGCGCCCGTGATGCTGGTTGCCTGCCTATGGGCCGTCATGCCTGGGTGCAAACCACCGGCGCAATCGCGCAAGTGGGCGGCAATAGTGGCGCGCCGGGTTATACCGATCGCCGCTATGGGTTTCTCGCGGGCATTGATCGTCAAGTCAATGCGTGGACAGTTGGCGTGGCTGCGGGTTATAGCCATGCCGATGTGACGGAACAGCAAACCGGCAGCAGCGGCAAGATCGATACGCTGCGTGTGGCGGGCTATGGCGGCCGCTCACTCGGGCCGGTGGATGTTGCGGGAACCTTTGGCTATGCTCACGACTTTCTCTCGTCGAGCCGCAACTTTGGCGGCTTTGGCAATGCCGATGGCGATAGTCAGGGCGACGAGATGCATATCGGCGCGCAGGTCAGCTTGCCATTGAGCGTCGGCCCGCTGATCGTGACGCCGCGGGTTGGCTTGCGTTATCAGTACTTCCATGGGCACGCCTTCGATGAGTCCGGCCCGACCGGACAAAATCTCATGGTCGGCATGCAAAACCTGAAAAGCCTACAGCCTTATGTGGGCGTGAGCGCGGGCTATCCGTTCATGTTGCTGGGCGAGCGGCCAGGGCTGGTGGAAGTGCGGCTGGGCTATGCCTATGAAACGCTTGATCCTTCACGCTCGGTGGCGGTGACTGCGGCCGATGGCACGGGTTTTATCGCGCCTGGTGCGGCTTCGTCGCGCGGCATGTTGAGCGCCGGATTAGGTGTGAAGCTGCCGCTGCGCAAGATGCTCGACCTGAACGCGGGTTACGACACGCTGATTCATACCGGGAACGTATCGGGCCAGGCATTCAGGCTGGGGCTGACTTATCGGTTTTAACGCTGGTTTTAAAAGCCAGTTTTAAATACCGGGTTTTAAAAACAGGTGCCAACGTAAGCAGCCAACCTTCGCGGGTTGGCTGGTTCATGCTGGTCTCTTTTAGGCTGTGCGTTCGTGCTGTCGAGTGTGCTGGCATTTCCGGCTCCGGTGTCGAAGCTGGTATGGACAAGCCTGCGCAAAGCAGTCGCTACTGGCACCGGCACACACGCTGTCACCCTTTGCTCATCCGGCGCTAATCAAAACGGGCCACGGCTTGCGATTTGCGCATACTCCGCCTTCAACTTCTGAATGCGCTGGTGGTATGCGTTAAAAAGACAAACTTGATTGCTGCGACACTTCCGTCTTGTGTTTAGCCATGTGGCTTGTTCATCTTGCATCATGCCTCTAGCCCCCATAGCGACCAGGCCGGTCAACATTTCATAGCGTACGGACATTTCCACATCCAGCTCGCTGAGTGGCCTTGAGTCGCAGATCGCTTTCTCGTCTGGCGTTGTGGCCCGAGTGCAATCGAAGCTGGCTGCGTAAGCGCCTGGGGCAAGCAACATCAAACTTGAACCAGCGACGACGAGCGACAGAAAGTGATGTCTCGCTGTTCTAGCAAGGGCAGCAGGCAAGATAACCTCCAGTTGATGATTTGTACGTGAATTAAAAATCAATGACCTAATATCAATAACGTTAATTTTTAACGAAATCGTTCCCGAAAATCTTTCATGACCATTCGATATGCCAAACGTAGTTTTATTTTGATTAGCGGTGTCACTACGCAAATAGCCCAGGGAAATTCCCCCATAACCATGATGCGTATGGGGCTTGAGATCAAAGATTCACCCAGTTACAGCGCTGCGCGTTAAGTAACGCAGTGAATCTTTGCGTTCCGTCAGCGACTAGAAAAATGCCGATCTTGATGTGGTTGCAAAAATGCGCCGGTTGCGGCGCATTTTGACGAAGCGTGCCGGAGACACTCAATTTGCAACTGGGAAATTAAAGTAGGTGTCGGGGTAAGGTTCTTTGGCAAGGGTGAAGTGCCACCATTCGGTATCCAGCGGCTTAAAACCCGCCTGTACCATCAGACTTTGCAAAAGCAGACGATTGGCTCTTTGCTGCGGCGAAACCACTTGTGAATCGGGGTGCGAAAGCGGACTAAAACAATCAAAGCCGGCCCCGAAGTCCAGGCTGTTGTCCGGCGTACGTTGCGATGCGGGTGACGTGCAACTAACCTGCTTGCGTTTGGGGTCATATGCGGGAATTTGGCTGCCTACCGGAACAATCGTCAGGTCCATGGTGCTGCCACGGCTGTGCCCCGAGCGGTAAGCGATATAACCATCACTAAATAGCCGGTCTTTTTTGACTTCGGGATAGAACTCTGTGCGCATCTTTGTGCTGCTGAGATTTTTTGCCCACTTGGCAAAGTCGTCGACAGCATTTTGCGGGCGGTAACAATCGTAGACCTTCAGCGTAAGCCCCATTGGCAATAAGCGGTCTTGAACGGATTTGAGCGCTTGTGCAGCCTGATTCGTTAGCAGACAAACCGGGGCGTCATAACCCTCAATCCTTCGGCCGACGAAATTATGGTCCGTAAAATAGCGTAAATCGTATTGAATTTCTGGCGCGATCGTATTCAGGTTCACAAAATCGTTGGGCCGCTGGTCTTCAACTTGAAGATTGTCGGCTGCGCAAACTGCCGGAATGCAGACAAGAAGGGCACATAACAGTTTCATTTTCCTCTCCTATTTAGAATGGTCTTCTTACGCCAACACGAGTACGAAAGGCTTTTCTGCTAAAGATTGCGCCATTTACATCAAAACAATGTCGTATTGCTCCTGACTTAAATTCGATTCAACCTGCAACGATATCGGCTTGCCAATAAAGTCAATTAGCATGGCCAGATGCTGTGATTCTTCTTCAAGAAACAGATCCACTACCTGCTGTGATGCGACCACCCGGAACTCGCGCGGATTGAACTGGCGCGATTCGCGCAGAATTTCGCGCAGCACGTCATAGCAGACGGTACGCGCTGTCTTGACCTGCCCTTTGCCCTGGCATACCGGGCAGGGCTCGCATAGCACATGGGCGAGCGATTCACGCGTGCGTTTGCGCGTCATTTCCACCAGCCCCAACTGCGAGAACGTATTGACCGTGACCCGCGTGCGGTCGCGCGACAGCGCTTTTTTCAGCTCACCCAACACTTGCTCACGATGCTCGGTGTTCTCCATATCAATGAAGTCGATGATGATGACGCCGCCTAGGTTGCGCAGCCGCAACTGGCGCGCAATCGTGTGCGCAGCTTCCAGGTTGGTCTTAAAGATCGTGTCATCGAAATTGCGTGCGCCAACATAGCCGCCCGTGTTGACGTCAATGGTGGTCATCGCTTCGGTCTGGTCGATCACGAGGTAGCCGCCCGATTTCAGATCGACCCGCCGCGAGAGCGCTCGCTGGATTTCGGCTTCGATGCTGTAGAGATCGAACAAGGGTCGCTCGCCCGCGTAATGGTGCAGGCGTGATGCTACTGCCGGGGTGAACTGGAGCGCAAAGTCGGACAGCATCTGGAAGGTTTCACGCGAATCCACCTGAATGCGGGTGGTTTCGTCAGTGACGAAATCGCGTAGCACGCGTTGCGCCAGGTTCAGGTCCTGGTGCAGCAGGCTGGTTGGCGGCATGCGCTGCGCCTGAGCCTGGATCGTGGCCCAGGTGGTGCGCAGATACGCGACGTCACCGGCGAGCTCTTCGCTGCTCGCATCTTCGGCAATGGTGCGCACGATGTAGCCGCCTTTTTCGTCGGCGGGCAGCAAGGCTGTGAGCCGGGCGCGGATCGCTTCGCGTTCGGCTTCGCTTTCGATTTTCTGCGAGATGCCGATGTGTGGCTCTTGCGGCAGATACACCAGCGTGCGGCCCGCGATGCTGATCTGGGTTGATAGCCGCGCGCCCTTGGTGCCGATCGGGTCTTTCACGACCTGAACCATCAGCGCCTGGCCTTCGAAAACAATTTTTTCAATCGGTTGAACCGGGCTGGACGAGTGGGCTTCACCGGAAGTGCGTGGATGCCAGATATCGGCCACGTGCAAAAAAGCGGCGCGCTCAAGGCCGATATCAATGAACGCAGACTGCATGCCAGGCAGTACGCGTACGACTTTGCCGAGATACACATTGCCGACGCGGCCACGCGACAGCGTGCGCTCGACGTGAAGCTCCTGGACGGCCCCTTGCTGGACAAACGCGACGCGCGTTTCCTGGGGCGTGACATTAATCAGGATTTCTTCATTCATGGGATTGTTTTTAGAAGTCGATGCGCGTTGCACGCAGGAGGGCGGAAGTTTCGAACAGCGGTAAGCCCATGATACCCGAGTAAGACCCTTCAATATGCTCGATAAAGGCCGCTGCGCGTCCCTGGATGCCGTATGCGCCTGCCTTGCCGAAAGGCTCACCGGTCTCGATGTAACGTTGCAGCACGTCGGTTGACACGGCGGCCAGGCGCACGCGTGAGCGTGACAGCTGCACTGGTTGTACTACGCCGGTGTCATCGACCACCGTGAGCGCGGTTAGGACTTCGTGCTCACGTCCGGCGAGCTGGCTAAGCATCGTTAGCGCATGGTCGGCATCCGTGGGCTTGCCGAGGATCGCATCGTCAAGGGTGACGGTGGTGTCAGCCACCAGCACCGGGGCGTTGGGGTTGCCGCTGGCCACCAGGCGCGCTCGTGCGGCTTGTGCTTTGGCGAGGCAAACGCGTTGCACGTAGGCGGCTGCAAGCTCGCCTGGCTGCTCTGCTTCGAGCGCTTCGGCGTCTTCATCGGGGCGTGGCAAGAGCAACGTGTAGCGCACGCCAAGCTGTTGCAGGAGTTCCTGGCGGCGCGGGCTTTGTGAGGCGAGATAGATGAATGGATGCAACGCAAGCGCAGCGGTTGCTGCGATGGCAGGCAAAGGCATGAACGAATCTCCTGGTTGATCCGGGTAGTGCTGCTTGAGCGCGCGGTGTGCATGGCCGGTAACGGTCACGCCGTGATGAGCGCGCATGCACTCTGGGGGGGAGCCTGCGAGCTGCGAACTTACTTCTACACGCGGTGATAAGGATGGCTTTGCGTGATGCTCCACGCGCGATACAACTGTTCGGCCAGCAGCACGCGCACCATCGCATGCGGCAAGGTCAGGCTGGAGACCCGCAGCAGCATGCTGGCGCGGGCTTTCAACTGGGCATCGAGCCCATCGGCACCGCCAATCAGAAACGCCACATCACGCCCGTCTTGCTGCCACTCAGGCAGCGCGCTGGCCAGTTGCATCGTGGTCCAGTCGCGGCCGTGCTCGTCCAGCGCGATGACGCGCGCGTGCCTGGGCAACACGGCTTCGATTTTCTGCCGTTCGGCGGCCATCACGCTTTCAGCCGGGCGGCCGGCCGAACGGGGTTCTGGCTTGATCTCGCGCAGTTCGATGCGTAGTTCCGGCGGCATGCGTTTGACGTATTCGTCGAAGCCGGTAGCGATCCAGCCAGGCATCTTGTGGCCGACGGCGAGGATATGCAGCTTCATCGCGGGTTCCAGATGGAGGTGCGAGGCATGATGGGTAATACCCGCTTAGAGCTCATTTAAAGCCCCGTTAAAGCCCGTTTAGAGCTCGTTTAACGGCGGCGTGCCGGAGTTTTGCGAGCGGGTTTGGCGGATGCCGCAGGGGCCTCGTCTTCTTCTTCGTCGTCAAGGGGCTCGCTGGCGCGGGCACCGCTAAACGGGCTGGATTCCGTCAGCTTGATCCGCACCGGCTTGTCGCCCCAGATTTCTTCGAGGTTGTAGTACTGGCGCAAGGCGGGTTGCATGATGTGGACCACGGCGTCGCCGCAATCGACCAGCACCCATTCGCCCACGTCTTCGCCTTCGATGCTGATGACTTCGCCGCCTTGCTCCTTGACGGTGCTGCTTACGCTGGAGGCGAGTGCTTTAGTCTGGCGGTTCGAGGTGCCGCTGGCGACGATCACGCGGTCGAACAGCGAGGTGAGATGGCTGGTGTTGAACACCTTGATGTCCTGCGCTTTCACGTCTTCGAGAGCGTCGACGATGGCGCGTTGTAGTTTGCGAATGTCCATGATTATTGTGGTGGGTACAGATGATGTTGAGAAATATAGGCCCGCACAACGGCAGGGACAGGAAGTGCAGCGTTTTGCCTCGCGGTGTCGTTGCCACCTGAGCCAAGCGGCTGACGCAAACGGGTACGGATATCAGTGGCTGAAATCTCGCATGCCAGCGTGGTGTCGAGCAGCATGTGACCACATCGGGTGCTTTGCAGCACTGCGGCGCTGGCCTCGCGCGTGGCGATTTCGGCGGCGACTGCGGCAGAAACACGCTCGAACGCGAATCCAGGCCGCGCTGCGACGTACACATGAGCGAGCGTGAAAATGTCGCGCCATGCGTGCCACGTATCAAGCTGGAGTAACTGATCAGCGCCGATCAGCAGCGTGAGCGAGGCGTCATGGCCTTCACGTTCACGCCAGCGCTGAAGGGTGTCGACGGTGTATGTGGGGCCGTCGCGTTCAATTTCGTCGGTGGCGACGCGTACTGCGGCGCCAGGTAGCGTGAGCGTGCTGGCGGCGGCGCGGGTCATGGCCAGACGATGTTCAGCGGCGGTTACCCCCGCTTTTTGCCATGGCTGGCCCGCAGGCAGCAGCACCAGTTCGGTCAGCCGCAGCACCTCGGTCAGACGCCGGGCGAGCGCCAGATGGCCGTCGTGAATCGGGTCGAAGGTGCCACCCAGCAGACCGGTCCGGCGAGGCAGCGCAGCAGGCTGAGGGTTCGGCTTCAGGGCGGAGTCCTTCATCAGGAGCATGGCCGGGCCATGCTGGGCGGGTGGTTTAGACCCATGAGCGTGGGACGAGAAAGTCGCTGTACAGACGCGCTTCCGGTGTGCCGGGCTGCGGTTGCCAGTTATAGCGCCAGGTGGCGGTGGGGGGCATCGACATCAGAATGGATTCGGTGCGTCCGCCGCTTTGCAGGCCAAACAGTGTGCCACGGTCAAAAACCAGATTGAATTCGACGTAGCGTCCGCGACGGTACGCCTGAAATTCACGTTGAGCCTCGCCATAGGGCTCGTGACGCCGTTTTTCGATGATTGGCAGGTACGCCTCAAGAAACGCATTGCCGACGCTTTGCACCATGCCAAATGAGGCGTCAAAGCCCGGCGCGGAAAAATCGTCAAAGAAAATACCGCCGATGCCACGGGTTTCATGGCGATGCTTGAGATAGAAATACTCATCGCATTCGTGCTTGAAACGAGGGTACAGATCCGCGCCAAAGGGCTGCAGCGCATCACGGCATACCTGATGAAAATGCCGTGCGTCTTCTTCGTAGGGGTAATAGGGCGTGAGATCCATGCCGCCGCCAAACCAGAAAATTGGCGCGGCTCCCGCCTGAGTTGCCACCAGCAGACGCACGTTCATGTGCACGGTCGGGCAGTAGGGGTTGCGCGGATGCAGCACCAGCGACACACCCATGGCTTCGAAGCCGCGTCCCGCCAGTTGGGGCCGCGCCGCGCTGGCGGAAGCCGGAAGCGCCGCGCCTGCAACATCAGAAAACCCAATGCCCGCCCGCTCAAAAAACTGGCCGCCTTCCAGAATCCGGGTGCAGCCGCCACCGCGCAGTTTTTCGCCGGGCTCGCGCTGCCAGGTGTCGCTGGCGAATGGCGTGCCGTCGAAGGCACCGAGGGCATCGGCGATCTGCGTTTGCAGGTTTTGCAGCCAGGTCCGTACAGCCTGGGCGTCGTAGGTCGAATCAGTCATGGCAAGCAGTCAGTCACAAGGCAGAGACTTAAGCGGCGTGACCCACTTAAGCGATGAAAAACCGGTATCAGGCGTGTTTGTCAAACGGCCTGGGTGCTGGCGTGTGCCAGTGTGTGCCAGCGTGCGCAGTAACCCAGGCTGCCTGCAACGGCTTAATGGTGCTTGCGCCCGAGGGCCTTGGCACCAATGTCGCGGCGGTATTGCATGCCGTTAAATGAAATCTGGTTGACCATTTCATAGGCCACCGATTGCGCGCTGCGGACCGAATCCGCTAAACCCACCACGCACAGCACGCGGCCACCGCTCGTGGTGAGCTTGCCGTCAGCAAGTGCCGTGCCCGCATGGAAGGTGACCGAATCGGCGCTTTCGGGCGGAATGTCGCTGATCCGGTCGCCCTTGCGCGGGTTCTCCGGGTAGTTGTGCGCGGCGAGCACCACGCCTAGCGCAGTGCGGCGGTCCCATTCGAGCTCGATGGTGTCGAGCGTGCCGGCGATGGCTTGTTCGATCACTTTCGAAAAATCACCTTTCAGGCGCGCCATGATCGGCTGGGTTTCCGGGTCGCCCATGCGGCAGTTGAATTCGAGCGTTTTAGGGTTGCCCTGGGCGTCGATCATCAGACCTGCGTAGAGAAAGCCGGTGAAGCGCAGCCCTTCCTGTTCCATGCCGCGCACCGTTGGCAGGATGATTTCGCGCATCACGCGGGCATGCAGTTGCGGCGTAACGATGGGGGCGGGCGAATACGCACCCATGCCGCCGGTGTTCGGGCCGAGATCGCCATCGAGCAGGCGCTTGTGATCCTGGCTTGAAGCGAGCGGTAGCACATGCTTGCCATCCACCATCACGATGAAGCTGGCTTCTTCACCGGCCAGAAATTCTTCGATGACGACGCGTGCGCCCGCGTCACCCAGCGTATTGCCGGACAGCATCATGTCGACTGCCGCGTGGGCTTCGTCGAGCGTTTGCGCGACCACCACGCCTTTGCCTGCCGCTAGGCCATCGGCCTTGACGACGATAGGCGCACCGCGCTGATCGAGATAAGCGTGGGCAGCGGCGGCATCGGTGAAGCTGGCGTATTCGGCGGTTGGAATGGCGTGGCGTTTCATGAACGCCTTGGCGAAATCTTTCGAGCTTTCAAGCTGCGCGGCTTCTTTGGTAGGGCCGAAAATTTTCAGGCCCCGTGAGCGAAAGAGATTGACGATGCCGGCTGCGAGAGGCTGTTCCGGCCCGACCAGCGTGAATGCGATCTGTTCCTGCTCGGCGAAATCGGCTAGTTCATCGGGGTGGGTGATGGCGATGTTACGTAGGCGCTCATCTTGTGCGGTGCCGCCATTACCGGGGGCGACATAGACGATCTGGACGCGCGGCGACTGGGCGAGTTTCCATGCGAGCGCGTGTTCACGGCCGCCAGAGCCAACGACGAGTAACTTCATATGATTTCCCGAGGACTAAAAACATAAGTGGCTGACGCCTGGGGCGTCAGCCAGCAAAGGCAGCATAGGCACGCGCGGCCAGTTGGGCCGTGTGGCGTTCATGCTTCAACAATAACGGCGTTGGTATAGACCTCTTGAACGTCGTCCAGGTTTTCCAGCGCATCGAGCAGCTTTTGCATCTTGATCGCGTCATCGCCGGTGAACTCGACTTCCGTTTGCGGTTTCATCGTGACTTCTGACATTTCGGCCTTGAAGCCAGCGGCTTCGAGGGCTGTCTTGACGGCCGGGAAATCGTGCGCCGGGCAGACCACTTCAATACTGCCGTCGTCGTTGCTGACGATGTCTTCTGCACCCGCTTCGAGCGCCGCTTCCATCAGCTTGTCTTCGGGGGTGCCCGGCGCAAACAGGAACTGACCGACGTGGTTGAACATGAAAGAGACCGAACCGTCCGTGCCCATGTTGCCGCCGAACTTGGAAAACGCATGGCGCACTTCGGCGACGGTGCGAATCCGGTTGTCGGTCATGGTGTCGACGATGATCGCCGCCCCGCCGATACCGTAGCCTTCGTAGCGGATTTCTTCGTAATTCGCGCCATCGACTCCGCCCACCCCACGCTGGATCGCGCGGTTGATGTTGTCTTTGGGCATGTTGGCGTCGTAGGCCTTGTCAACCGCGAGCCGCAGACGGGGGTTGGTATCGGCGTCGCCGCCACCCATGCGCGCCGCCACCTGAATTTCTTTGATGAGCCGGGTCCAGATCTTGCCGCGTTTGGCATCTGTTGCCGCTTTTTTGTGCTTGATGTTGGCCCATTTCGAATGACCCGCCATATTTTTCTCCGTTGCCTGCTGTGGCGTTTGCCTGGTGCAATGTGTGTGCTGTGTGTTGATGTGCTGTCTGGCCCACTGGGCCCAGCGGGTTAGCTGGGCCAGCCCTGCCGCTGAAATTTCAGGTGGCAGGCGGAAGGTGCCTGGTGAAGCGCCCCGGTGAGTGCTCCGTGCGCATGTTCAACGAGGAAGGACGCCCGGCGGCGCACTTTACAGAGACGGCTGTGACACCGCGCTGTTCGCCGTTTTATAAGCGGGGCGGATTTTATCACGCCGAAACCGCCGCGCCTGCACGTTGAGCGGCCATCGGGGTGGTTTGCGGCCGCTCAGGGTGCTGTCTAGTTTTTGGTGCCGAACAGGCGGTCGCCCGCGTCACCAAGCCCGGGCACGATATATGCGTTGGCGTCGAGGTGGGAGTCGAGCGAGGCGACGTAGAGCTTCACGTCCGGGTGCGCGTCCTGAAACACCTGAACGCCTTCTGGCGCGGCCACCAGCGCGAGGAACATGATGTTTGCCCCGCTGACGCCACGCTGTTTGAGCACATCGACGGCATGCACCGCTGAATAACCCGTGGCGACCATCGGATCACACAGGATAAAAATCCGGTCTTCCAGATCAGGCAGGCGCACGAGATATTCGACTGGGCGGTGGTCGTCGGCGCGATAGACGCCGATATGGCCGACGCGCGCCGACGGAATCAGTTCCAGCAAGCCATCTGACATGCCAACCCCGGCGCGCAGCACCGGCACGATGGCCAGCTTTTTACCGGCGATCACCGGCGCGTCGATTTCAACCAGCGGGGTGGTGACGCGGCGGGTAGTCATCGGCAGGTCACGGGTGATGTCATAACCCATTAGCAGGGTGATTTCGCGCAGCAGCTCGCGGAAGGTGCGGGTGGACGTCTCGCGGTCGCGCATATGCGAGAGCTTGTGCTGGATCAGCGGGTGATCAAGGATGAAAAGATTCGGAAAGCGGCTGTCCTGAGTCATGGCGGAGGTCCACGCGGCGGCAAAAAAGCGGTGAAGGGGCGGGCAGAGCGCGGGTTCGGTTGGGGTGCTGGGGGCGCGAACACGGACTGGTCTGAAGCAAACGAGCGCGAGTTTACCGAAAGCACGCGCGGAAGGTGCCGGAGATTACCTCGCCGCGTGGGGGCGCGGCAGCTTTGCGGTGATTCTTCTAGAATCGGCACTTTCGGCCAGACCACCTTGCGCCTCAGGTTGCCGCCGCCGCGGCTGCTACGGCCTGCTGGTGCTTTCCCTGTTCTGTTGTTCAGTTCAATCAAGGAGCGTCTTGCCATGAAACCCCACGTCGCGCTCATCGCGCACGATCAGAAGAAAGACGACATCGTGAAGCTGGCGGGCGAATTTCGCGCCACGCTGAGCCGCTGCACTTTGCTGGCGACCGGCACGACCGGCGCACGGATTGCCAGCGCGCATGGGCTGGAGATCGAGCGCATGCTGTCCGGCCCGCACGGAGGGGATTTGCAGATTGGCGCGCGGCTGGCGGAAGGGCGTGTCGATATGGTGATTTTTCTGCGCGACCCAATGACGCCTCAACCCCACGAACCGGATATCAACGCACTGGTACGGGCTTGCGATGTGCATAACGTTCCCTGCGCCACCAATATTTCGACGGCCCGGATGATTCTTGACGGGCTCACTTCACGTCTCGCGCACAGCGTTTCAGCGTAAGCCCGCGCAGCGCTGACACATGACCTCGCAACCAGGAGCAATGCAGATGACAAAAGCAATTCGTTTTGACCGGCCCGGTGGCCCCGAAGTGATGCAGTGGGTTGACGTCGACGTAGGCGAGCCTGGCCCGGGCGAGGTCCGGGTGCACCAGCGGGCGGTGGGGCTGAACTACATCGACGTGTATTTCCGCACGGGGTTGTATCCGTTGCCGCTGCCCAATGGGCTTGGTATGGAAGCGGCCGGCGAAGTGAGCGCGGTGGGCGCGGGGGTGACGGAGCTGAAGGTGGGCGAGCGCGTGGCCTATGTGGCGCGCCCGCCAGGTGCTTACGCGCAAGAGCGGGTGTTGCCTGCGGACGATGTGGTGCGCGTGCCGGATGGCTTGAGCGATGAGCAAGCGGCTTCAGTGATGTTGCAAGGCTTGACCACGCAATATCTGTTGCGCCGCACTTACCGGGTTCAGCCGGGCGACACGATTTTGCTTCACGCAGCGGCAGGGGGGGTGGGGCTGCTGGCGTGCCAGTGGGCGAAGGCGCTGGGCGCGACGGTGATCGGCACGGTCAGCACGGACGAAAAAGCCGAGATCGCCCGGGCTCATGGCTGCGATTATCCGGTGGTGTACACGCGGGAGAATTTCACCAAACGCGTGCGCGAGATTACCGATGGCGCAGGCGTGCCGGTGGTGTACGACTCGATTGGCAACGATACGTTTACCGGTTCGCTCGACAGCCTCGCGCCGCTAGGCATGTTAGTCAGCTTCGGCAATGCATCAGGGCCGCCGCCGTTGCTGGATTCATCGGAGCTGGCGGCGCGTGGTTCGTTGTTTTTCACCCGGCCGACGCTTTTCACGTACATCGGCAAGCGCGCGGATTATGTGTCGATGTCCACGGAGCTGTTTGACGTGCTGCTGTCGGGCAAGGTGAAAACCAGCGTCAACCAGCGTTATGCGTTGTCCGATGTGGCACGCGCGCATGTCGATCTTGAGGCGCGGCGCACAACCGGTTCGACTGTTTTGCTGCCACACGGCTGAGATTCATCACCGGTATCGGTCATTTGCTGTGATGCGTTCAGCGCCCGCCATGCGGTGCTGAACGCAGCTTTCACCTCCCTGCTTTTTGCAGCAGCCGGTTGCGCTGCCTGCCCTTAGTCACCACGTCACCACTGCCACGCTATAACGGCCACCCGCAGCGCTGCGGCGGCGGGCCGTTTACACAATTTTTATATTCGCCAGCGCTTCTTTAATCCGTTCTTTATACCCATCGGCATAACGTTGCGGCTATCCACTACCCGGAGAACCCACGATGGATCTGCTGTATGTCGGAGGGCTCGCGCTGTTTGCCGCGCTGAGCCTGGCCTTGATTGCCGGTTGCGCCAGGCTGATGCAGTCGCGGCGCGGCCAGGGAGAGCGTCCATGAGCTGGATTATTTGGCTGGCTGGCGTCACCGTGGCGTTGCTGTTTGGTTATCTCGTCTATGCGCTGCTGTGCGCGGAGGAGATCGAATGACTTCCAGCAATGTGTTGCAAGCGCTGATTTTTCTCGTAGTGCTGCTGGCGTGCGCCATGCCGGTATCGGCTTACATCACGCGCGTCATGGATGGCACCTCGCGCGTGCTGCGCTGGGGTGGCGTGTTCGAACGCGGCTTGTATCGCGTGGCCGGGGTCGATTCCGCCGCAGAAATGACGTGGAAGTCTTACGCCATCGCCCTGCTCGGGTTCAATGTGCTGGGCGTGCTGTTCCTGTATGGCGTGTTGCGTCTGCAAGGCTGGCTGCCGGGTAACCCGCAGCAGTTCGGCGCGATGAGCCCGGACGGCGCGTTCAACACGGCCGTGAGCTTCGTCTCCAATACCAACTGGCAAGATTATTCGCCTGAGCAAACGGTTGGCTATCTGACGCAGATGCTCGGTTTGACGGTGCAAAACTTTCTCTCGGCCGCGACCGGCATCGTGGTGGTGCTCGTGCTGATACGCGGTTTTGCACGTCACACCACGCGCTCGCTAGGTAACTTCTGGGTCGATCTGACGCGGGTCACGCTGTATGTGCTGCTGCCCATGGCCGCGCTGATCGCGGTGTTGTTGATGAGCCAGGGCGTGATCCAGAATTTCCGCGCTTATCAAACGGTGCCGACGCTACAGACCAGCCACTATGCCGCCGCAGTGATGGGCGCTGATGGCTCCCCGTTGATGAACGCGCAAGGCCAGCCAGTGACGCAGCGCATCGCCGTGACCCAGCAGACGCTGGCTATGGGCCCCGTGGCCTCGCAAGAGGCAATCAAGATGCTGGGCACCAATGGCGGTGGGTTTTTCAATGCCAATTCGGCGCATCCGTTTGAGAACCCGACGCCGTTTTCCAATTTCCTGCAGATGTTTGCGATGCTGATTATTCCGGCGTCGCTGTGTCTGGTGTTCGGCCGGATGATCGCGGACCGGCGTCAGGGTGCCGCGTTGCTGGCGGTGATGACGCTGGCGTTCGCGGCGTGCGTGGCGGGTGAACTGGTGGCCGAGCAGGGCGGTAATCCGGCGTTCACCGCGCTGCACGTGGACCAGCGCGCCAGCGTGCTGCAAGCGGGCGGCAACATGGAAGGCAAGGAGGCGCGCTTTGGCATCGCGCAGTCCGGCTTGTTCACGATTGCGACGACCGCCGCTTCATGTGGTGCGGTGAACAACATGCATGACTCGCTAACGCCGCTAGGCGGCCTGTATCCGATGCTGCTGATGCAGCTCGGTGAGGTGGTGTTTGGTGGCGTCGGTTCAGGGCTCTACGGCATGCTGGTGTTCGCGTTGCTCGCGGTGTTTGTCGCGGGGTTGATGATTGGCAGGACACCGGAATATGTCGGCAAGAAAATCGAAGCCTTTGAGATGAAGATGGTGTCGATCATCGTGCTGCTGACGCCGCTGCTGGTGCTGGTGTTGACTTCGATTGCGGTGCTGGCCGAAGCGGGCCGCGCCGGCCTTGGCAACCCGGGAGCGCATGGCTTCTCGGAGATTCTGTACGCGTTCAGCTCAGCAGCGAATAACAACGGCAGCGCGTTTGGTGGCTTGTCGGTGAACACGCCTTTTTACAACACCCTCACCGCCATCGCTATGTGGTTCGGACGCTTTGGCACGATCGTGCCGGTGCTGGCGCTGGCCGGTGCGCTGGCGGCCAAGCCGCGCATTGGTGTGACAGGCGGCACGCTGCCGACTCACGGGCCGCTGTTTGTCGTGCTGCTGCTGGGCACTGTGCTGCTGGTCGGAGCCTTGACGTATGTCCCGGCGCTGGCGCTTGGCCCCGGTGTCGAGCATTTGATGATGATGATGGCCGGCTAGCTAGTCCAGACACTGCATTGCCCGGCCGTGCCGCAGCGTGACATGACACCCAGACACGACCGGGCCTCTCTCCATCCCAGGATTCGAAACATGACAGATTCCACCGCCAAGCCACAGATGTTCGACCTGGCGCTGATGCGTCCGGCGCTTGTGGATGCCTTTAAAAAGCTCACGCCGCGCACGCAGTTGCGCAACCCGGTGATGTTCTGCGTGTATGCCGGCAGCGTGCTTACTACGGTTTTGTGGTGCGCCGCGCTGGCAGGCCAGGCCGAAGCACCTGCGGGATTCATTCTCGTCGTAACGCTCTGGCTCTGGTTCACGGTGTACTTCGCCAACTTTGCCGAAGCGCTTGCTGAAGGGCGCTCCAAGGCGCAGGCGGCGTCGCTGCGCAGTGCCAAAAAAGATGTCATGGCGAAAAAACTCAGCGCGCCAGAAGCCAAAGCGGCCGTGCGTGTGATGGCCGCTTCGGATCTGCGCCGGGGCGACATCGTGCTAATCGAAACCGGCGACACGATTCCTGCTGACGGTGAGGTGATAGAAGGAGTCGCCTCGGTCGATGAATCCGCGATTACCGGCGAATCAGCACCAGTGATCCGCGAATCGGGCGGCGATTTTTCGTCGGTGACCGGTGGCACCCGCTTGCTATCGGACTGGCTTGTCGTGCGGGTCACAGCGAACCCCGGAGAGGCGTTTCTCGACCGGATGATTGCGATGGTCGAAGGCGCGAAGCGGCAGAAAACGCCCAACGAGATCGCGCTGACGATCCTGCTGGTGGCGTTGAGCGTTGTGCTACTGCTGGCCACGGCCACGCTGCTGCCGTTCTCGATGTTCGCGGTGCAGGCCGCAGGGGCGGGTCACGTGGTCACGATTACCGCGCTGGTGGCGCTGCTGGTGTGCCTGATTCCGACCACCATTGGCGGCTTGCTGTCGGCGATTGGCGTGGCGGGAATGAGCCGCATGATGCAGGCCAACGTAATTGCGACCTCGGGCCGCGCCGTCGAAGCGGCTGGCGACGTCGATGTGTTGCTGCTCGACAAGACCGGCACGATCACGCTGGGCAACCGTCAGGCGAGCGCCTTTGTGTCCGCGCCGGGAGTCTCTGAAACCACGCTGGCCGATGCCGCGCAACTTTCGTCGCTCGCGGACGAAACCCCGGAAGGCCGCAGCATCGTGGTGCTGGCCAAGCAGCGTTTTGATCTGCGGCAACGCGATATGGCGAGCCTGGAAGCAACGTTCCTCGCGTTTAGTGCGCAGTCACGGATGAGCGGCGTCGATTTGCCTGGCCGTGAAATTCGCAAGGGTGCGGCGGACGCGGTGAAGCAGTACGTCGAAACCCATGGCGGGCGCTTTCCCGCCGAAGTGAGCGAGGCCGTGAGCGCGATTGCGCGCCGTGGCAGCACGCCGCTGGTGGTGGCGGAGAAACACGGCGCGGCTGCTCAGGTGCTGGGCGTGATCGAGCTGAAAGACGTGGTGAAAGGCGGCATCCGCGAACGTTTTGCGGAACTGCGCCAGATGGGGATCAAAACCATCATGGTGACTGGCGATAACCGCCTGACTGCCGCTGCTATTGCAGCGGAGGCCGGGGTGGACGATTTTCTGGCGGAAGCGACCCCGGAAGCCAAACTGGCGACGATTCGCGCGCACCAGGCGGCGGGCCGCCTGGTAGCGATGACCGGCGACGGCACCAACGACGCCCCGGCGCTCGCCCAGGCCGATGTCGCGGTGGCGATGAATACCGGCACCCAGGCCGCGCGTGAAGCGGGCAACATGGTCGACCTGGATTCGAATCCGACCAAGCTGATCGAGATCGTCGAGATCGGCAAGCAGATGCTGATGACACGCGGCTCGCTCACGACGTTTTCGATTGCTA
Organism: Paraburkholderia bonniea; assembly: GCF_009455625.1. Classification (NCBI taxonomy): domain Bacteria; kingdom Pseudomonadati; phylum Pseudomonadota; class Betaproteobacteria; order Burkholderiales; family Burkholderiaceae; genus Paraburkholderia; species Paraburkholderia bonniea. The sequence goes on along the minus strand of NZ_QPEQ01000002.1, from coordinate 645,117 downwards.
ACGATGTCGCCAAATATTTTGCGGTGATTCCGGCTGCGTTCGCCGCGACTTACCCGCAGCTAAACGCGCTCAACGTGATGCATCTGGCGACACCCGCATCGGCGATTTTGTCGGCGGTGATTTTCAACGCGCTGATTATCGTGCTGCTGATTCCACTGGCGTTAAAAGGCGTGCGCTACCGGCCGCTGGGCGCAGCCCGGCTGCTGCGGCGCAATTTGCTGGTGTACGGGTTGGGCGGGCTGGTGGTGCCGTTCATCGGGATCAAGCTGGTGGATCTGGTGCTAGTGGGGCTGGGCTGGGTTTGAGCGGCGACATCACTTGAGGTTGCTCGACGCCGCTTACGGTCACCCAAGGTCACATAGAGATAGAGCAGACACTGAAATCCGGGCTGACGACGGCCCATGACACACCTTGTTAATGGAAACGCAAATCATGAAATCGGTACTTCGTCCGCTGCTGGTGATTTTTGCCGTGTTGAGTGCGGTGACAGGCCTGGCTTACCCCGCCGCGATGACCTTGCTGGGGAAGACGGTGTTTGCTGCTCAGGCGAATGGCAGTCTGCTGGAGCACAACGACAAGGTGGTGGGCTCGGCGCTGATCGGCCAGCCGTTCGATGCGCCGCAGTATTTCTGGGGCCGCCCTTCGGCCACTAGCCCGATGCCCTATAACGCACAGGGTTCAGGCGGCTCGAACCTCGGGCCACTTAACCCGGCGCTGATGCAGGCGATCAAAGGGCGGATCGAAGCATTAAAAGCGGCTGGCACGGATGTTTCGCAGCCCGTTCCGGTGGATCTGGTTACGGCTTCGGCAAGCGGGCTGGACCCGTCGATCAGCCCGGCTGCGGCGGCATATCAGGTTGCGCGAGTTGCGCAGGCACGCGGGATGACAGAGGCGACGGTGGAAACGTTGGTGCAGCAGGCAACCCGTGGACGTCAGTTCGGTGTGCTGGGAGAGCCGGTGGTGAATGTGCTGCAGCTGAATCTGGCGCTGGATGCCGCGATGCAGCGCTAGGGCTGAGGGCGGCGGCCAAGGTGGGTAAATGTGCCGTTAGCGATCTACCAATGGGGTAACGGCCATACATAAAAAAACCTCTGAAATGAAATTAAATATTTTCCGGGTAACTGAAGCGTTGTTCGAGTTCCCTGCCGTGGTCCGGTCATGGTTTGTTTTGAGCGGATCAATCGGCTTTGTGATTTTTGCTGAAGGGCTTTCCCTGGCGAGCGCGATACGCCGCTTAACCGTGTTGCTGCGCTCGCGCCGTCAGCGCCTTTTGTGCGGCTGTTTTGCTGGCGTAAATCGTTTCGGAGTTTTCCAGCAAAAGGATCAATTTCTTTTGTGTCTCATGGTTTGCAGCAATTTTGGCGTAATTGAGCGCGGTGTTGCCCTGGAAATCTTTTAACGTTGGATCTGCGTGCAGATACAACAGCTTCCAGCACAGGTACACATTTTGCTGGCGGGCGGCGTAATGCAGCGGACGCTGGTTGTGGTGGTCAGGCCGGTTCACCAGGGCTGGGCAACGGGACACCAGCCAGCCGATCAATTTCAGATCCTGGCCACGATGTAGCACGGCAAGATGCAGCACCGTCTGGTCCCGGTCGTTCACGGTCATCGGGTCGGCACCGGCTTCAATGAGCGCGATGGCATTTGCAAGGTTGTGCTGAGTAAGTTGCTCGCTTAATGGCGTGGGGTACGAAAGCGCTGGATAGCGCAGAAAATCGGCCAGATAGATATCCCCGGCAGTATTGACCGGTTTTCCCGGCCCGATGCTGGCAGAAAACAGGCTGGCTTCGATCTTCTTGCTCAACCAGATAACGGGGGGATGCCGTGGAGAGTCTGGCGGAGTACTGTGCTCAGAAGCCGCCCCGAGGTGTGCCAGAGGAAATGCCGCTTCAGGCGGCAGAAAAGCGGTAGAAGAACTAGGCACAGATGCGCCTATAGCTAAAGAACTCATGGAGCGTTTAAAAACCTCAATTAACCCGGAATACGGATATCGCGCTGGTTAGCGGCAGCGCCCGAAATGCAGAGGAAAGCTAAAACGATTCCGGTGTTCTTTTCTGTAACTGGGCAGGCATAAAGGTTCCATTTCAAACTGAAGCGCATAACGTGACTGCCAGATGTGATTTATGCCTGTCGCTGTTACTGGGTCACTGCATCGCCTCATTAGCACCACCCACATGGACGCACACCTACCCGCGCTGCGCGCGTGTCACCATGTGCGCAACAGCGGTTGGCACACAGCTTCATGCCGCCTGACTGCCCGCCCGTTTGACTGACTAGCTAGCGATCAATCTACCCATCCCTTCCCATGACTCGACCTGATCCCGACGCCCTGCTCGACAAACTGCAACGCGACGAAGCCAAACGCCAGCGCGGCCGGTTGAAGATTTTCTTTGGCGCGTCCGCTGGCGTCGGCAAAACCTGCGCGATGCTGCAAGCCACGCGGCGTCTTCAGGACGATGGTCTCGACGTGGTGATCGGCGTGGCCGAAACCCACGGCCGTAGCGAAACCGCTGCGCTGCTCGATGGTCTGGAGGTGTTGCCGCTTGCGCATTTCACTTACCGCGAGCGCTCGTTAGGCGAGTTCGATCTCGATGCCGCGCTCGCACGCGCACCGCAACTCATCGCCGTCGATGAGCTGGCGCATTCGAACGTGCCGGGCGCGCGGCATCTGAAGCGCTGGCAGGACGTGCACGAACTGCTGGATGCGGGCATTGACGTTTATACGACTGTCAATGTCCAGCACCTCGAAAGCTTGAATGACATCGTCGGGCAGATCACCGGCATCCGCGTCTGGGAGACGGTGCCGGACCGCGTGTTTGACGAGGCTGATGAAGTCACTCTGGTCGATCTGCCCGCGGAAGAACTGCTGGAGCGTCTGCGCGACGGCAAGGTGTATCTGCCACAGCAGGCCGAGCGGGCGGTGCGCAATTTTTTCCGCAAGGGCAACCTGATCGCGCTGCGGGAGCTGGCGCTGCGCCGCACTGCAGACCGGGTGGATGCGCAGATGAGCGAGTACCGCGCGGACCGCTCAATCTCGCAACTGTGGCAGGCGCGCGAACGGTTGCTGGTCTGCGTTGGGCCTGGGCCCGAGGCGCAGGCGCTGGTGCGCGCGGCGGCGCGGCTAGCGGCTAGCCTGAAAGCGGACTGGCTCGCGGTGCACGTCGAAACGCCGCGTGTGCAGCGCTTGCCCGCTGCTCGCCGCGATTACACGCTCAGCGCGTTACGGCTGGCCGCGGATCTTGGCGCGGAAACTGCGACCCTCGCCAGTACCGAAGTGCTCACGACACTGCTCGGCTATGCCCGGGTGCGCAACGTCTCCCGGCTGGTGGCGGGCGTTTCGTTGCGCACAGGGCTGTGGCGCTGGCTGCGGCGTCCGCTGGGCGAGCGTCTGGCGCAACGCGCCGCCGAACTGGGCCTGACGCTGATCAACATCGCGGCGCAGCACGGCGATGACGGCAACGCGTCTCGCAGCGCGCTTGAAGCGGGTGCGCAGGCTTGGCGCGAAGCGCTCGCAGCGGCCCGCGAGCGCCGCTCGCCGCCACGTGCTTATGCGTGGGCGTTAGGTCTTTGCGCCGCGATTACGCTCGTCGCCAGCCAGTTGAACAACTACATCGAACTCACCAACCTGGTGATGCTGTACCTGCTGGGCGTGATTCTTGTCGCGGTGAAGCTGGGACGTGGGCCCGCCGTGGCGCTGTCGTTCCTGAGCGTGGCGGCCTTCGATTTTTTCTTTGTGCCGCCACGCATGTCGCTGTCGGTTTCCGATACGCAATATCTGCTGACCTTTTTCGGCATGCTGCTGAGCGCGCTCGTCATCAGTCATCTCACCTCCAGCCTGCGGCGCGAGGCCAGTATGGCGCGCCGCCGCGAGCAGCGCACCGGCGTGATGTACGCGATGGCGGGTGAACTGGCCGCTGCGCTTAGCGCGGAGCAGATCCTCGAAATCGGTTGCCGTCATGTGAGCGAGGTGTTCGGCGCGCGGGTCGCGCTGCTGTTGCCCGATAGCGCTGACCGAGTGCAGCAAAAGCTTGATGGACCGGATGAAACCCGCATCTTGAGCGGCAGCGGCCTGGACCTTGATGTCGCGCAATGGGTGTATGACCAGCAAAAGCCCGCAGGCTGCGGCACCGATACGTTGCCCGCAGCCAGTGCGCTGTATTTGCCGCTGAAAGCGCCGATGCGCACCCGGGGCGTGCTGGCGCTGAAAATGCACGTCAGCCAGGCGCTGGAATCGCCCGAACAGCGCCGCATGCTCGATGCGTTCGCTGCGCAGATCGCGCTAGCGCTGGAGCGCGTGCATTACGTCGATATCGCCCGGGACGCACTCGTCAACATGGAGTCCGAGCGTCTACGCAATGCGCTGCTCTCAGCGATTTCACACGATCTGCGCACCCCGTTGACCACCATCGTGGGGTTTTCGTCGATGCTGGCGCGAGCCCACGCGGCCCATCCGTGCGCGCCGCCAGATGGCGAAATGGTCGAAGCGATTCAGGAAGAAGCGCTGCGCATGACTGGGATCGTGACGAATCTGCTCGATATGGCGCGGCTTGAGGCGAGCGGGCTGCGGCTGAACCGTCAATGGTCGCTGCTTGAAGAAACCGTCGGCGCGGCGTTGCGTGCGTGCCACCGCATGCTGGCCCGGCATCCGGTGCAGGTGCAATTGCCAGTAGGTTTGCCGTTGCTGCAACTGGATGCCGTGTTGATGGAGCGGCTGTTTTCCAACCTGTTTGAAAATGCCGCCAAATACACCCCACCCGATGCCCCGCTGAGCATTGGCGCGCAGTTGGTTGAGGAGGACGGCCAGCCCTATGTGCGCGTCACGGTGGATGACACGGGCCGGGGTTTGCCTGGCGGCATGGAAGTGCGCATCTTCGAAAAATTCACCCGAGGCGAGAAAGAACCCGCGCAACCCGGCATCGGCCTCGGGCTGGCGATTTGCCGCGCGATTGTCGAAGCCCATGGCGGCACGATCGGAGCGTTTAACCGGCGTTCGGCGCAAGGCGAGATAGAAGGCGCACGCTTCTGGTTTACGCTGCCGGTCGAGCCACCGCCTGCCGTTCCCGAAACACTCGAAGAAGAACCCTTGTCATGAGCGAACCCCATCTCACGATTGTCCTGATCGAAGACGAAAAGCAGATTCGCCGCTTTGTCCGGGTGTCGCTGGAGGGCGAGGGCATGGTGGTGCACGAGGCGCAGACCGGCAAACAAGGCCTGATCGAAGCGGCCACGCGCAAGCCCGATCTGGTGATTGTTGATTTGGGCTTGCCCGATACCGATGGGCTCGACGTGATCCGCGCGTTACGCGGCTGGAGCGATCTGCCGGTCATCGTGCTGTCGGCACGCACCCAGGAAAGCGAGAAAGTCGCGGCGCTGGACGCTGGTGCTGATGATTACCTGACCAAGCCCTTCGGCGTGTCGGAGTTGCTGGCGCGGATACGCGTGCAGTTGCGGCGCAAGCGGGCGGGCGGCGCGAACGACACCCCGCAGGTGCAGTTCGGGGCCATCGTCGTGGATCAGGCGCGCCGTCAGGTGACACGTGCGGGCGCGGTGGTGCATCTGACGCCACTGGAATACCGGCTGCTGTCGCTGCTGGTGCGCCATGCCGGCCGGGTTCTGACGCACCGGCAATTGCTGCGCGAGGTGTGGGGGCCATCGCATGTCGAGAGCTACCACTATCTGCGGATTTACATGGCGCATCTGCGGCAAAAACTGGAGCGTGATCCCGCCCAGCCCGAACACATCGTCACGGAAACCGGTGTGGGCTACCGGCTTTCGGGGATGCTTGAGGGGGTGTCTGAGCGAGCGCCTGAAGTCGTGCCTGAGGACCCCGCTTCAGGAGGCGGCTGAAGGCTGCTGCTGCTTGTGGCTTTGCTATGATTGCGCCTCGCCAGGACGACCTGGCGTTTTCATTTTTACGGGGACGACCCCATCTGACGCATGGAGTGCCCTCATGTCATGGCTTCTTCTGTTTATCGCTGGCCTGCTGGAAGTGGCGTGGGCCGTAGGTCTGAAAACCTCTGAAGGCTTTACCCGGTTGTGGCCCTCGGTATTCACGCTGGTCACCGCGCTTGGCAGCTTCGTGCTGCTGGCGATGGCGATGCGGCAATTGCCACTGGGCACGGCTTACGCGGTCTGGACAGGGATTGGCGCGGTCGGCGCGTTTATCTTCGGCATTGTTGTGATGGGCGAAGCACTGACTGTGGCACGTGTTGCCAGCGCCGCGCTGATCGTCATCGGGCTGATCGGGCTCAAGCTTTCCAGTGGGCATTAAACCGCTCATCAAGTGTGACAAACAGCGCTTCAAACCACGGCTGGCCTTCCGCCAGCCGTGTCTATAATGAAAACCGAATGCCGCCTGAAATAGCCCCGCGCCGTATCCGGCGCGGTTTCGCTTTGGTGCAACAGCGCAATGTCCCTGTTAGCCAAACGTTAGCCAAACCGCTTTAAGTGAGCCAAGCTCAACGCAGCGCGCCTGGAGGTGGTCATGCTCGAACCCATTTCTCTTGCAGCGGGTCTTTCCTGGGGCAGCGGTTTGCGTCTTTATCTGACGGTGCTGCTGGCAGGTATTTTCGAGCGCACAGGGTTGATTCATCTGCCCGAAACCTTGTCGGTGCTCGGTTCTCCCTGGGTGATCGGCGTGGCAGCGGTCCTAAGCCTCGCTGAATTTCTCGCCGACAAAATCCCCGCGTTCGATTCTTTCTGGGACGCAATTCATACGTTTATCCGCATTCCCGCTGGCGCGCTGCTGGCCGTGGGCGCGCTGGGTAATGCCGATCCGGCGCTGCTGACCATTGCCGCGCTGGCGGGCGGCACGCTCGCAGGCACCGCGCATCTGGCAAAAGCTGGAACACGGGCGCTGATCAATCTATCGCCTGAGCCGGTGTCGAACATCGTGACGTCGGCTACCGAAGACGGTTTAGTGTTCGGCGGGCTGTTGCTGGCGCTGTTTGTACCGATGTTGTTTCTGGTGTTGCTGGGGGCTTTTTGCTGCTGGCGGCGTGGGCTTTACCGCGTTTGTGGCGTCAGGTGCAGGGCGGCTTTCGCGGAATGGCGACCCATATGGTGTCGCGGCTGGTCAGGAGTAGGCACGATTGAGCGATTTGAACGATTTGCACGCTGCAAAACAGGTGTCCCGGGTATCCCGGTTTGGTGTGTCCGATCTGCTGCGGCAAGCCGCACGCATGACAGCGCGAGACTGGCGCGCAGGCGAATTAACCATGTTGCTGCTGGCGCTAGTGTTGGCCGTGGCGGCGCTATCCAGTGTGGGGTTTCTCGCTGACCGGCTGCGCCAGGGGCTTGAGCGCGATGCGCGGCAAATGATCGGCGCTGATTTCATCGTGCGGGCCGATCATCCGGTTCCCGCTGAATTTAGCGCGCAGGCCCAGGCGCTAGGGTTAAACACCGCGACCACTGCGATTTTCCCCAGCATGGTGCGGGCCTCGCTTCCGGCTGTGACGCGTGAACCGCAGCCAGCACAGAGGCTGGAGCACGCAGCGGTACCTTCTCCGATCACCTTCACGTCCGATGCGATCGCCGCAGCGCAACCGCAGCTGATTACCCGGTTGGCGGCGCTCAAGGCGGTGTCATCGGCGTATCCGCTGCGCGGCGCGCTGCGCGTGGCTACAGGTCCGAATCTCGCCGATCATCCCGCCAGCGGGATTCCCGCTCCGGGCACCGCCTGGGCCGATCCGGCCTTGCTCGATGCGTTGAAGCTGCGTGTTGGCGACACCGTGCAAGTCGGTCAGCGCAGCCTGGTGATTAGCGCGCTCATCACCCGCGAGCTCGACCGGGGCTTCGCCTTCGTCAATTTCTCGCCGCGCCTGATGCTGAACGCTGACGATTTGCCGTCGACGGGGCTCATCACCTACGGCAGCCGGGTCACTTACCGCTTGCTGGTGGCCGGTGCCGAGCCGCAGGTCGCCGCGTTTTCCGCCTGGGCCCATGCGCAGGTGGATGGCGGCAAGTTGCGCGGTGTGGTGCTGGAGTCGCTGCAGGACGGCCAGCCGCAAGTGCGTCAAACACTCGAGCGCGCCGGCCACTTTCTCACGCTGGTGGCGTTGCTCACGGCCTTGCTGGCGTCGGTGGCGATTGCGATGGCGGCTCATCGTTACATGCGTCGTCATCTGGATGGCTGCGCCGCGATGCGCTGTCTTGGCATCAGTCAGGTCACGTTACGTCTGCTGTTTACCCTCGAATTTCTCGCGCTTGGTGTGTTAGGCGGGCTGGCCGGTGTGGCGCTGGGTTTTGCCGGGCATCTGGCGCTGTTGCAATGGCTAGGAAGTCTGATTGATGTTGCCCTGCCGGCGCCACGGATCTGGCCCGCGCTGGAAGGCATGGCCACGGGCTTGGTGCTGTTGCTGGGTTTCGCGTTGCCGCCGTTGTTGCCACTGACCCGCGTCTCGCCGTTACGGGTGTTGCGCCGCGAATGGGGCGAAGCGGGGCGGACGGCCTGGTTTGCCTATGGGCTTGGCATCGTGTTGTTTGCCGCGTTGCTGGTGGTGGCGGCTGGCGAGCTCAAGCTGGGCGGTATCGTCGCGGGTGGCTTTGCCGCTGGGCTGTTGCTGTTCGCTGGCGTGGCACAACTGGCGTTGTGGCTTGCCGCGCGGCTGGTGCGTCATCCCCGGCTGCGTGCCGGCTTTGGCTGGCGCTATGCGCTGGCATCGCTGGAGCGGCGGCGTGGCACGAGCGCGCTGCAAATCACCGCGCTTGGCATTGGTTTGATGTGCCTGCTGCTGATTGCCATGACACGTAATGATTTGATCGCGGGCTGGCGTCAGTCCACGCCACCGGATGCCCCCAACCAGTTTTTGATTGATATCCAGCCGGATCAGCGCGAGTCGCTCACGCGTTATCTCGCGGGCCATGGCTTGGCAGATGTGGTGCTGGCACCGATGGTGCGGGCACGGCTGGTGGCGATCAATGGCCGCACGGTGAATCCAGACACCTACCAGACCGACCAGGCGCGCCGTCTGGTGGATCGGGAATTCAGCCTGTCGTATACAACCCACTTGCCAGACGGCAACCGGATTGTTGCGGGCACCTGGTTTGGCGTGAGCCCGCAGCCGCAGATTTCACTGGAGCAGGGGTTGGCGAAGACGCTGCAAGTCAAGTCTGGCGACCAGCTTCGCTTCGATGTGGCGGGGCAGATGCTGGAAGCACCCGTGACCAGCCTGCGCAAGCTCGACTGGGGCTCATTCAATGCCAACTTTTTTGTGCTGATGCCGCCGGCGGCGCTGGAGGCTTTTCCGGCGACCTTCATGACGGCGTTTCATTTGCCGCCTGAGCACCGCGCAGTGATGGACGGCTTGATCGACACCTACCCGAACCTCACTGCTATCGACACCGCACCTATCCTCGCGCAAGTTCAGCGCGTGCTGGGCCAGGTGATTGGCGCGGTGCAGTTTCTGTTTGCGTTCACGCTGGCGGCGGGAGTGCTGGTGTTGTATGCCGCGCTGGCGGGCAGCCGCGATGAGCGTATGCGTGAATCCGCGTTGTTGCGGGCGCTAGGCGCATCACATCGTCAGATACGGGCGGTACAGGCCGCTGAATTTATTGCGGTCGGCGCGCTGGCGGGGCTGCTGGCGGCGCTCGGAGCCCAGGCGATTGGCTGGGTGCTGGCCACGTATGTGTTTGATTTTCATCTGGGGTTCAACCCATGGCTGTTGCCAGTGGGGCTCGCCCTTGGCATCGGTTGCGCCGGGCTGGGGGGCTGGCTGAGCTTGCGCCATGTGTTGCAGCGCTCAGCGTGGCGTTCGTTACGCGATGCCTGAAGCGCCCTCTCAAGGCAGATGCGGCAACGGGGGGTAACTCAACCTGAAAGGAGTGAGGGATATGACGCAAGACGGGTTTTTGCTGCAGAACGTAGACGCTGGCTGGCACACGGAGGCGGCATGAGCGAAACATTCAACCAGGCAAATACTGGCGCGGCTAACGATGCGCTTGAGTCACAAGCCAAAGCGGTGCTGGATTTCTGGTTCGGCGCGCCAGAGTCGGCAACGTTTGGTCAAAGCCGCTCGATCTGGTTTGCCCACGATGAGGCGTTCGATGCGCTGCTGCGCGAGCGTTTTGGGGCGCTGCTTGAGGCCGGACGAGCGGGTGCGCTGGATCACTGGTGCGCCACGCCGTTAGGCGCGCTGGCGCTGGTTATCGTGCTGGACCAGTTTTCGCGTAATTGCCATCGCGGCACGCCGCTTGCGTTTGCCGCTGACCCCAAAGCGCTGCAGATCGCCCGCGACATCGTGGCTAGCGGTGCTGACCAGCGTTTGCCCACGGTGCATCACCGGGTGTTCGCCTATCTGCCGTTCGAACACGACGAAACCATGGCGAGCCAACGTGAAGCGCTACGGCTGTGCCAGCCGCTGGGCGCGGAGCCTGGCGGCGAAGGGTATTACGGCTACGCGGTGCGGCACGCGGAAATCATCGAGCGCTTCGGCCGTTTTCCTCATCGCAATGCATGGCTTGGCCGAGCCTCAACAGAGGCAGAAATCGCTTTTCTACGCGAGCCAGGCTCGTCATTCTGAAACGTTGAGCCGGGGCTTGATATGTGCAGCCCCGGCTTCTTTCCGGGACCTGCTTTACCTTCCCCTCCCACGTCACACCGCGCTGCGATGCGTGGACCATTTGTCGCTGGATGGCGGCGCGTAGCGTAGCAGCTTGCCGATGAGTGCCTGGGGGTCGTGATCGACTTGCAGGATGTCGAGATAGGTCTGCTGCATGAAACCTTCGCGCACGGTGTGCCGCAACATTTCCAGCAGGGGATCGTAATAGCCGTTGATGTTCAGCAGCGCGACAGGTTTCTGGTGATAGCCAAGCTGGGACCACGTGTACACCTCGAACAATTCTTCGAGTGTGCCCACACCACCTGGCATCGCTACGAAGGCATCCGACAGGTCGGCCATCAGCTTTTTGCGCTGATGCATGTCTGGCACGACTCGCAGCTCAGTTAGCCCGGTGTGGCCGACCTCCTTGCTGAGCAGGAGCTCGGGGATCACACCGGTGACACGTCCGCCGCGCGCCATGGCTTCGTCTGCCAGCACGCCCATCAGGCCCACTTTGCCGCCGCCATAGACCAGTTCGATACCTGCTTCAACCAGCGCCTGGCTGAAACTACGGGCTGCTGCGGCATATAGCGGACGCACCCCGGTGGCCGAGCCGCAATACACACAAACTGATTTCATGAGTGCGGTGCATTGTTGTCAGGAGCCGGCGTGGCACCTTCACGCGGCGTGCGGTAATCGTAGAACTCACGCCGCGGCAGCTTGCCTGATACCAGATCGTCGAATAACTCCCGCGAGCGGCCCCGCAAATAAGGTGCCATCAGCGAAATAATCTGCACGCTCACCTGATGCAGCTCTGAGCGAATGGTTTCCGGCTCGTTGTATTTACGCGGATTCATCACGAACTGATAGGACAGCCAGTAGGTAGCGATCACGCCGATATTGGTGGCCACCACACGGATCTCATCGGCCGTCGCCTCCATTTCGTGATCCGCGACTAGTTGCTCGCAGAACTCGCCAGCAAACCGCACCTTATGGCTGATGATTTGCTTGAAATGGGTTTCGAGTGTGCGGTTGCGCGCGAGCAGATCGTTCAGGTCGCGGTACAGAAAACGGTAGCGCCAGGTGAACTCCACCATGTACTGCAGGTAGGACCACATTTCATCAATCGTGGCGCGGCGTCCTTCGGGGAAGCACAGCCGCTTTTCAATCTCCTGCTCGAACTGGCTGAAGATGCTGTTGATGATGTCGTCTTTATTGCGGAAGTGGTAGTACAGATTGCCCGGGCTGATTTCCATTTCCTCGGCAATCGTCGTCGTGGTGACGTTCGGCTCGCCGATCTCATTGAATAGCTTCAGCGAGAGTTCGAGAATCCGTTCGCGGGTGCGGCGGGGAGGTTTGGCTTCCATGTCATCCGGTTCTGGTAGCGCGGGCTAAGTACACGGCAGGTTGCTGCGCGGGTCACCCGGAGCGGTGGGTTTTTTTGAGACGATCTTCTAATTATAAGCTGATGAAGACTGGGCTTTACCAGAAGCGCTTGAGGCAGCCGGTTTGAAAAGAGGATGCAGCAGGTGGGTGGCGTGCTGGCAGAGAGGGGTTAACGCGCTAGCAAAATGATGCGGGTGCGCGCCATCCGGTCATGCAGGAATTGCTTGTTTGGACCGATGCAGCCCGTGGCGGCCCAACTGAGGAACCACCCGGCGCTGACCGCCAGCGTTTGCGGCAAGGCCAGTCCGAGCAACGGGTGCAGCGCCAGCGGCGGTAACAACCAGAGCCACGCAAAGCCATAGCGCAGCATGGCGCGGCCGGTGGAAAGCGGGCTGCCATCGGCGCAGACCACACGCAGCCGCCAGGTTTTCATCGGCAGGGTTTGGCCACCGTGGCACCAGAACCAGACGAAATACAGTCCCACCACGAAGGCGATCCATCCAGCGAGCAGGTTGTGATGCACTAGGCCGTTGCGTTGCTGGGTGAGGATGCTGAACAGAAAGCCGGCGATAAAAACGACACCAAACAGGATCACGGCCTCGTAGAGCAGCGCGGCGAGCCGCCGGCGGACTGTCGGCACAGGAGCGGACGCTAAAAGCGTGGACATCGGCGCTTACGAGCGGTTAAAGAGCGATGCGGGGTCGAACGGCGGGCCTGGCGGTGTTTCGGCGTTGCCAGAAGCGGGAACGGCGGCTGCACCGGGCATGCTGCTGCCCAGCGGGCTTACTGCCGAAGCGCTTGCGGTGGTGCGATCGTGCTGATGGGTATTCACCAGACGGTCGATATCGTGAATTTCTGTTTTGCCGGTAGGCGGAGCGCTGACAATCGTCGGTTTGCGCTTGCGCTCCAGCGCGGCCAGCCGCTCTTTTTGTGCTTCGGGCAGTTCTTGATAGGCCTTCCACGCGTCCTGACGGGCGGCGCGAGGCAACTCTTTAGCAGCCTGGTAATTTTCCCGGGCCATGCGGCGCTGTTCGGGCGACATGCGAATCCATTCGTTCATCCGGGCATGCAGCCGTTTTTGCGCCTCCGGGTTCATTTTTGGATAGCGTGCCGCGATCTTCAGCCACTTGCGTTTGCGCTCGGCGCTGAAGCTGTCCCATTGCGTGGCGAACGGTGCCAGCGCGAGACGTTCGGCCTCGCTCAGGCGAGCCCAGGAAAGCGGGCTGGTGCCAGGCAAGCCGGGTAGCGCAGCCGCCAGCGAGGGCGTGCCCGGGGCTGAGGGCGTGGGTGCCACTGCGGGCGCGGCTGGATAAAAGCGGGGGAAGGTCGCAGCGAACGCCACGACGGCAGCTATTGCGCATCCGAAAACAACGGCAAGACCGCGCTTATAGCTCACCTGGCAAATTCCTTTGGTTTTGGTTGGTGCTGGGTATCGTGCTGAACGAGGTCTGACCCGGCTTAATTGCGGCGCGCCAGATAGGCGTTGAAGCCATGGTCAAGATAGGCCTTGAGCGGTAAATCATCGTTCAGCATCGCGGCATCGATATCGGCCACCTCGGAGGTATGCCGCAGGTCTTCCCAGTAGGCGATACCCGCCAGGCTGAGCAGGAGCGCGGCAAGTGGCCATACCAGCGCCAGGCGGCGTAACGGCGAAATGCGGTGACGAGGGGCATCGAGCAGCCCGCCTGTGCCAGCGAGCACCGGAGCGTATGACGGCGCGCGTAGTGCATCGGGTTTTTTTTGTGCCACGGCGAGGTGACGTGCTGCCGCAAGGCGGCTGAGCGTGGCGGGTGCGAGATTAGCGGCGCTTTCGTCAAGTGCGCGACGTAGCTGCCGGGTGAATTCAAGTTCGGTGGGTTCGGGAGTGGGGCTCATAGCGTGATTCCTTTGGCCTTGAGCGCGTGCGCTAGCGTGTGGGTGGCCCGCGAACAGTGTGTTTTGACACTGCCTTCGGAACAGCCCATCGCTGCGGCAGTCTCGGCGACGTCCATATCTTCCCAGTAACGCATGAGAAACGCCTCCCGTTGACGTGCCGGCAATTTTTGAATCTCGTCGTCGATCAAATGCAGTACTTGCTCGCGCTCGAGTTGCTGCTCGCTGCTTTCCGCACCTGGCGAACCGGCCTGGCTTTCGAAGGTTTCCAGCAGGTCGAATTCATCATCTTCGGTGTGACCGAATGACGAAAACAGGCTGACCCACGTATTGCGCACTTTCTGCCGACGAAAATAATCGTGTATCGCATTTTGCAAAATACGCTGAAATACCGGTGGTAACTCAGCGGCTGGCCGGTCCCCATATTTTTCGGCGAGTTTAATCATCGCGTCTTGCACGATATCGAGCGCGGCTTCGTTATCTCTGACGGTATAAACCGCCTGCTTGAACGCGCGCCTTTCGACGCCCGCCAGAAAATCAGCGAGTTCTTGGTCTGATGCCATCCAGTGGGGCGGCGCAGCGAGCGTGCGCGTAGTTAAGTCGTCAGTCAGTCGTAAACAAGGCAAAAGCGGTTTCGAAGCAGAAATTCGAAAAAACTGGCCCACAAAATCCCGAAACCGTAAAACGGTGGCGGATGCTAACAAATTTTTACGCCAACTGGTTATAGGCCAGACCAGGTGCTATCAATCAAATGCCAGTCTGTTGCAATGCGGAAAAATTTCTTGACCGTCTGGACTACAGCAGATATTGTCGTCGGTTCGCAACATAAGTGACTTGTCTCAATTGAGGTGCAGCCCAAGATGCTCGCCTTTCAACTGGACGCGCCGCTTGAATCTGGATCACGAGTCCGGTGGAGAGCACCCAATCAATTTTTTGCCGAAAATTCGAAAGGTAAAGATGAACACCCCTAGCGCGGAATTTTCCATGCCGGAAATAGATTCCCTCGATTTACCCAATTCTCCTCCCGCTTCCACTGAATCCTCGGATTCAATCGGCGCAACGGTGCTGATGAAAGCCCTTGCCGACGAAGAAGTCGAATTTGTCTGGGGCTATCCTGGCGGCTCGGTTCTGTATATTTACGACGAGCTGTACAAGCAGGACGTCTTTCAGCACATCCTCGTGCGTCATGAGCAGGCCGCGGTTCACGCCGCTGATGCCTACGCGCGCTCTACCGGCAAGGTGGGCGTCTGCCTCGTCACTTCCGGCCCTGGTGTGACCAACGCGGTAACGGGCATCGCCACGGCTTATATGGATTCGATCCCACTGGTTGTCATCAGCGGCCAGGTGCCGACTGCGGCGATTGGCCAGGATGCGTTTCAGGAGTGCGACACCGTTGGCATTACCCGCCCCTGCGTGAAACACAACTTCCTCGTGAAGGATGTGCGCGATCTGGCGGCTACCGTCAAAAAGGCGTTTTATATCGCCCGCACCGGCCGTCCTGGCCCGGTTCTGATTGATATCCCGAAAGACGTGTCCAAAACACCGTGTGAATACGAGCCACTGAAAAGCGTCTCGCTGCGTTCATACAATCCGGTGACCAAAGGCCATTCAGGGCAGATCCGCAAGGCGGTGGCGTTGCTGCTGTCGGCAAAGCGCCCCTATATCTACACGGGTGGCGGGATTATCCTGGCAAATGCGGCGCGTGAGCTGAACCAGTTTGCTGACCTGCTCGGTTATCCGGTAACCAATACGCTAATGGGCTTGGGCGGCTACCGCGCAAGCGACAAAAAATTCCTTGGCATGCTCGGCATGCATGGCACGTATGAAGCCAATATGGCGATGCAGCACTGCGACGTGCTGATTGCGATTGGCGCGCGTTTCGATGACCGTGTGATTGGCGATCCGGCTCACTTCGCATCGCGGCCGCGCAAGATTATTCATATTGATATCGACCCCTCGTCCATTTCCAAGCGCGTCAAAGTTGATATTCCGATTGTCGGCGACGTCAAGGAAGTACTGAAAGACCTGATCGAGCAGTTGCAAGGGGCGCAGTCTGGCCCGGATACGGCAGCGCTCGCGCAGTGGTGGCAAGAAATCGAAGTCTGGCGCGCGAAAGATTGCCTGAAGTACGACCGCGAGAGCGAGATCATCAAGCCGCAGCACGTCGTTGAAAAACTGTGGGAGCTCACTGGTGGCAACGCGTATGTGTGCTCGGACGTAGGTCAGCACCAGATGTGGGCCGCACAGTTTTACCGTTTTGACCAGCCGCGCCGCTGGATCAATTCAGGGGGGCTCGGAACCATGGGCTTTGGTCTGCCAGCGGCGATGGGCGTGAAGATGGCTCATCCAGACGACGACGTGGTCTGCATCACGGGCGAAGGCTCGATCCAGATGTGCATCCAGGAGCTTTCCACCTGCAAGCAGTACGACACGCCAGTCAAGATTATTTCGCTGAATAACCGCTATCTCGGCATGGTCCGGCAATGGCAGCAAATTGAATACAGCAAGCGCTATTCGCATTCATACATGGATGCCTTGCCTGATTTCGTGAAGCTGGCTGAAGCGTATGGCCACGTCGGAATACGCATCGAAAAAAGTGCGGATGTTGAGCCGGCGCTGAAAGAAGCGCTGCGTCTGAAAGACCGCACGGTGTTTCTCGACTTCCAGACCGATCCGACCGAAAACGTCTGGCCGATGGTTCAGGCCGGCAAGGGCATCACCGAGATGCTGCTCGGCTCGGAAGATCTATAGCGCGGTTTCTGGCTGCACGCACCGTGGCATGAGGTGCGCAGCAGCGAGGCCCGCATACATCTGCACATCGACATCTGGATTGGGATACGCGAAACATGAGACACATTATTTCCGTTCTGCTGGAAAACGAGCCGGGCGCGCTGTCGCGCGTCGTTGGGCTGTTTTCGGCACGCGGCTACAACATTGAAACCTTGACGGTGGCACCAACCGAAGATCATTCGTTGTCACGGATGACCATCGTGTCAATTGGCTCGGACGACGTGATCGAACAGATCACCAAACATTTGAACCGCCTGATTGAGGTGGTGAAAGTGGTTGATCTGACCGAAGGCGCTCACACCGAACGCGAGCTGATGCTGATTAAGGTCAGGGCAATTGGCAAAGAGCGTGAAGAGATGAAGCGCATGGCGGATATTTTCCGGGGCCGCATCATTGACGTCACCGAAAAGACCTACACGATTGAGCTAACAGGGGCTAGCAACAAGCTTGATGCGTTTATTGAAGGGCTTGAGGCCACCGCGATTCTTGAAACTGTCCGCACGGGCAGTTCAGGCATCGGGCGCGGCGAGCGCATTCTGAAGGTGTAAGGCAATGGCTGGCCGCAGTGGGTTGCCACTGTGGTCATGCTGTTGTCCAGCATGAACCCAGCATGATTTATTTGATTAAATTTCTTTAATTATCCGAAGGAGCGTACATGAAAGTTTTCTATGACAAGGACGCCGATCTCTCCCTCATCAAGGGCAAGCAGGTCACGATCATCGGTTATGGCTCGCAAGGTCATGCCCACGCCCTCAACCTGAAAGAAAGCGGCGTGAACGTCACGGTCGGCTTGCGCAAGGGCGGTGCTTCATGGAGCAAGGCTGAAAATGCTGGCCTGCCGGTCAAGGAAGTGGCTGAAGCAGTGAAGGGCGCGGACGTTGTGATGCTGCTGTTGCCTGACGAGCAGATCGCTGACGTTTACAAGAACGACGTCCATGCCAGCATCAAGCAAGGCGCAGCACTGGCTTTCGCTCATGGTTTCAACGTGCATTACGGCCAGGTGATCCCACGCGCGGATCTGGACGTCATCATGATCGCGCCGAAGGCCCCAGGCCACACCGTGCGCGGTACTTATGCGCAAGGTGGCGGCGTGCCGCACCTGATCGCGGTGGCGCAGGACAAATCGGGCGCAGCGCGTGATATCGCGTTGTCGTATGCCGCAGCAAACGGCGGTGGCCGCGCTGGCATCATCGAAACCAACTTCCGCGAAGAAACCGAAACCGACTTGTTCGGTGAGCAGGCCGTGTTGTGCGGCGGCACGGTTGACCTCATCAAGGCGGGTTTTGAAACTCTGGTGGAAGCCGGTTACGCCCCTGAAATGGCATATTTCGAGTGTCTGCACGAACTGAAGCTGATCGTCGACCTGATTTATGAAGGCGGTATCGCCAACATGAATTACTCGATTTCGAACAACGCTGAATACGGCGAATACGTGACGGGCCCGCGCATCATCACGGACGAAACCAAAAAAACGATGAAGAAGGTCCTGGAAGACATCCAGACAGGCGAATACGCGAAGAGCTTCATTCTCGAAAACCGTGCTGGCGCACCGACGCTGCAATCGCGCCGCCGCCTCACGTCTGAGCATCAGATTGAGCAGGTTGGTGCAAAACTGCGCGCAATGATGCCGTGGATTGCTAAAAACAAGCTGGTCGATCAATCAAAGAACTAACGCGTATTTGTCGTGGTGGCGTGCCCGCTGTGGCGTTATGCCACGCCGGGTAGACACAAGGAAGCCGTCCATGTGTGTTGAGCACTGGACGGCTTTTGTTATCCTACGGTTTTTTAAAAAGACTGAAACTATCCATGAATTATCCTCATCCGATTATCGCGCGCGAAGGCTGGCCGTTCATTGGTGTCGCAGCTGTTATCGCCTTGCTGGTTCATGCTGTTGCGGGGTTCGGCGTGGCATGGCTGTTCTGGTTGCTGCTCGCGTTCGTCGTTCAGTTTTTTCGTGATCCTCCGCGTCCGATTCCCACTCAGGCGAATGCCATCCTGAGCCCCGCTGACGGCCGCATCGTCGCCGTCGAAACTACCCACGATCCTTATGCCAACCGTGAAGCGCTCAAGATCAGCGTGTTCATGAACGTGTTCAATGTTCATTCGCAACGCTCACCGGTGGATGGCGCGATTTCGAAGATTGAGTATTTTCCGGGTGCGTATCTGAATGCAGCGGTTGATAAAGCCTCGCTCGAAAACGAACGCAATGCGGTTGTGATCGAAATGGCGGATGGCACTGTCGTAACTTCCGTGCAGATTGCTGGGCTGATCGCTCGCCGAATTCTTTGCTATGTGCGCTCGGGTGAACCGCTCACGCGCGGACAACGTTATGGCTTTATCCGTTTCGGTTCGCGTGTCGATGTGTATTTGCCGGTAGGCAGCCGTCCACGTGTGTCGATTGGCGAGAAGGTTTCCGCTTCGTCCACCATTCTTGCTGAACTGTAAAGCGGCACAAGGAGGTTTCGATGGCCGCACTTAAACCGCGTCGCCCGCGCAATAGCCATGCGCCGTTGCCCCGTTCTTTCCGGCGCAACAAACCAGCGGTGCAAGATCCTGGCGGAGAAAGCCGCCGCGCCGCGCGGCAGCAGATGTTGCGCAAGCGCGGGATTTATCTGTTGCCGAATGCCTTCACCACGGCGGCGTTGTTTTGCGGTTTTTTCGCTGTGGTCCAGGCGATGAATGTGCGTTTTGAAATTGCAGCCATCGCAATTTTTGTCGCCATGGTGCTGGACGGCATGGATGGCCGGGTGGCACGTATGACCAATACCCAAAGCGCGTTTGGTGAGCAGTTCGATAGCTTGTCGGACATGGTTTCGTTTGGTGTGGCACCTGCGCTTGTGATGTACGAGTGGATTTTGAAAGATCTTGGCCGCTGGGGCTGGCTGGCAGCGTTTGTTTACTGCTCGGGGGCTGCGCTACGGCTGGCGCGCTTCAATACGAACATCGGCGTGGTCGACAAACGTTTCTTTCAGGGCATGCCGAGCCCGGCTGCTGCTGCGCTGATTGCCGGTTTTGTCTGGCTCGCAACCGATAACCGGGTGCCACTGAAACTGGTCTGGTTGCCATGGGTGGCGTTTGCATTGACCATCTACGCGGGTGTCACGATGGTTTCAAACGCTCCGTTTTATAGCGGCAAGGCTCTGGATGTGCGGCATCGCGTGCCGTTCGCGGCGATTTTGCTGGTAGTGGTGGCGTTCGTGCTGGTGTCATCCGATCCTCCGCTGATGCTGTTTGGCCTGTTCGTGCTGTATGGTTTTTCGGGCTACGTTTTCTGGGCTTATCAGGCGGTGCGTGGACGGGCCAATCCGGCGCGCTCGGTGCAGCGGTTGTCCTGACGGCTGGTTCTGAGCGTCATGTCATTTTTTTGAAAGATTTATGTGGGCGCGGCATGTTGCGCGCTGCGCCCACAGGTGCATTTGCACTAATTGCACTAATTGCGCTAATGGTCGAATGTCGCTATAGTCGCCGGCATGTTTATTTTCACGTCCCCCTTCCTCCCCCTTCTCGCTCGTGCACCCCTATGCACGCTAGCGCTAGCGCACCTACTGCGCTAATCGTTTTCGCCCTCCGTCTGCCTCGTTCGTTTTGTGTGGCGTCGCCAGCGGTGGCGCAGACACCCGAATTCCGTTTTCCGATCCCCGCTATCTAATTAATCCCCAGGAGCCCTAAAATGGCCGACAACAAACTGATCATATTTGACACAACATTGCGTGACGGCGAGCAATCGCCTGGCGCATCCATGACAAAAGACGAAAAAATCCGGATCGCGCGACAGCTCGAACGGATGAAAGTCGATGTGATCGAAGCCGGTTTCGCGGCCAGCTCCAATGGCGATTTCGATGCGATTCACACGATTGCTTCGATCATTAAAGACAGTACGTTGTGCTCCCTCGCCCGCGCTAATGACAAAGACATCCAGCGCGCGGCTGACGCGTTGAAGCCCGCTGGCCAGTTCCGCATTCATACGTTTATTGCGACGTCCGCGCTGCATATGGAAAAGAAGTTGCGCATGTCGCCCGAGCAGGTGCTGGAACAGGCGAAGCTCGCCGTGCGGTTTGCCCGCAAATTTACCGACGATATTGAGTTCTCGCCAGAAGACGGCAGCCGCTCAGACATGGACTTTTTGTGCCGGGTGCTGGAGGGCGTAATCGCTGAAGGCGCGACCACCATCAACATCACCGATACGGTGGGCTATGGCGTGCCGGAGCTGTATGGCAACCTGGTGAAGACTTTGCGTGAACGTGTGCCGAATTCGCACAAGGCGGTGTTTTCGGTGCATTGCCATAACGACTTGGGCATGGCTGTGGCGAACTCGCTGGCTGGTGTGCAGATTGGCGGGGCGCGTCAGGTTGAGTGCACGATCAATGGCTTGGGTGAGCGCGCGGGCAATACCTCGCTTGAAGAAATCGTGATGGCGGTGAAAACTCGCCGTGATTATTTCGGCCTCGATATCGGGCTTGATACGACGCATATCGTGCCGGCTTCGAAGCTCGTGTCGCAAATCACGGGTTTTGTAGTGCAGCCTAACAAGGCAGTGGTCGGAGCTAATGCGTTTGCGCACGCGTCAGGGATTCACCAGGATGGCGTGCTGAAAGCGCGCGACACCTACGAAATTATGCGAGCCGAAGATGTCGGCTGGAGTGCGAACAAAATTGTGCTGGGCAAACTCTCGGGCCGCAATGCTTTCCGTCAGCGCTTGCAAGAGCTGGGCGTCGCGCTGGAAAGCGAAGGCGATCTCAATGCCGCATTTGCGCGCTTCAAGGAACTGGCTGATCGCAAGGCTGAAATTTTCGACGAAGACATTCTTTCAATCGTGTCGGAAGAATCAGCCGAAGCGCAGGAGCGGGAGCATTACAAGTTCGTCTCGCTGGCACAGCATTCTGAAACTGGCGAACTGCCGCACGCTCGCATGGTGTTTTCGGTCGAGGGCAAAGAGGTGACCGGCGAAGGGCGCGGCAATGGCCCGGTTGATGCCACTTTCAATGCGATTGAATCCGAAGTGGGCAGTGGCTCGGAATTGCTGCTGTATTCGGTGAATGCGATTACAACCGGCACTCAGGCACAGGGCGAAGTCACAGTGCGGCTGTCGAAGTGTGGGCGCATCGTGAACGGCATCGGCACCGACCCGGATATTATTGCGGCATCGGCCAAGGCTTATCTGTCTGCGTTGAACCGGTTGCATTCCCACGCGGAAAAATTAAATCCTCAGCGTTCCTGAGTTTTTTTGGAGATCGCGCCCAGTGTGATGGCACAGCATCGTGAGGTGCGCGTGTCAGCGAGTTGGGCCGAAATGCATGAAGCCCCATGTTCAGTTCAGAACATGGGGCTTCATGCATTAAGGGCGCAGCAGAATCAGAATAGCCCGCGAAGATCCGGGTCGTGCAAGGGGTCGGGGGTTTTTTGTGTGAGACGAAGAACACCTTGGTCATCGAAGTAGAAGCTGTACATCATGTACCAGATGTTGTCTTCGAGATAACGGTAGGTCCAGACTTCTCGCTTCATTAATGGGAAATACGAGGTTTCGACGGGGCGGCCAAAGTTGACCAGTACATCGTTGCGAGTCCATGTGCCGATTACCGCGCGATAAAACTCGTTGGGTTGCAGCACCTGGCGCACGTTCAGAATTTTGCCGGAAGCATCGACGTCGGCTGCGGTGGTGGTTTCGCCCATGGGCTGGGTGGGCCACATGAGACGTTTGCCGCCGTCGGGCAAATCGTAGGTTTCACGCGGCGAGCCAAGGGCGGAGACGATAGTGGACTGGTCCTGTCCCGGCTGGAATTTCTGCCAGGGCTGAGCGCAGCCTGCAAGGGCCAGGACGCTCACGCAGGCGAATGCTGCACGATGCGCAAAGACGCGTGAAAGCACGGACGAGAAGCGTGTCAGCATGAATTCCTCTGGTAGCGGTTGACGGTAGTGGGTACTTCGAAGCCGCGCTATTTTGACACGGCCAATCGAGAGCGATTGCATGTGCTGGTGGGAGTGGCGTTTGCGGATTCATGGCGGAGCCACTCGCGCTGGTCATCCGATATGATCCCGGTCTTGACGAATTCGGCAGGAGCCAGGATGACGATGAGATGGCGCTACGGAGTGATGGCCGCGGTAGTGGTGCTGTCCACGTTGTCCTTACGTGCGGCGCAGGCGGTTAGCGCAGTGCCTGGCAAGCCGATTCAGTTGGCGATGATTGAAGGGTTGTCGGGCCCGTTTGCCAATGCCGGTAACGCGATGCAACGCAGCCTGCGTTTTGGTATCGAGCGCGTGAATGCTCGCGGCGGTGTGAAGCTGGCGGATGGCGTGCATCCCCTTGAACTGGTGACGCTGGACAGCAAAGGCAGCGCGGAGGAAGCGCTGGTGCAACTCCGGGCCGCCGCCGACCGGCATATTGGCTTCATCTTGCAGGGCAATAGCTCGGCTGTTGCGATGGCGCTGCTGGGTGCCATTGACCGGCAAAACGCCCGCGAACCCGCCCGGCGCATGCTGTTTCTGAATTATTCAGCGGCAGATCCGGCACTGACAAACGATATGTGCAGTTTCTGGCATTTCCGTTTTGACGCGCATGCCGGAATGCGCACGGATGCGCTGGCAGATGTGATTCAGCGCGACCAGTCGATCAAACGGGTTTATCTACTGAACCAGGCCTATAGTTTTGGCCGCGATGTTAGTACGCTCACGCGCACTGCGCTGGCAAGCCACCGGCCTGATATTGCGATTGTGGGTGATGAGTTTCATCCGGTCGGCCGGGTCAAGGATTTCACGCCTTATATTGCGAAGATCCGCGCGAGTGGCGCAGATGCGGTAGTTACGGGCAACTGGGGCAGCGATCTGACTCTTCTGGTCAAGGCAGCGCGGGAACAGGGTTTGACTGCCCGCTTCTACACTTTTTATGGAAATAGCCTTGGTGCGCCAGCGGCATTAGGTGATGCGGGCGTGAAACGTGTGCTCGCGGTCGCTGAATGGCATCCGAATGTTGACGGCAAGGCATCGGCGGCGTGGTATGGGGCTTTTCGCCAGCGCTTTCCTGCTGCCTCAGATGATTACCCGGTGCTGCGGCTTGATGTGCTGGTGCAGATGCTGGCCACCGCGCTGGAACGGGCGGGTAGTGCCCAGCCTGAAGCCGTAGCCCGGGCGCTGGAAGGTATGAAGTTTGATAACGGCTTTCATGTCTCCTGGATGCGCGCTAGCGATCACCAATTGATGCAACCCCTTTATGTGATGGAGATGGACCGGCGCGGCACGCCTAGCGTGCGTTTTGATAATGAAGGGTCGGGTTACGGCTTTCGTACGGTTCTGGCGCTTACTGCAGAGCAAAGCGCGCTGCCTACTACCTGCCGCATGAAACGCCCTTGAACCGATGCGCCTTCCGGGCGTGGCAGCCAGCCTGGGCTGTGCTACAATCGCGCCTTGTTGTAATCCACGGCACGGCCTTTCTTCCGTGACCGCCTGTCTAGTTTTAAAGGAACGTATATGTCAGCTGTTGAAACCAAAAAATCTGACGTTGTTGCGCAATTTGCTCGCGCAGCTAACGACACCGGATCTCCCGAAGTACAGGTCGCGTTGCTCACGACCCGTATCAACGAACTCACCGTCCACTTCAAAGCTCACACGAAAGATCACCATAGCCGCCGCGGCCTGCTGCGCATGGTGAGCCGTCGTCGCAAGCTGCTCGACTATCTGAAGGGTAAGGACGCTGATCGTTATCGCGCACTGATCGAGAAGTTGGGTCTGCGTAAGTAACCGGACCGTTTTATAACAAGATGCCTGTGTCAGTATTAACTGATGCAGGCATTTTGTTTTTAAACAGCGTGCGTCGCATGATGTGCGCTGCTCATTGCCCGTCAGGCGTGTTGGCTTGAAGGCGGGTCACTAGAATAAAACCGGTCGTCAGGGCAGAGGCTTGTGTCATTCCAGCGGTTCGTGTGTGTTTCGCGCGCTTCTCTGGAATGGCATAACACTCCTCTCCCCATGTCGAACCGGTCATGGCGTTGCCGCGCCGCTTGTGGTTAGTGCGGCATAACGAAAACTAGGAGTGACAATGTCAATGTTCAACAAGGTCGTTAAAGAATTTAAATGGGGGCAGCAAACTGTTCGTCTCGAAACGGGTGAAATCGCCCGTCAGGCAAGTGGTGCTGTGCTGGTTGATATCGACGGCACCGTGGTGCTGGCGACCGTGGTTGGCGCGCGGACCGCGAAGCCGGGTCAGGATTTTTTCCCCCTGACAGTCGATTACCTCGAGAAAACCTATTCGGCTGGCAAGATTCCTGGTGGTTTTTTTCGCCGTGAAGGCCGCCCTTCGGAAGGTGAAACGCTTACCTCCCGTCTGATTGATCGTCCGTTGCGTCCGCTGTTTCCTGAAGGCTTCTATAACGAAGTTCAGGTGGTGATTCACGTGATGTCGATCAACCCGGAAGTGCCGGCTGACATCCCTGCGCTGATCGGCGCGTCTGCGGCACTCGCAGTTTCTGGCTTGCCGTTCAATGGCCCGGTTGGCGCCGCGCGCGTGGCCTATATCAATAACGAGTACGTGCTGAACCCGACACGGGCGCAGATCAAGACATCACGTCTTGATCTCGTGGTGGCTGGAACAGAGCGTGCGGTGCTGATGGTCGAATCAGAAGCCGACCAACTGCCGGAAGACGTGATGCTGGGCGCGGTGGTGTTCGGTCATGAGCAGATGCAAACGGCGATTGATGCAATTCATGAGCTGGTCCGCGAAGGCGGCAAGCCGGAGTGGGACTGGCAGCCTGCAGCGAAAAACGAAGTATTGATTTCGCGTGTGAGCGCCCTGGCTGAAGCGGATCTGCTTGCTGCCTATCAAATGCGCGACAAGCAGGCTCGTTCAGCGAAGCTGAAAGAAGTTTATGCCGCAACGTCGGCGCGGCTTGAAGAAGAAGCGGCCGCTGCGGGCACAGCGGCGGCTGATAAAGCCACTGTTGGCAATGTGTTGTTCGATATCGAAGCCCGGATCGTGCGCAGCCAGATCCTGAGCGGTGAGCCGCGTATTGACGGACGTGATACCCGCACGGTGCGTCCAATTGAAATTCGCACAGGCGTGTTGCCGCGTACTCATGGCTCAGTGCTTTTCACCCGCGGTGAAACGCAAGCGCTGGTAGTGGCCACACTCGGAACGCGTGGCGATGAGCAAATCATCGATGCGCTGGAAGGTGAGTACCGCGACCGCTTCATGCTGCACTACAACATGCCGCCGTTCGCCACAGGAGAAACAGGCCGCGTGGGTTCGCCCAAGCGCCGGGAAATCGGCCATGGCCGCCTTGCCAAGCGCTCGTTGCTGCCGTGCTTGCCTAGTGCGGAAGAATTTGGTTACTCGATTCGCGTCGTGTCGGAAATTACCGAGTCGAACGGTTCGTCATCTATGGCTTCCGTATGCGGTGGCTGTCTTGCATTGATGGATGCCGGCGTGCCGATGAAGGCTCACGTTGCAGGCATCGCAATGGGGTTGATTCTCGAGGGCAACAAATTTGCGGTGCTGACCGATATTCTTGGCGACGAAGATCACCTTGGCGACATGGATTTCAAGGTGGCGGGTACGGCTGCTGGCGTGACCGCGCTGCAAATGGACATCAAGATCCAGGGCATCACGAAGGAAATCATGCAAGTCGCACTGGCGCAGGCGAAAGAAGGCCGCATGCATATTCTGGAGAAGATGACTTCGGCGGTGGCTGGCGCGAATACGCAGTTGTCGGAATTCGCTCCACGCATGATTACCGTGAAGATCAATCCGGAGAAAATCCGTGACGTGATCGGCAAGGGTGGCTCAGTGATTCGCGCATTGACTGAAGAAACTGGCACGACGATTGATATTTCAGAAGATGGTCTGGTGACGATTGCCAGCACCAGCAGCGAAGGCATGGCCGAAGCCAAGCGCCGTATCGAAGCCATTACGATGGATGTCGAAGTGGGCAAGGTTTATGAAGGAACCGTGCTTAAGCTGCTGGATTTCGGTGCGATCGTGAATATCTTGCCGGGCAAGGATGGCCTGTTGCACATCTCCGAAATCGCTAACGAGCGCATCAAGGATCTGAATGACTATTTGAAGGAAGGCCAGCGGGTCAAGGTCAAGGTTATTCAGACGGATGAGAAGGGTCGTGTCCGTTTGTCAGCGAAAGCGCTGATCAACGACGCTGCTGCCGGTATTGCACCAGCCGAACCAGCGCCGCAACAGTAATATCGTGGTAGCAGACGGCCGTCCGCATGATTTGCGTGACGGCCGTTTTTCATGGTGAATCGAGATTTATGCATAAGCATTGGTCCGCGTCGGGCCTGTGCGAACCCGGAGGGCAAGACGGATGAACTCGTTGATGAAAGTGATTGAAATTACCGAGTTTGGTGCGCCGGATGTATTGCAACTGGCCGAACGTCCAGTGCCAATGCCTAAAGCGGGCGAAGTATTAATCAAGGTGACCGCATCAGGGGTCAACCGTCCGGATGTATTTCAGCGCAAGGGCGCTTATGCGCCGCCGCCGGGGGCATCTGATCTGCCGGGGCTGGAAGTTGCCGGTGAAATCGTCGGTGGCGCAATAGAAGCAGAAGCGCCGAATCCATTCGGCCTAAAGATTGGAGATCGCGTTTGTGCGTTGCTCACAGGTGGCGGCTATGCGGAGTACGCGGTGGCACCGCTAGCACAGTGCTTGCCCGTGCCGGAAGGCTTGAGCGCGATTGAAGCGGCATCGCTGCCGGAGACCTTTTTTACTGTTTGGAGCAATGTGTTCGACCGAGCCCAACTGGGCGCGGGGGAAGGCGGTGCGAACGAGGTTCTGCTGGTGCAGGGAGGGTCAAGTGGCATTGGCGTGACGGCTATCCAGATTGCTCGGGCACTGGGTTTCCGGGTGTTTGCTACGGCGGGATCTGATGATAAGTGCCGTGCGTGCGAGCAATTGGGGGCTGAGCGCGGGATTAACTATAGAACCGAAGATTTTGTCGAAGTGGTCAAGACGCTGACGAATGGCCGTGGTGTCGATGTGATTCTGGATATGGTGGCAGGCAGTTATGTGCCGCGTGAATTGACGGCATTGGCTGACGGAGGCCGCCTGGTGCTGATCGCGCTACTCGGTGGCGCGAAGGCGGAATTGAATCTGAACGAGATTTTGCGTCGTCGTTTGACGGTGACGGGGTCCACGCTGCGTCCTCGTCCGGTAGCGTTCAAAGCCAGTATCGCCGCGCAACTGAAGGCGCGGGTGTGGCCGTGTCTGGAAGATGGGCGGATCAAGCCGGTGGTGCACCGCGTGTTCCCGGCGGCACAGGCGGCTGATGCGCATGCATTAATGGAAAGCAGCACGCATGTCGGCAAGATTGTTTTGGCCTGGGGCGATCCAGTTTGACCCAGTTGGGTTGTCCGCAGTAAAATTGCGCGTTTTGCGCGGTCTCCTTGGCCCAAATCAGTGGGCGTGGCTGGAGACACGGGAAGAATGTAGGCGATCAGGTCGACGCGCTTAGGTGTGTAACAACTCCATGCCAAAAATCTGAAGCAGCTTGGGTTGGCTTTGGGTGGCGGGATGAAGTCTACGGCGAATGAATTCCGGTTTTTGCCAAGCCGTCATGACAAGATAAAGCGATGTCGAAACAACGATTAAGACTGGTGGTTGGCAACTGGAAAATGCATGGACGGCTTGCCGGCAATGCAACTTTTCTGGAAGCGGTGGCGCGAGGTGCGGCCGCATTGCCGGGTTCGGTGCAGGTTGGCTTGTGTGTGCCATGTCCCTATCTTGCGCAGGTGCAGTCGCTGCTGGAAGGCAGCCGCGTGGAGTGGGGAGTTCAAGATATTTCGGCTCACGTGCAGGGCGCTTATACGGGCGAAGTTGCTGCTGAAATGGCCGTTGAATTCGGTTCTTCGTTTGCCATTGTTGGTCATTCTGAGCGTCGTGCCTATCACCGGGAAAGCGTGGCGTTAGTCGCGCTTAAGACTGAACGGGCGCTGGCGGCAGGTTTGACGCCGATTGTTTGCGTCGGAGAAACGCTGGAAGAACGCGATGCGGGCCTGACTCAGCAAATTGTTGGCTCGCAACTGGGCGAAGTGTTGGCAAAGCTCTCCGTCGAGGCGGCCGCCCGGATTGTGGTCGCATATGAGCCTGTTTGGGCGATTGGTACTGGCAAGAGTGCAACGGCTGGTCAGGCGCAGGAAGTTCATGCGTTTTTGCGCAAGCTTTTGGCCGAAAAAGGCGCGCTCGTTGCGAATGTGCCTTTGCTGTATGGCGGAAGTGTGAAGCCGGAAAATGCGCGTGAGTTGTTCCTTCAAGCGGATATCGACGGTGGCTTGATTGGCGGTGCTTCATTGAAAGAGCAGGAATTCCTGGCGATTTGCAAGGCAGCCGACATCTCGGGTGTTGAGTAGCAAGCAAGTCGCCCGGGCAAAAATGGCCCATTGCGTGTGCGCATCGTGCGCTGCACGGTTAAATATAGATTCAGGTGAGTGCGATGCTGTATTTGAAAACATTGATTATTGTGATTCAGTTGCTGTCGGCATTTGGCGTGATTGGCCTGGTGCTGTTGCAGCATGGCAAGGGTGCAGATATGGGCGCGGCCTTCGGCAGCGGCGCATCCGGTAGCCTGTTTGGTGCCACTGGGTCCACTAACTTCTTGTCGCGTACCACGGCAGTCCTCGCTGCCGTGTTTTTTGTCACGACGCTGGCGCTGACTTATCTTGGTGCGTATCGGGCCAAGCCTTCTGCTGGCATTCTGGGTGAAGTTGCAACTGCGCCGGTTGTGGCCGCTTCAGTGCCGGCTGGCGCATCGGTGCCGCTGGCGGCCTCAGCTTCATCAGGGCAGGATGTGCCGAAGTAAATTTTTGTTTTAAACACTTTTGTGCATTGAATAACCTATTTTTCCGGGTTATAATCTGAGGCTTGGAGTGATTCGCAGGGTGTAGTGTTTGTTTCCCCCGCATGCAAACAGTGCCGACGTGGTGAAATTGGTAGACACGCTATCTTGAGGGGGTAGTGGCGAAAGCTGTGCGAGTTCGAGTCTCGCCGTCGGCACCAATATTATTTATATGCCAGCCGCTTGCTTTGCTTCGGCTGGCATTTTTACTTGTGCTCTACGCCTTGCCGCTGGTTTGTGATGTCAGGCGTATCGAAGCATCGTCGTGCCGGGTGTGCTATGCCCCGGCAGTTTTTAGAACCAACCGATTGAGGATAGTCTTGAACCTCGCAGCCTATTACCCCGTCTTGCTATTCCTTGTCGTAGGCACTGGTTTGGGTATAGCACTGGTCAGTATCGGCAAGATCCTCGGTCCCAGCAAACCCAACAGTCAAAAGAACTCGCCGTATGAGTGCGGCTTCGAAGCATTCGAAGATGCGCGCATGAAGTTCGATGTGCGCTACTATCTCGTCGCCATTCTGTTCATCATTTTCGATCTTGAGACCGCGTTTTTGTTTCCGTGGGGCGTAGCTTTGCGCGATATTGGCTGGCCTGGCTTCCTGGCAATGATGATTTTTCTGCTCGAATTCCTGCTTGGTTTTGCCTATATCTGGAAAAAAGGCGGTTTCGACTGGGAGTGACGGGTTAATTACCGGTTTGCGGGGCGGTCATGGCTGGCCGCCTGTCTGGAGTGGAAAACAAAATGAGTATCGAAGGGGTCTTGAAGGAAGGGTTTGTCACCACAACGGCTGACAAGCTGATTAACTGGACGCGCACTGGCTCGTTGTGGCCAATGACGTTCGGTCTCGCGTGTTGTGCGGTCGAGATGATGCATGCGGGCGCTGCCCGTTATGACCTTGACCGTTTCGGCGTGGTATTTCGTCCTAGTCCACGTCAGTCGGACGTGATGATCGTGGCTGGCACGCTATGCAACAAGATGGCACCTGCGCTCCGCAAAGTCTACGAGCAAATGGCCGAGCCGCGCTGGGTGATCTCAATGGGTTCGTGTGCGAATGGCGGTGGCTACTACCACTACTCATACTCGGTGGTGCGCGGGTGCGATCGGATTGTGCCCGTTGACGTCTATGTGCCTGGCTGTCCGCCAACTGCAGAAGCGCTTGTCTATGGCGTGATCCAGCTGCAAGCCAAGATCCGCCGCTCAAGTACCATCGCTCGTCAATAAGGCTAGAGCCTCTTCCTCCCCACACTATGGCAAGCAAACTCGAGACCCTTAAAGCAAACCTTGATGCCGCATTTAGCGGTGTGCTGGTAAGCATCACCGAAGCAATCGGTGAGTTGACGATCGTTGTGAAACCAGCTCAATACCTCGAAGTGATGACGCGTTTGCGTGACGATCATCAATTTGGTTTTGAGCAACTCGTTGATCTCTGTGGCGTCGACTATCAAACCTATGGTGATCGCATTTGCGAAGGCCCGCGCTTTGCCGCAGTGTTGCATCTGTTGTCTGTGAGCAATAACTGGCGTTTGCGAGTGCGGCTATTCGCGCCAGACGATGAAATGCCGGTTGTTCCTTCCGTAGTCGATATCTGGAGTTCGGCTAACTGGTACGAGCGCGAAGCATTCGACCTATACGGCATTGTGTTCGACGGTCATCCAGATTTGCGCCGTATTCTGACTGACTACGGCTTCATTGGTCATCCCTTCCGTAAAGACTTCCCTATTTCCGGTTACGTTGAAATGCGTTACGACCCGGAAACAAAGCGTGTGGTCTATCAGCCTGTAACGATCGAGCCTCGCGAAATCACGCCACGTGTGATCCGGGAAGACCGATATGGCGGCCTGAAACACTAGGAGAACGCCATGGCAGAAATTAAAAACTACACGCTCAATTTTGGCCCGCAACATCCGGCTGCGCACGGTGTATTGCGGTTGGTGCTAGAGCTCGACGGCGAAGTCATCCAGCGTGCGGATCCGCATATTGGCTTGTTGCATCGCGCAACAGAAAAGCTCGCTGAAACCAAAACATTTATTCAATCCGTGCCGTATATGGACCGTCTCGATTATGTGTCGATGATGGTCAATGAGCACGGCTATGTGATGGCGATCGAAAAGCTACTTGGTATTGATGTGCCTGTGCGGGCCCAATACATCCGGGTGCTGTTTGACGAAATCACGCGTGTGCTGAACCACTTGATGTGGATTGGTGCGCATGGGTTGGACGTTGGTGCGATGGCGGTGTTTTTGTACGCTTTCCGCGAACGCGAAGATTTGATGGATGTGTATGAAGCTGTGTCCGGGGCCCGGATGCATGCGGCCTACTACCGTCCAGGTGGCGTTTATCGTGATTTGCCTGATTCGATGCCTCAGTACAAGGCATCAAAAATTCGCAATGCAAAAGCATTGTCGAAGATGAATGAAAATCGCCAAGGCTCGCTGCTTGATTTCATCGAGGATTTTTTCAACCGTTTTCCGAAGTGTGTCGACGAGTACGAAACTTTGCTCACCGATAACCGGATATGGAAACAACGGTTGGTTGGAATTGGCGTGGTTAGCCCTGAGCGTGCGTTGCAGCTTGGCATGACGGGCGCGATGCTGCGCGGATCTGGCATCGAGTGGGACCTGCGCAAGAAGCAGCCTTATGAAGTGTATGACCAGCTTGATTTTGATATCCCCGTAGGGGTGAATGGCGATTGCTACGACCGTTATCTGGTGCGTGTCGAAGAGATGCGCCAGTCCACGCGTATCGTGAAGCAATGTATCGACTGGCTGCGTAAAAATCCCGGTCCGGTGATGACTGACAACCATAAGGTGGCACCGCCGTCACGTGTCGGGATGAAGTCGAACATGGAAGAGCTGATTCACCACTTCAAGCTCTTTACTGAAGGTTTTCATGTGCCGGAAGGCGAGGCGTATGTTGCAGTCGAGCATCCAAAGGGCGAATTCGGGATCTATCTGATTTCGGATGGTGCGAACAAGCCTTATCGCCTGAAGATCCGCGCGCCGGGGTATGCGCATCTTTCCACGCTGGATGAAATGGCGCGGGGCCACATGATTGCTGATGCTGTAACCATTATTGGTACGCAAGATATCGTGTTTGGTGAAGTGGACCGCTAGAGCAGTAATCGTGAGGGCGCACGCATTTGCGTGACGTCAGGCAAAGGAACGTCGGGACTGCCGCGAAAGAAGCGGGCGGCAGGTTTTCGTTCGGTAGGAATTGAAAGAGTCGTGTCTGAAAATGATCTCAGCTGAAGGCCTGAAAGAAATTGATCGCGCGGTAGCGAAGTACCCCGCAGATCAAAAGCAATCCGCCGTGATGTCTGCGCTGGCCGTGGCTCAGGAAGAGCAGGGCTGGCTGTCGCCGGAAATCATGGAATTTGTTGCGGATTATCTCGACATGCCGGCAGTGGCTGTGCAGGAGGTGGCCACGTTCTACACGATGTACGAGACCTCGCCGGTCGGTAAGTACAAGATCACGCTCTGCACTAATTTGCCTTGCCAACTGGGTCCCGATGGCGGCTCGGATAGTACGGCTGAGTATCTGAAACAAAAGCTCGGCATTGGCTTTGGTGAAACCACGGCCGATGGCAAGTTCACGCTGAAAGAAGGCGAGTGCATGGGTTCTTGTGGCGATGCACCGGTGTTGTTGGTGAATAACCACCGGATGTGCAGCTTCATGAGCCGCGAAAAGATCGATCAGCTGCTGAAGGAGCTTTCGAAATGACGTCTTTGCATGATCGTCACATCAAGCCATTGATTCTCGCCGGATTGACCGGCGATAACTGGCATCTCAATGATTATGTCGCGCGTGGTGGTTATGCCCAGTTGCGCCGCATTCTCGAAGAAAAAATTTCTCCTGAACAGGTTATTGCCGACGTTAAAGCGTCGGGTTTGCGGGGGCGTGGCGGGGCAGGGTTTCCGACTGGATTGAAGTGGAGTTTCATGCCACGCCAGTTTCCTGGCCAGAAGTACCTCGTTTGCAATTCGGATGAAGGCGAGCCGGGTACGTTCAAAGATCGGGACATCCTGCGCTGGAACCCGCATTCGCTGATCGAAGGGATGGCGATTGGTGCCTATGCGATGGGCATTACAGTTGGCTATAACTATATCCACGGCGAAATCTGGGAAACCTACAAACGCTTTGAAGAAGCGCTTGAAGAAGCGCGCAAGGCAGGCTTTCTTGGCGACAACATCATGGGTTCGGCGTTCTCGTTTGAACTGCATGCGCATCATGGTTACGGCGCGTATATCTGCGGCGAAGAAACAGCATTGCTCGAATCGCTCGAAGGCAAAAAAGGCCAGCCGCGCTTCAAGCCACCGTTTCCAGCCAGCTTCGGTGCGTATGGCAAACCGACCACGATCAACAACACCGAAACATTTGCCGCTGTGCCGTTTCTACTGCAGATCGGTCCGCAAAATTATCTCGAACTGGGTAAGCCCAACAACGGCGGCACCAAGATCTTTTCGATTTCAGGTGATATCGAGCGTCCCGGTAATTACGAAGTGCCACTTGGTACGCCGTTCGCCACGCTGATGGAGCTGGCGGGTGGTATGCGCGGTGGCAGGAAGATCAAGGCGGTTATTCCGGGGGGCTCTTCGGCACCGGTGGTTCCGGGTGACTTGATGATGCAAACCGATCTTGACTACGACTCGATAGCGAAAGCGGGTTCGATGCTGGGTTCGGGCGCGGTCATCGTGATGGATGAAACACGCTGCATGGTGCGTTCGCTGCTGCGTCTGTCGTATTTTTATTACGAAGAATCATGCGGACAATGCACGCCTTGCCGCGAAGGCACGGGCTGGTTATATCGCGTCGTGCACCGGATTGAGCATGGTCAAGGGCGACCGGAAGATCTGGATCTGCTGAATTCGGTTGCCGAGAACATCATGGGCCGAACCATTTGCGCGTTGGGTGATGCGGCGGCAATGCCGGTGCGGGGAATGCTCAAGCATTTCTGGAATGAATTTGAATATCACGTTGCCAACAAACGATGCTTGACTGGCGTTCATGCCGGCACAGCAAAAATGCCTGAAATAGTGGCTGCATAAGCACTCTGGCACGAGCTGCGGGATTCTTCGCTTCACCGTCCAGGTTGAGCGAGCGAACAGGCGAATGATTGAGCGGTATCAGGTTAAGGAAGATTGACCATCATGGTTGAACTGGAAATAGACGGCAAGAAGGTTGAGGTGGCCGAAGGCAGCATGGTGATCCAGGCTGCGCACAAGATAGACACCTACATTCCCCATTTCTGCTATCACAAGAAACTGTCGATTGCGGCCAATTGCCGGATGTGCCTCGTCGAAGTCGAAAAAATGCCAAAGGCAGTGCCGGCCTGTGCAACGCCAGTTTCGGCAGGGATGATCGTGCGCACCAAGTCTGACAAGGCGGTGAAGGCACAACAATCCGTGATGGAATTTTTGTTGATTAATCACCCCCTTGATTGTCCGATTTGCGACCAGGGTGGTGAGTGTCAGCTACAGGATCTGGCTGTTGGTTATGGCAAGTCCTCGTCGCGCTATAGCGAAGAAAAACGAGTCGTCTTCCACAAAAATGTGGGCCCCCTGATTTCGATGGAAGAAATGACGCGCTGCATTCACTGCACGCGTTGCGTCCGTTTTGGCCAGGAAGTGGCGGGCGTGATGGAGCTTGGCATGCTGGGCCGTGGAGAGCATGCCGAAATTACTTCGTTCGTTGGCAAGACGGTTGATTCCGAGTTGTCGGGCAACATGATTGATCTGTGCCCGGTTGGTGCATTGACCAGCAAGCCTTTCCGCTATAGCGCCCGGACATGGGAGCTGTCACGCCGGAAGTCGGTTAGCCCGCATGATTCTGTTGGTGCGAATCTGGTGGTGCAGGTCAAGAACAACCGCGTGATGCGCGTACTGCCGTTCGAAAACGAAGCGATCAACGAGTGCTGGATTTCTGATAAAGATCGCTTCTCATATGAGGCGCTCAATAGCGAAGCGCGTCTGACGCAGCCGATGCTCAAGCAAGACGGCAAGTGGATCGAAACGGATTGGCAAACCGCGCTTGAATATGTGGTGAAGGGATTGAATGGCATCAAGGGCGAGCACGGTGCAAATGCGCTGGCGATGCTGGCCACTGGCCATAGCACGATTGAAGAACTGTTTTTGCTGAAAAAGCTGGCTCAGGCAGTGGGCACGCCAAACGTTGACTTCCGTCTGCGCCAGGCTGATTTCTCGGCACCGGTTAAGGGTGCTCCGTGGCTCGGCATGAAGATCGCAGAGTTGTCCACGCTTGATGCAGCGCTGGTGATCGGCTCTCATTTGCGGCGCGATCATCCGCTCTTTGCCGCACGTCTGCGCCAGGCTGCGAGAGATGGCGCAAAACTCACGTTGCTGCAGGCTACCCAAGACAACGCATTGATTCCTCAGGCACAGCGCCTAGTCGCTGCACCTTCCGCATGGCTCGATGAGCTTGCTGGTATCGCGGTGGCGGTGGCAGAGACACGAGGCATCACGGTGCCGTCCGCGTTTGCCGCTATCCAGCCATCAGACGCTGCAAAACAGGTCGCGGCTTCGCTGACCTCGGGGGAGCGTAAAGCGGTGTTGCTGGGCAATGGCGCGGTACACCATCCCGAGTTCAGCCTGATTCACGCAGCGGCTCAATGGCTTGCCGAAAACACCGGCGCGAAGCTCGGCTTCCTGTCGGAAACAGCCAATACGGTTGGTGCGTATCTGGCTGGTGCGATGCCGGGCGAAGGCGGTTTGAATGC
Organism: Paraburkholderia bonniea; assembly: GCF_009455625.1. Taxonomy (NCBI): domain Bacteria; kingdom Pseudomonadati; phylum Pseudomonadota; class Betaproteobacteria; order Burkholderiales; family Burkholderiaceae; genus Paraburkholderia; species Paraburkholderia bonniea. The sequence continues at coordinate 608,969 of NZ_QPEQ01000002.1, read as the reverse complement.
ACAAGAAGTTTTTGCACAACCGCGCAAGGGTTATGTGCTGTTCAACGTTGAACCCGAATTTGATACCGCTAATCCAGCTCAGGCGCTGGCTGCAGTAAAGCAGGCTGAAATGGTGGTGGTGTTATCCGCCTTCAGGACTGGGACTGATTACGCTGATGTTCTGTTGCCGATTGCTCCATTTACCGAAACGGCCGGTACTTTTGTTAACGCGGAAGGCACGGCGCAAACTTTTAACGGCGTTGTTCGCCCGCTTGGCGAAACCCGTCCGGGCTGGAAGGTGCTGCGAGTGCTTGGCAGCCTGCTAGGTGTGCCAGGTTTCACTTTCGATACCGCCGAAGAAGTTCGTGCAGCAGCGCTCGGAGAGGGCAATTTCGACGCGATTCGTTTGTCGTCGAACCAGACTGATGCTGCGCTGGCGCGTAGCAATGCGGCTAAAGCAGCAGAGGGTTCATTCGAGCGGCTTGCTGATGTGCCGATCTATCACGCTGATGCGCTGGCACGGCGCGCGGAGTCGCTGCATCTGACTACCGCCGCTCGGGTAGCCAATACAGCTGGTTTGCCTGCTGCATTGTTCGACAAATTAGGTTTGAAAGAGGGCGACGCGGTTCGCGTTCGCCAGGGTGAGCGTTCGGTGCAGTTACCTGCCGTGCGTGACGTCAATCTTGCGCAGACGGTCGTCCGCGTATCGGCGGCAACGCCCGCTGGTGCAGCGCTGGGCAGCCTGTTCGGTGAACTGGTGGTGGAGAAGGCGTAAATGAGCTTGTTCGAGACGATCAATTCGGGCGGCGCGCAGCTTCTCGGTGTGGCCTGGCCGACAGTGTGGGCGCTGGTGCGCATCCTGGTTGTGGCTGTAGTCATTCTGCTGTGCGTGGCGTACCTGATTCTGTGGGAGCGCAAGCTGATTGGCTGGATGCACGTGCGTCTTGGCCCAAATCGCGTGGGCCCGGCAGGGTTGCTCCAGCCGATTGCCGACGTGCTGAAGCTGCTGCTCAAAGAAGTGATTCAGCCCACGCAGGCGAGCCGCTGGATTTATCTGGTGGCACCAATCATGACTGTCGTGCCGGCCTTTGCGGTGTGGGCGGTAATCCCGTTCCAGGCGGGTGCCGTGCTGGGCGACATCAATGCCGGGTTGCTGTATGCAATGGCCATTTCATCAATTGGTGTTTATGGCGTGATTCTGGCGGGCTGGGCATCTAATTCCAAGTACGCGTTTCTGGGTGCAATGCGGGCAGCCGCCCAGATGGTGTCCTACGAAATTGCGATGGGCTTTGCGTTGGTCGTCGTTCTAATGACTGCCGGCAGTCTGAATCTTTCGGAAATTGTCGGCTCGCAAGAGCGCGGCATGTTTGCCAGCTATGGCTTGAATTTTCTGTCATGGAACTGGTTGCCGCTGTTGCCGGTTTTCGTGGTGTATTTCATTTCAGGTATTGCTGAAACAAACCGCCATCCGTTCGACGTGGTTGAGGGCGAGTCGGAAATTGTGGCCGGTCACATGATTGATTATTCGGGCATGGCGTTCGCGCTGTTCTTCCTTGCTGAATACATCAACATGATCGTGATTGCGGCCCTGGCAGCGACGCTGTTCCTCGGTGGCTGGAGTGCGCCGTTTGGTTTTCTGTCATTCGTGCCGGGCATCGTCTGGCTGGTTGCCAAGGTTTTCTTCCTGTTGTCGGTGTTTATCTGGGCTCGCGCCACTTTCCCCCGTTATCGCTACGACCAGATCATGCGTCTGGGCTGGAAAGTGTTTATTCCGGTTTGCGTAGTGTGGTTGATCGTGGTCGGCTTCTGGATCATGTCGCCGTTGAATATCTGGAAATAAAGGGCGGATGAACCCATGACCGCAATTCAAAATTTTTTCAAAACGTTCTTTCTGACTGAGCTGCTTAAAGGTCTTGCCCTGACGGGTCGCTATACATTCAAGCGCAAGATCACCGTGCAGTTTCCTGAAGAGAAGACGCCGATATCGCCGCGTTTTCGCGGGCTGCATGCGTTACGCCGTTATGACAATGGTGAAGAGCGCTGCATTGCCTGCAAGCTGTGCGAGGCTGTTTGCCCTGCACTGGCAATCACCATTGAGTCGGAAACGCGGGCAGACAACACCCGCCGCACGACTCGCTACGACATCGACCTGACCAAATGCATTTTTTGCGGCTTTTGCGAAGAAAGCTGTCCGGTCGATTCGATCGTCGAAACTCACATTCTTGAGTACCACGGCGAAAAGCGCGGTGACCTGTATTTCACCAAAGACATGCTGCTGGCTGTAGGCGATCGCTACGAAGCCGAAATCGCAGCGAACAAGGCTGCGGACGCACCATACCGTTAAACCACGCAGCGGCCTGGGGTTTAGATACCGCTGTCGACCGCTCAGGCAGGCTTGTTGCCCGCCTGTCCTGAAGAACAATGCCTGACGATGGCCTAACGATGAACCGGTAATCATGGAATTCACGACCGTACTGTTCTATATCTTCGCGCTGTTCCTGATTGTTTCAGGGCTGAAGGTGATTACGTCACGCAATCCAGTTGCGTCCGCACTCTTTCTGGTGCTCGCGTTTTTCAACGCGGCGGCGATCTGGATGCTGCTTGAAGCCGAGTTTCTGGCCATCTTGCTAGTGCTGGTTTATGTCGGCGCGGTGATGGTGCTGTTCCTGTTCGTCGTGATGATGCTGGACATCAATCTCGACGTCGTGCGACGTGACTTCAAACGTTTCGTCCCGATGGCGACAGCGGTGGGCGCGATCATCGTGATCGAAACCGCACTGATCCTGTGGCATGGCTATGGCGCTACGACAGCGGCGCTGCGCGACACCACGGTGGCGGTTGGCGCACAGGCCGACTGGTCGAACACCCGGCTGATCGGCAAGGTGATTTACACCGACTACATTTTTGCGTTTGAGATCGCTGGGCTCGTGCTGCTGGTAGCGATCATTGCAGCGATCTCACTGACTGCGCGTCCGGCGAAAGACAGCAAGCGCCAGAAGATCAGTGAACAGGTGCAGGTGCGTAGCCAGGACCGGGTGCGGATCGTGAAAATGGCATCAGAAAAAGCCGATCCGCCTGCTGCTGCCGCTGACGATTCAGCGCCTGGCAAAAACGGCTGAGCGGACAGGAGAAAAATATGTTGACCCTTGCTCATTACCTCGTCCTCGGCGCGATCCTGTTTGCGATCAGCATCGTTGGCATCTTTTTGAACCGCCGCAACGTCATCATCATCCTGATGGCAATTGAATTGATGCTGCTCGCGGTCAATACCAATTTTGTCGCGTTCTCGCATTATCTCGGCGACGTGCACGGGCAGATTTTCGTGTTTTTCGTGCTGACCGTCGCCGCTGCGGAAGCTGCGATTGGCCTCGCCATTCTGGTGACTCTGTTCCGTAGCCTCGACACGATTAATGTCGAGGATCTCGATCAGCTCAAAGGTTAAATTCAGGCAAAGCTGTTATGTCAACGACACTCAATGAAAACCTGCTGCTGGCGGTCCCGCTTGCACCGCTCGCTGGCTCGCTGATCGCGGGGTTGTTCGGGAAAGCGGTTGGGCGTGCAGGAGCCCATACGGTCACGATTCTCGGCGTGGCGATTTCTTTCATCCTTTCGGCCTTCGTGTTTTGGGACGTGCTGCATGGCGCGAGCTTCAACGCGACCATCTACGAATGGATGACCGTCGGCAAGATGAAGTTCGAAGTGGGCTTCCTCGTTGATTCGCTAACCGCGATGATGATGTGCGTCGTGACTTTCGTGTCGCTGATGGTGCATATCTACACGATTGGTTATATGGCGGAAGAGGACGGCTATCAGCGGTTTTTCTCGTATATCTCGTTGTTTACGTTTTCGATGCTGATGCTCGTGATGAGCAACAACCTCTTGCAGCTGTTCTTCGGCTGGGAAGCGGTGGGCCTCGTGTCGTATCTGCTGATCGGGTTTTACTTCACACGTGAAAGTGCGATCTACGCCAACATGAAAGCCTTTTTGGTGAACCGGGTTGGCGACTTCGGCTTTTTGCTGGGTATCGGTTTGCTGTTCGCGTATGCCGGTTCGATGAACTACGGCGATGTGTTTGCACAGCGCACGGAGTTGGCGGCCATGAGCTTTCCCGGCACCGACTGGGGTCTGCTAACGGTGGCCTGTATCTGCTTGTTCATTGGTGCAATGGGTAAGTCGGCCCAGTTCCCGCTGCACGTCTGGCTGCCTGATTCGATGGAAGGCCCAACACCGATTTCCGCGCTGATTCACGCGGCGACGATGGTGACCGCCGGTATTTTCATGGTGACGCGGATGTCGCCATTGTTTGAGCTGTCTGATGCGGCGCTGTCGTTTGTGACGGTGATTGGTGCGATCACGGCGCTTTTCATGGGTTTTCTGGGCATCGTTCAGAACGACATCAAGCGTGTGGTGGCGTATTCGACGCTGTCCCAACTGGGTTACATGACGGTGGCACTCGGTGTCTCCGCTTATCCGGTTGCGGTGTTTCACCTGATGACACACGCGTTTTTCAAGGCGTTACTGTTCCTCGGTGCGGGGTCGGTCATTATCGGCATGCACCACGATCAGGACATGCGCAACATGGGTGGGCTGCGCAAGTACATGCCGATAACGTGGATCACCTCTCTAATGGGTTCGCTGGCGTTGATCGGTACACCGTTCTTTTCCGGCTTTTACTCAAAAGATTCGATTATTGATGCGGTAAAGCTGTCGCATTTACCGGGTTCTGGTTTTGCCTATTTCGCGGTGATTGCCAGTGTGTTTGTTACCGCGCTGTATTCGTTCCGGATGTATTTCCTGGTGTTTCATGGCGAGGAGCGTTTCCGTAATCCGCCAGTCAAAAATGCCGCTCACGGTGCCGAAGCAGCCGCGCATGGTGAAGACGCGCACGGCCACGATGACCATCACGGCCATGGCGTACATGTGCCGCATGAAACTCCATGGGTAGTGTGGCTGCCGCTGGTACTGCTAGCGATTCCTTCTGTGGTGATCGGTGCGATTGCCGTGGGGCCGATGCTGTTTGGCGATTTCTTCCAGCATGGCGTGGCTTTCGACAAGGTTATTTTCATCGGCGAAAACCATCCGGCATTGCATGAGATGGCCGAAGAGTTCCATGGCTGGATGGCGATGGGCTTGCACTCGATCTCGACGTTGCCGCTCTGGCTGGCGTTTGCTGGTGTCGTCACCGCCTGGTTCCTTTATTTGAAGCGGCCTGACTTGCCAGCGGTGATCCGCCGCGCGTTCTCGCCGGTCTATACGCTGCTCGACAACAAGTATTACCTCGACAAGATCAACGAAGTCGTATTCGCCAAAGGAGCGGTCGTGCTTGGCCGTGGGCTCTGGAAAGAAGGTGACGTGGTTGTCATCGACGGCATCGTGAATGGCAGCGCGCGTTTCATTGGCTGGTTCGCCGGCGTGATCCGCTTTCTTCAAACTGGTTACATCTATCACTACGCGTTCGCCATGATTATCGGCATGCTGGGGCTCCTGACCCTGTTTGTAACGCTCGGCGGCAAATAAGGCGAGGGACACTTAATGCACGCTTATCCGATTCTCAGTATTGCGATCTGGTTGCCGATTCTGTTCGGTTTGCTGGTTCTCGCCATTGGTTCTGACAAAAATCCTGCCCCCGCACGGTGGCTGGCGCTGGCTGGTTCGATTCTCAGCTTTATCGTGACGATTCCGTTGATAACGGATTTCGATGCCAGCACCGCTGATCTGCAGTTCGTCGAAAAGGCGAACTGGATTGAGCGCTTCAACATCACGTATCACCTCGGTGTCGATGGCATTTCGATGTGGTTTGTCGTGCTGACTGCGCTGATTACGGTGATCGTGGTGGTGGCCGCATGGGAAGTCATCACGAAAAATGTGGCGCAATACCTGGCCGCTTTTCTGATCTTGTCCGGGATCATGGTCGGTGTGTTTAGCGCGGCCGATGGCATGCTGTTTTATGTGTTCTTCGAAGCTACGCTGATTCCGATGTACATCATCATCGGTGTCTGGGGTGGAGCGAACCGGGTGTATGCCGCGTTCAAGTTCTTCCTCTATACGCTGATGGGCTCACTGCTCATGCTGATCGCGCTGCTGTATCTGTACACACAGACTGGCACGTTTGATCTCGCTACCTGGCAACACCTCCAGATCGGCATGACGCCCCAGATCCTGCTGTTCATAGCCTTTTTCATGGCGTTTGCTGTGAAAGTGCCAATGTGGCCGGTTCATACGTGGCTGCCAGACGCACACGTGGAAGCGCCAACTGGCGGCTCCGTGGTGCTTGCCGCAATCATGCTGAAGCTCGGTGCGTATGGTTTCCTGCGTTTTTCGCTGCCCATTACGCCAGATGCCAGCCATTTTCTGGCACCGGTAATCATCACGCTGTCGCTGATCGCGGTGATTTACATCGGTCTGATCGCGCTGGTGCAGACCGACATGAAAAAGCTGGTGGCGTATTCGTCGATTGCGCACATGGGCTTTGTCACGCTCGGGTTTTTCATCTTCAACCAGTTGGGCGTTGAAGGCGCGATCGTTCAGATGATCTCGCACGGCTTTGTCTCAGGCGCGATGTTCCTGTGTATCGGAGTGCTGTATGACCGCATGCATTCACGTCAGATTGCGGATTACGGCGGTGTGGTGAACCAGATGCCAAAGTTTGCTGCGCTGGTGATGCTGTTTTCCATGGCGAACTGTGGCTTGCCAGGCACATCGGGTTTCGTCGGTGAATTTATGGTGATTCTGGCGGCGGTGCAGTACAACTTCTGGATCGCAGCGGGTGCCGCTTTCACGCTGATTCTCGGTGCGGCCTACACGCTCTGGATGTACAAGCGCGTGTACTTCGGCCCGGTGAAGAACGATCAAGTGAAAAAACTGCGCGATATCAACCGCCGCGAGTTTTCCATGCTGGCCGTGCTGGCTGTGCTGACGCTTTTCATGGGTCTGTATCCGAAGCCTTTCACCGATGTGATGCACGTTTCCGTGGAAAACCTCCTCTCCCACGTCGCGCAGTCCAAGCTGCCGTTGTCACAGTAATGCAGAGCGGAGCTATTTAAAGATCATGCAAAACGCCCCTATGAGTGCTCTGTTACCTGATGCACTAATCATGCTTGCTGTCGTCGTCGCATGGCTCAACGACACGTTCGCTGGTCATGCTGGCCGTCGCATCACGTATTTCATCGCGCTGGTTTCAACCGTTGTCGCCGGCATCTGGTTTGCGATTAACGCGTTCGACCCGCAAACGCATTACTTCTTCTCGCGCATGTATGTGGTGGATTCATTCGCCAGTGCAATGAAAGCGGTGGTGTCGCTGGGATACGCGGTGTCGATTGTTTACTCGCGTAAATATCTCGAAGACCGGGATTTGTTCCGCGGAGAGTTCTTTTTGCTCGGCATGTTCTCGTTGCTTGGGCAATTGGTGATGATTTCGGGCAACAACTTCCTGACGCTGTATCTGGGTCTGGAGTTGATGTCGCTGTCGCTGTATGCCGCGATCGCGCTGCGCCGTAATGCGCCGCAATCGAATGAAGCGGCGATGAAGTATTACGTGCTGGGTGCGCTGGCTTCCGGGTTTCTGCTTTACGGGATTTCGATGCTGTATGGCGCGACCGGTTCGCTTGAGCTGAACGAGGTGCTGAAAGCCGTTGCATCTGGACGCATTAACGATGCGGTCTTGCTCTTTGGCGTGATCTTTGTCGTCGCGGGTGTCGCCTTCAAGATGGGTGCCGTGCCGTTCCATATGTGGGTGCCAGACGTCTATCAGGGTGCACCAACTGCGATGACGCTGATGGTTGGCGGCGGTCCGAAAGTCGCTGCGTTCGCATGGGGGCTGCGCTTTCTCGTCATGGGTTTGTTGCCGCTCGCGGTCGACTGGCAGGAAATGCTGGTGATCCTGGCTGCGCTGTCGATGATCGTTGGCAATATCACCGGTATCGTTCAGCGCAACATCAAGCGCATGCTCGCGTACTCCGCGATTTCAAACATGGGTTTTGTGCTGCTTGGTCTGCTGGCCGGAGTGGTGGATGGCAAAACGGGCGCGGCTGCCGGTGCGTATAGCTCAGCGATGTTCTACAGCATCGTGTACCTGATGACGACACTAGGCACCTTCGGTGTCGTGATGTTACTGGCTCGCCGTGATTTCGAAGCGGACACGATTGATGATTTCAAGGGTCTGAATCAACGCAGTCCAGTCTTTGCGTTTGTGATGATGGTCATGATGTTTTCACTCGCGGGCATTCCGCCAGCAGTTGGTTTTTACGCCAAGCTGGCCGTGCTTGAAGCGACGATGAATGCCGGCCTGACCTGGCTGGCGCTGCTGGCGGTAGTGACGTCACTCTTTGGCGCGTTTTACTACCTGCGTATCGTCAAGCTGATGTACTTCGATGCACCGGCCGACACCACGCCGATTCACGCCAATGCCTGCAAGCGCACGTTGCTGGTGCTGAATGGCATTGCGGTGCTGGCACTGGGGATCATCCCTGGCCCACTGATGACGGTTTGCCTCCAGGTCATCTCGCATACATTGCCACTCTGATGTCCGCCGCTGGCTGGTTTATCGTTCTGTTGGCGCTGATCGGCGCCAACCTGCCTTTTCTGAATCAGCGGCTGCTTGCAGTGGTGCCGCTGAAGACGCCCAAAAAAAATGCGTGGATCAGGATTGCCGAACTGATCCTGCTGTATTTCGTGGTGGGTGTGTTGGGTTTCTGGCTTGAAGCTCGTGCTGGTAACCGTTTTGAGCAGGGCTGGCAGTTTTACGCGATCACCTTTAGCCTCTTTGTCGTCTTCGCGTTTCCTGGTTTTACTTTTCAATATCTCGTCAAACGTCGCTGATGGCCTCGCGCTGTCACGCTGCCAAATCTCCTCTGTCTTTGGGCCGTGCTCATGGCTGAATTACCCAATCACGATGCAGCTCTCACCGAGACCTGCTTGAGCCGCGACACGCTGCATCAAGGCACATTTCTGACGCTCAAGCGCGACACAGTGCGCTTGCCAGATGGTCAGCC